>JASHOV010000381.1 GCA_030038495.1 Streptosporangiaceae bacterium
GGGCGCGGCCTACCTGTTCAGCAACGAGTACGAGGCATCGCTGACCGAGCACAAGACGGGCTGGAGCGCCGCCGAGCTGACCGCACGCGTCGGCGCCCGTGTGACCACGCTGGGCTCTGAGGGCGTCAGGGTGGACCGGGCGGGCGCGGCCCCGGTGCTGGTCGGTGCGGTCAAGGACGTGACCCCGGTCGACCCGACCGGCTCCGGGGACGCATTCCGTGCCGGTTTCCTGGCCGGCGTTGCCTGGGACCTCAGCCTCGAGCGGGCGGCGCAGCTCGGCAACCTGGCCGCCGTTCAGGCGCTGGAAGTGGCCGGCCCGCAGGAGTACTCGCTCGAGCCGGCCGGCCTGGCCGCCCGTTGCACTGCGTCCTACGGCCAGGCGGCCGCCGCCGACCTGGCCGCGCACTTCGGCTGACCGGTAGGGCGGGAACGGCGGCTTTCGTCGGGTCGCCGCTCGCGGGGACTAGTAACGCGGCAGTTGCTGGACCGCGAGTATGTAGCCGGCCGGCGATCCGACGCCGGTCGCGTCGTCGTAGCCGACGGTCGCTCTCAGGGCCGCCCTGCCCTCGCCGTCAATCCCGAGCGTGCGCAGGTAATAGACCTTCTTGCCCTTCGGCGCGTTCGGGTTGGCGTAGTTGACCCGGACCTGCGCCAGCGGGCCAGGCCCGAGCGGTGTGTTGGTCACGTCGTGGAACGCCGACTTGTCCGCGCCGTACAGGTAGTAGATCGCCGGGTTGGCGAACCCGAGCGGTCCGCCTGCCGCCTGCTGCGCGTCGGCCTCGATTCCGGCGAACGTCGGGCAGGACACGCTGGTGCCGCCGATCCGGCTGAGCGCGAACTCGTAACCGTGGCCGCTCGGCTTCAGCACGGTCTCGCCAACGAGCATGCCGGTCGCCGGGTCGGCGTAGGCCGAGATGTCGGGGACCTCGCGCATCGGCGTTGTGCTTGTCCCGCCGCCCGGCAGCGCCTCCGACAGCGAGTCCGGGACGACGCCCTGCTGGTACTGCGGCTGCTCGAACCGGGTGGATGTACCACCCCCGCTGCCGCCGTCGAAGAAGTACGGGTAGCCGCCTGGCAGGGCGTACTTCCAGTGCCTGCCGTTCCTGGCGAGCGGGTCGAGCACGGTGCCCCAGGCGGTCTCGAACTCGTAGCTGCCGGCCTTCCCTATGGCCAGGCTGGTGCCGCCAACCGAGGTCACGAACGGGTCTGAGGTCGGGTAGTCGACCTGCAGGTGCGTGGAGCCGCCGGGGTCCTCGCCCGGAGCCTCGTAGCCGTTGTCGCCGGAGGAGAACGCGAAGTCGATGCCCTCGGCCGCGCCTGCCTCGAAGATCACGTGGTAGGTGTCGATGAACTCCGCGGCCCCCGCCTCGGTGTCGTCCCAGGAGTCGCTGACGATGCTGGCCAGGCGGTGGTTGACGATGTAGGCCAGCGCGTCGGCCAGATCCGGGTCCTGGCAGCTGGCGGCAGCCACGAACCTGATTCTGGCGGCCGGCGCCATGTCGTGCACCGACTCCACGTCCAGCGTCTCCTCGCCGTACCAGCCCTGCGCGCCGCACTGGTTGTTGCCGGCCTGGGTGAACGGGGTTGACGGCAGATACTGCTGGTACTGGCCGGGCGCAAACTGGGGCTCGCCCTCCAGCCTGGAGAACTGGTTCGCGTCACGCAGCATCGTCGGGGAGGCGTACGCGTCTACCACGGCCACGGTCTGACCCTTGCCGGTCATGCCGGACGCGGTCACGCCGTAGGCCGCGCGCACCTGCGCCGGGGTGTAGCCGCAGACAGCCCAGGGCCAGTGCCTGCCGTACGCCTTCGGCTTGCTCGTGGCGATGATCTGCCCGTAGTAGGCGGCGCAGGGCTTTGCGACCCAGTAGTTGGGGCCGGGAGGCGGCAGCTTCCCCGTGGTGGTGACGCCCGTGGTGGCGACGGCCGTGGTCGGGACGGCCGCGGTGGCATTCTGCGGGCGCATGAGCTCGCGTGCGGTGCTCAGCCCGGTGGCGGAAAGCACCGACGCCGCGACGTCGGCCGGCGCAGATGCGGCCTGCTGCGGCGCTCGGACGACGCCCTGGCCCGCGAGCCGGTAGTTGGCGAAGGTCACGTGGAAGGCGCGGCTCGCGGCGGCGAGCGAGCCGCTGACCGCGACGTAGCCGCCGGCAACGTGATCGCTGACGCCGGTGACCCGCAGCCCGGACTGGCTGAGCCAGGTCCTGATGGCGCTGATCTGCGCGCGCGTGGCGCCGAACCTGGCCTGGAGCTGCTGCGGCGTCAGGAAGTGCCGGTAGAGCGCGGTGCCGGGCGTGGAAACCTCGGTGGCCAGGGCGGCAAGACCTGCGGCGTCGCGGGGTTCGAGGTAGATCCTCGAGTTCACCGCGCCGGTAGTGAGCGAGCGTGCTCCTACCCGCGTCGCGGCCTTGGCCCAGGACGGGTGCGTCCCTGCGATCGGCACCCGCTGCGGTGCGGCCTGAGCGGCGGTCGCGGCGGCAATGCTGCCGACCGTGAGCACGCTCGCGCACAGCACCGTGCCGGCGGCCCGGCGCCAGGTTAGGTAAGGCATCCACGATCCTTTCGATACGCGACCGACTGCGACCTGTGTTTGGCGTTAGGCCGGTAACTCACTGGCCGATCGGCAAGTCTCGCTGTAAATCGGGCACTGCACAAGGCAACGCACCGGCTTGCCCGCGGCCCAGTGCCGTACGCCGCGGCGCGGCCCGCAATCGGGGGCGGGTAACGTGGCGGCATGCTCGCAGCGCTCGCCACTGGCTATCACGGGCCGCCGCAGCTGACAATGGGCACCGCGCTCACCTCGTGGACCCTCGACCCGTGGACGCTTATTGGCATCGTGGTGCTCGGCGGCGGCTACCTCGCCGGAGTCCGGCGGGTCAGGCGCGGCGGGCAGGCCTGGCCGGTCGGCCGGATCGTCGCCTTCTGCGGGCTCGGACTCGGCTTCACCGTCCTGGGCACGATGTCGTTTGTGGGTGTCTATCAGCCGGTGCTGTTCTACGTGCGCTCCGTGCAGACGATCCTGTTCCTGCTCGTCATCCCGCTGTTCCTGGCCATGGGCCGGCCGTTGTCGCTCTTCATCGCCGCGGCTCCCGGCCCCGGCCGCCGGCTTGCCGCCGCCATCGCGAGCCCGGCCGCGAAGATAGCCACGTTCCCCGCCATCACCACGCTGGTACTGGTAGTCACTCCGTTCGTCGTCTACTTCACGCCGTGGTACCAGGCCGGCTTCACGTCCACCGCTGTGGCACAGGTCACCCACCTGGCGTTCGCGGTTCCCGGCTTCGTGTTCTTCTGGACGCTGTTGCGGGTCGATCCGGTGCCCAAGGCCTACCCGTATGTCGTCTCGCTCTGGATCACCGGCGCTGAGGTCATCGGCGACGCCATTCTCGGCCTGGCGGTGATCGCGAGCAACAGCCTGATCGCGGGATCGTACTACCACGCGCTGGCGCGGCCGTGGGGACCTAATCTCACCACCGACCAGGTGCTGGGCGGCGGCGTCCTGTGGATATTCGGCGACATCGTCGGCCTGCCGTTCCTGGCCGCCCAGCTCATTCAGATGATCCGCGAGGATGAGGCTGACGCCGTGGTCATCGACGCGGAACTCGACGCCGCCGACGCGCAGCGCGCCGCCACCGCGACACCCGCCGCCGGCGCGGCAGCCGCCGGGAGCCAGGCGCAACCCGCCAGTGCGCGGCCCTGGTGGGAGTCGGACCCCCGGTTCTCCGGACGCTTCGAGGCTCTCGACGAGCCGGACTGAGGCCGCTGCCAACCACGGGCGTTGCCAACCACGGCGCTGCCAACCACGGGCGCTACCCGCCACCGGCGGCGCTAGTAGCAGCGCCGCACCAGGAAACTCCAGCCCTCGCGCAGGTCGTCTCGCCGGACGAAGTCGTGCGACTTGAGTGCGCACCAGGCGGGCAGGTCTGTCTTGGCGGCCGGGTCGTCGGCCAGCACGGCGATGAGGTCACCGATGCGGACCTCCCTGATCCGGTCGGCCAGCATGATGATCGGGATCGGGCACTTCTTGCCCAGTGCGTCGATGGTGAGCGCCGGGCCCGCGCCGGACGCGCCCTTGGCGGACGGGCCCATGCCGACTGCGTGCTGCGGGGGGGTCACGCGGTCTACCTCCCTGGATCTTCGCCGCCGGGCAGCTCGAGCCGATTCGTGAATCGGCCCGCCCGGTCAGGAACTGCCTGCGGTCCTCACAGTGTCCCGCACCCTCGCCACGATCGGCGGCAGGACCGCGAGGAACTTATCGACCGACTCGGGGGTGGCGGTACTCGGAAGCGATACCCGGACGTTGCCCTGCGTAAGCACGCCCATGGCCGCCAGCACGTGGCTGGGCTGCCGGGTGTCGGACACGCACGCGCTGCCGGAAGATACCGAGAAACCGGCCTTGTCCAGCTCGATAACCAGCGCCTCGCCGTCGACGTACAGGCAGGAGAACGTGACGATGTGGGCTAGCCGGCTGTCCGGGTCCCCGTGCACCACGGCGTCTTCGACTAGCGCGGGAACGCGGGCGCGGATCCGGTCGGTGAGCGCGCGAAGAGCGCCATTGGTGTCCTCCCGCTGCCGGGTTGTGGCGGCGAGCGCGGCCGCTGCGGCCAGCACGGCGGGGACGTTGGGGAAGCCAGGCACCCGGCGACCTTCCCTGTCGTCGGCGGGGAGTGGCTCGCGCCAGCGGACGCCCTTGCGCACGGCGAGCACGCCCACGCCCGCCGGGCCGCCCCACTTGTGCGCGCTCGCCACGAGCACGGACCATCCGGCCGGGACGGCCTGCCGGCCGGCCGCAGCGGCGGCATCAACGAACAGCGGTACCTTCCGGTCGGCGCACTCCTGCGCCGCCTCGGCGACCGGCTGCACCGTCGCGACCTCGTGATTGGCGGCCTGCAGGCAGGCAAGCAGGGTGCGGCCGGGCCGGAGCGCGGCCGCGAACTCGGCGAGATCGGCGCGGCCCAGCCGGTCTACGCCGGTGGTGGTCACCTCGGTCCCGGACCGCCGGGCCAGCCAGTCCGCCGCGTTCAGGACGCTGGAGTGCTCGACCGCGCTGGTGACAAGGTGGCCGGGGCCCCGGCTGGCCGACTGCCTGGCCGCCGCGGCGCCCAGCACCGCAAGGTGCACCGCCTGGGTTCCGGAACTGGTGAACGAGAGCTCATCGGCCCGGCAGCCGAGATCGCCCGCCATACTCTCCCTGGCCTGATCGAGCAGCAGCCTGGCCTGCCTGCCCTCGCGGTGCAGGCGGGCCGGGTCAGCCCATCCGTCGGCGAGTGCGGTGAGCAGCGCTTCCCGAGCCTGCGGGAGTAGCGGCTCGGCCGAGGCCGCGTCGAAATACGCCACGGGCACGACTCTAAGCCGGGCCTCGGCGGGCCGTCGCCGCGCCTCCCGCAGGGCTTGCCGGCGAAATGCAGCGCCCGGAGGCGGGGGTACCCCCGGCCGCGGCAGCGTGGCGTTGTACTGTTTCCACGACAGACTGTAGGACGTCGACCTTGACCGGCCGCTGATGCCGGGACTTATTGCTGGGAAGGCCATCTGTGAGTCCCATAAACCGTGCCCCCGGGCCCCGTGTTGAGAAGCACAGGCCGGAGCGGCAGCGGCGGAGACTGCCGCGGCGGGCGCTGCCCGCCACCGCCCTGGCCGTCGGCCTGGTGCTCATGACGGCAGGCTGCAACAGCACAGACGTGGAGCGGCTCGGGCTGCGCGCGCCGCTCACGCAGCAGGCCAAAATCACCGTGGCACTGTGGCAGGGTTCGTGGATCGCCGCGCTCGCCGTCGGCGTAGCGGTCTGGGGCCTGATCCTCTGGGCGGTGATCTTCCACCGCAAGCGCGGCGACCGCATCCCGTATCAGGTCCGGTACAACCTGCCGGTCGAGATCCTGTACACGGTTGTCCCTTTCATCATGGTCGGGGTGCTGTTCTACTTCACCGCGCGGG
>JASHOV010000382.1 GCA_030038495.1 Streptosporangiaceae bacterium
CGGGCGGG
This sequence comes from Streptosporangiaceae bacterium, assembly GCA_030038495.1. Taxonomy (GTDB): domain Bacteria; phylum Actinomycetota; class Actinomycetes; order Streptosporangiales; family Streptosporangiaceae; genus JAJYUU01. Next base: position 9 of record JASHOV010000382.1, read on the forward strand.
CACGCTGTCCCCCGAAAAGCTCAGCGAGATCGACGATGCCCTCCGTCCGGGCGGACTCCGGTAGACGGAAAAGGAACAGACGACCCGCAGATCAGGTCGATCGTGCCAGGACAACCGACGGTCTACGTCGCCTCAGCAACAAGATCACGATCTACGGCTGGAGTACTAGACGACCCCGGCCATGATCTCCATGAGGTGACCGTTCGGGTCGCGGAAGTAGGTGCCCCGGCGGCCGTTCTTGCTCCGGTAGACCTGTCCGACCTGGCGGCACGCCGGGTCGGCGTAGTACTCGATCCTCGCGCCGGTGATCCGGGCGAAGGCGGCATCGAATTCCGCGTCGGAGACCAAGAACGCGTAATGGTGCGGCTCGAAGGCGTCGCTCTGGTCGAAGTCCAGCGTGACCGAGTTGGCCAGCGTGACCGGCGTGAAGTGCGCCACTGGCGGCTCCACGGTCAGGCCCAGGAGGTCGGCCAGGAACTGGGCCGAGGCTCGCGGGTCGCGCGCGGGGACGATGGTGTGGTTGAGTTCGATGCTCACGGCGACTCCGTTGGGGGGTGAATCGGCTCATCGGTAAGCACAGTAGAGGGCCGGTCGGATTCGATCTCGACATGACTCTCATCGATTCCAGGTCCGCGATCATGGCGGCCTGGTCGGCGGTCAGCGCCGAGACGGGGGTGCGCATCGACCTCGACGAGGTCGACCGGCGGATGGGGATCAAGCTGGAGGACGAGGCTGCGTACTGGTTCAGCCCGGATGAGGTCATGAGCGCGGCCGACTGCTACCGGCGGCATTACGTCAAGCTGGCACCGCGGCTCACCACGCTGCTGCCCGGCGCCGTCGAGGCCATGAGCGCGGTGCAGCTGGCGGGGGAGCGGGCCGTCATCATCACGGCCAAGCATCCGATCTCGGTGGAGCCGAGCCTGGCCGCGGTCGGCCTGATCCCGGACGAGGTGTTTGCCTACGTGCACGGTCCGGAGAAGTCCGCCGTGCTGCGGACGCTCGCGGCCGCCGCCTACGTCGGCGACACGCCGCCCGACATGATGGCCGCCCGGCAGGCGCGCGTGGCCGCGGTCGGCGTCACCACCGGATCGTTCACGGCCGCGGAGCTTCGCGCCGCCGGCGCCGGCGTGACGCTTGAGTCGCTGCACGAGTTTGCGCCATGGTATGCAGACTTTCGTAATACCCGAGGCTAGGAGTGCGTGACGGATGGCAACTGACGTGCTGGACCTGGCCGACAGGCTGTGGCGCGGCGAGGTAACGACGAGCGAGTTCCATCCGGTGCGGCACCTGGGCGGGCTGGCGGAGATCTGCGACGGCGTCGCGTTCGTGCCGGCGTTCGCCAACGTGACCGCGATCGTGACCGACGACGGCCTGGTGCTGGTCGACACGGGCAGCGCGTTCGCGGCCAGCGCCATTCACGAGGAACTGCGGCGCTGGACCGGCCAGCGCCTGCACACGGCCATCTACTCGCACGGTCACATCGATCACGTCTTCGGTGTGCCGGTCTGGGCGGAAGAGTCGCGGGAGCGGGGCTGGCCGGCGCCCGTCGTGGTGGCGCACGAGGCGCTGCCGCTGCGTTTTGACCGCTACCTGATGACACTGGGCTACAACGAGATCATCAACCAGCGTCAGTTCGGGGCGCCAGGACTGCGGTGGCCCACGCAGTACCGGTACCCGGACGTGACCTACCGGGACGAGCTGACCGTGCAGGCGGGCGCCACCGCGCTGGCACTGCGGCACGAGAAGGGCGAGACCGACGACCACACGGTGACCTGGCTCGCGGACCGCAAGGTGCTGTGCTGCGGCGACCTGTTCATCTGGGCCTCACCGAATGCGGGCAACCCGCAGAAGGTGCAGCGGTACCCGCTGGAGTGGGCGCGGGCACTGCGCCGCATGATCGAGCTGCAGCCCGAGTACCTGCTGCCCGGACACGGCCTGCCCGTGATGGGCGCGGACCGGGTCGCCCGCGCGCTCGGTGATACGGCCGAGCTGCTGGAGTCGCTGGTCAGCCAGACCCTCGAGGTCATGAACGGCGGCGGCAGGCTGGATGAGGCGATTCACACGGTCCGGGTCCCGGCCGCGCTCGCGGACCGGCCGTTCCTGCAGCCCGTGTACGACGAGCCTGAGTTCATCGTCCGCACGGTGTGGCGGCAGTACGGCGGCTGGTGGGACGGCAATCCGGCGACGCTGATGCCGGCCAGCGAGCGGGCGGTGGCGGCCGAGCTGGCGGACCTGGCCGGGGGGGCCACGAGGCTCGCGGCGCGGGCGCTGCAGCTGGCCGAGGCGGCCGGGTGCCCGGAGCAAGACATCCGGCTCGCCGGGCACCTGGCCGAGCTCGCCTGGCTGGCGGCTCCCGGCGACCCGGAAGTCGCGCAGGCCCGGCACCGCGTGTTCAGCCTCCGTGCGGACCGGGCCACGTCCACGATGGCCACGGGCGTGTTCCGCTGGGCAGCCAGTGAGTCGCTTGCCGGCGGATAGGCCGCGGACGGCTACCGTGGGTATCGAGCCCAGACCGATGGCGGCAGACCAGGAGCGAGCATGACCGACATTCCCGGAGTGGACCCGTCAGTACCGCCGAGCGGGACCGGGTGCGTGGAGTGCGAGGGGGCCGGCGGCTGGTGGTTTCACCTGCGCCGGTGCGCCCAGTGCGGGCACATCGGCTGCTGCGACACCTCGCCATCGCAGCATGCGACGGCGCACGCGGCCGCGACCGGGCACCCCATGATCCGCAGCTTCGAGCCCGGAGAGGAGTGGTTCTGGAGCTTCCCGGCCGAGGAGCTGTACGAGCGCGGGCCGGACCTGGCGCCGCCGCTGCACCACCCGACGGATCAGCCTGTCCCCGGGCCGGCGGGCCGGGTGCCAGCCGACTGGCAGCGGCACCTGCACTGAGCGGTAGCGCTACCAGGACTCGAGCAGCGGGGGCAGCTCCGCCAGGCTGCCGATGATCGCGTCGGGCACGGCCTCGGCGTACGGCGGCACGTCGCTGTTGGGCATGAGCACCGTGCGCATGCCGACCGACTGAGCCCCGTGCACGTCGTCGTACGGCCGGTCGCCGACGAACACGCAGCGACCCGGATCCGTGACGCGGACCGCGGCCATGGCCGCGCCGAAGGCGTCCGGATGCGGCTTGACCCAGTCGATCTCGCTGGTGTACACCGAGCCGTCGATAAGGTGCAGCACGCCGTCGCGGCGGAATACCTCGTCGTGCCAGTCGCGCGGCCACATCGTATTCGACAGGACGCCGACCCTGATGCCGCGCTCGCGCAGGTATCCCAGCAGGACGACGGCCTCGGGATCGGTAAAGGTGTGCGGCTCCCACACGCCCTGGTAGCTGGTGAGTAGCGCCTCGGTCTGCCGTACCCCGGCGAGCTCGAAAAGCTGACTGATCGTCGCGCTGCGATGCTCGGTGCGACCGGCTTGCCACAGATCCTGCTCGGCCGCGTGCAGCGCCGCCGCGCGGTCGGCCACCTCCGCGGCGGGGAAGTGCGGCTCGCAGACTGTCCACCAGAGCTGCTCCACGTTGATGGAGTGCCACGGGGTCAGCGTGCCGCCCCAGTCAAAGATCACCGCGTCAACTGCCACAGACCCAGATCCTAGGGTGCGGCAGGCCGTGGTTGAGCCGGCCGGAGCGGCAGGCAGGCCATGCGGGGCGCGGTCCGGTCAGCCCAGGCCGTAGGTCAGGTAGGCGTGCCCCGGCACCGTGATGACCTGAGGCTGCCCGATGTCCAGGAAGCTCACGACCACGCTGGTGTCCTGTACCTCCATCCGCATGCTCAGATGGCCCCCGGCCCGGACCATGATGAGGCGCTTGTTCTTCAGACCCCTGAGCGGCGCCACCATGAACTTACGGACCGCCGCGACCCGCGCGCGACCCCTGGCCGGCGCCAGCCGCAGGGTCTTCCGCAGTTGACCCGGATTCAGCGTGCTGACCGCGATCGTCTGGGTCGTGGTCAGGCTCATCCGGTGCACCACGCCGCTGCTGTCGGCCCAGATGCTGAGCGACGTCAGGCGTCCCTGCGGCGTCGCGTTGCCGAGCTGAAGGGCGGGCAGGCCGGCCAGGTTAGTCGCCAGCAGGTGCTCAAGCCGGACGCCGTCCACGGTGCTGTAGCCCGCCACCACGAAGTCGGCGTCCGCGGAGAGCTCGCTGAGCAGTGTGCGCGCATCGGGGATCGCCATCGACGCAATCGCGTCCGGCCCGACGTCGTGATACCAGGCGAGCCCGTGGGCGGCCACGAAGTAGTCGTAGGCCTGGCCGTTGACCACGCGGTTGATCGCGGACTGCGTGGTGGCCGGCTGCCCGCTCACCGGCGGGAGAATCTCGCTGAACGAGTCGTTCCAGTTCCGGCCGGAGAACGCGATGTCGTCGGTGTTCGTGCCCTGCCAGACGCCGCTCAGCGTCTGGCGGCTGACGATCACGGCCCGGCCTGACCGTGCCAGCGCGATCCTCGACGCGCTGGCCAGGTGCCGGACGTAGGCCTCGGTGACGATGGTCGGCCGCTGGCTGGCCGTGCGCGCGACGCCGCCGGCCTGGGTCACCACCAGCGCGACTGCGCACGCGGCCGCGCTTAGGCCGGCGGCCGAGATACCGAGCGTCCGGCGCCGCCGCGAGCTCGGGAGCCGGAACGGGGCTGACCGGCGGCTGGCCTGGCTCGCGGCCTCGGCGGCCGTCACGGACGCGATGCCACGTTCCATCAGAATGTGAATTTGGTCCTTAAGATCGGTCGTCATCGCACACTCCCAGTGTCAGGCGCAGGCGCGCGAGCCCGCGGGTCAGGTGGTTCTGCACCGTGGTCTGCCGCACTCCGATCAGCTCGGCCACCTCGCGCAGGGTGTATCCGTATCCGTGCACGAGGACGACGGCTAGCCGCTGACGCTGCGTCAGGCCCGCGAGTGCCGCGGGCAGGCCGGGCTCGAACGCGTGATCACCGCCGTCGGGCACCGCGAAGAGCACCGGCTGCCTGCGCCGTCGGCTGCTGGACTGGCCCACCCGGAACAGGTAGCCGGGCAGGTTGGCGACGTTTTGCAGTCGCTCCCAGTGCTCGAACGCGTAGGCGAGCGCTTCCGCGGTGGCATCGCGGCCGTCCTCGAAGCCGTAGGCGGCGGCGAGCGCGCGGCTAAGCCGGGGCTCGGTCTCCCGGACGAAGGTCTCGAAGTCGGGCCGGGGGTCGTCGCTGCCGGCATCGGGTCGCTGGGTCGTATCGGCCGTCCGCATCACACCGCCATCCTGTGCCCTGGTCCTCTACCTGCTTAGACCATCGGGGTGCGCGGTTTTACCACTGTGACGGGCGGGACCGGCGCGCGCGCCACCCACGACACCTTGGAGTGAGGTTCAGAGCCGGCCGTTGACCGCGAGGTGTGACACGGCGGCGGACAGCGTGGTCATCGAACCAGCCGCGGAGCCGGTCGGCGTAGGGCCAGTGTCGGCCGCCCGGCACATAGGACCGGCGATCAGGATCGGGTGATGAATGAGCGAATCAGCATGATCGCCGGCACTGACAGGAACACTGATCCGGCCGTAATCGACGCAGTGACATCCGCGACCCCGGCGGCCGCCACGGCGAAAAAGGCCGCTGAGATCGTCACCATCGTACTCGGCGAGGATGTCGGGTGGCGGAAGTGGCGCCGACCAGGCTTGTGAGACTTCGACCCG
>JASHOV010000383.1 GCA_030038495.1 Streptosporangiaceae bacterium
GCCTGCCCGGCATACCACTCCCTTGCCACCCTGGTCCGGCATAACATATTATTCATATATGAAAACTAGGAATAATCTTGCGGCCGAGGCCCGGCTCGGCAATCTGGTCAGCGCCGTGCGGGCGGTGACACGACAGTCCGGGGGCTGGGCGGAGGTCGCTGACCTAGTAGCCGACCAGCTCAGGCTGTACCTGCCGGGTCCGGAGATCCTCACCGCGGAGCAGCGCTACGGCAATCCCCTGCGGTACGAGTGCCACCCGCTGCACGGCGAGCCCGACGGGGCGTTCTCTGTGGTCGCGCTGGTGATCCGGCCGGGCCAGGCCACTGACGTTCACGATCACGTCACCTGGTGCGTGACCGGCGTCATCCAGGGGAGCGAGCACGAGGAGCGGTTCGAGCTGCGCGAGGACTGGCTGGCGCTTACGGGAACCGCCAGGAATGACGCCGGTCACGTGGTCGCGATGGCACCGCCCGGCGACATTCACCGGGTCAGCAACACCGGCACCGACGTCGTGGTCTCGCTCAATATCTACGGAACCGACATCAGCCGCCTCGGCAGCAGCGTCCGCCGCGTCTACCGGCAGCCGATCGTGGCCGAGGTTTAGCCGGCCTGCAGCAGGACGTCGCGGCGGACCACTGTGGCCGTGACCCCCGGCTCGGTGAACCACTCGCGCCCGAGGACCATCCCGAGGACGGGAACGGGCAGCGCGATCGCCAGCCGCGCGAGCCGGGCCGACCGGCCGGTGGAACTCGTGTAGCTCGTATGGGCGGCCAGCGCGGCCCGCTTCTGCCGCGCATAGCGGCGCACGCTGATCCGGTGCGTGATCGAGGCCCGCGGGGTGAAGCTGCCGTTCACTTCGGCCGCGTCGTAGCGTACGACCAGGCGCAGCAGGCGCATCGTGCCGAACAGCAGCGTGACGAGTTCGCGCGGCGCCGTCGCCTCCAGCACCCGCACGCCGGTCAGCTCCGCGGCGCGAGCCCCTACCTCGTATACCTTCCTGTGATCGGGATGGCCGTAGCCGCCGCGCGGGTCGTAGCTCAGCAGCAGGTCAGCCTTCTCCTCGCGCAGCACGCCGGCCAGCCGCCCCGCGGCCTCGGTCACGTCCGCGCGCACGAACCGGACCGCATCGGGCGGGTCCGGGTACAGCACCGGACCGTGCCCGCTGTCGGCATAGCCCAGATGAACGACCCTCGCGGCGCCGAGCACGGCCGCGCTGTCGCGCAGCTGCTCCAGCCGTTCGCTGCCACGCGTGCCCGGCCCGCCGAGCGGCACGGAGCAGGCGAGCGCGATGACCACCCGGTGACCCTCCGCCGCGAGCCGCGCCAGCGTGCCGCCGGTGAGCAGGACCTCATCGTCGGGATGGGCGTGAAAGGCGACAATTGTTGCCACGCGCACCAGCCTTACATCCCTCAGCGAGATCGCGACGACGAATCCGCGGGCCTGTACCCGGACGCGTCGAAGACGATCAGAGCGAACAGCAGGAACGTAATGATATGGACGCTCGTGCAGTACGCGCATATCCGGCCGCCCAGGCTGATGATCTCGCGGAACACCAGGTACAGGCAGAACAGCATGCCGATTACCACGGCAACGAGCCGGACCGGCCGGATCAGCTGCCAGCGTGACCGCCAGGCAGGCGGGCTGCAGATCGCGACCATGAACGCGTAGAAGGCGACGCCAGGGACCACGACGGGTATCCCGAGCACCGAGGCGTACTGGCTGTTCTGGTCGAGCACGCAAGCGTCGGTCGAGGCCGAGCAGAGCAGCCGGCCGTTCCCGGAAATATGGGTGTACAGCTGATAGCAGCAGTCGGCCAGGCCCAGGATCGCCAGCACGAGCGCCATGAATGGCAAAAGCCCCATCGATCTTGGGGATGTCAGGATCCTGCTCGCGCCCATGGCCGGCACGGTACGGCGCGTTCCTGACCGCTACCCCCCTCGTCGCTGCGGTTTGCCCGGGCGGGTAAGATACCCTAGGGGGGTATCCCGGCAGGGACTCTGACGGGGCCGGACAGGGCAGGCGGAGGGAAGGCGAGCCGGAATGCTGCTCGACATCGCGCGCGCCCTCCGCGAGGGGTTCTTCATGTTCTGGGAGACCCTCTGGCCGCTCGTCCTGGGGTTCGGCCTGGCCGGGGCGGTCCAGGCCTTCGTGAGCCGCGCGGCCATGCAGCGCTCGCTCGGCAGCCATCGCCCGGCCGCCGTCGCGCGAGCCTCCGGTTACGGGATGATCTCCTCGTCCTGCTCCTATGCCGCGTCGGCGATGGCCAAGTCCCTGGTCGCCAAGGGTGCGGACTTCCTTTCCGCGATGATCTTCATGTTTGCCTCCACGAACCTGGTCATCGAACTGGGCATCGTGCTGATCGTGCTCATGGGCTGGCAGTTCGCCGTCAGCGAGTTCGTCGGCGGCATCATCATGATCGCCCTGCTCGCCGCCGTCGGCGGCCTGTGGCTGCGCGGCCGTTCGGTCGCCCGGGCCCGCGAGCGGGTGAGCCAGCAGGCCGATACCGGCCACGACCACGTCCACGGACCGGCCGGCGAGCACGGCGGACACGGCGGACACCAAGGACGCCAAGGACACAGCCGGGCGGATCTGGCCGATCAGGGCCGGATACCGCTCCGCGGCCGTCTCCGCTCGAAGGCGGGCTGGGCCGACGCGGCGAGCTACATGATGGCCGACCTGAAGATGCTCCGGCGCGAACTGGTCATCGGCTACCTCGCGGCCGGGCTGCTGGCCGTGCTGGTGCCGGTCGCGGCCTGGCATGCCCTGTTCCTGACCGGGCACGGATGGTGGACGAGCGTGGAGAACGCGATCGTCGGGCCGTTCGTCGCGATTATCAGCTTTGTCTGCTCGATTGGTAACGTCCCGCTCGCCGCGGCCCTGTGGCAGGGCGGGATCTCCTTCGGCGGCGTGATCGCATTCCTGTTCGCCGATCTGATCACGTTCCCGCTGCTACTGATCTACCGCCGGTTCTACGGGACCCGGATGATGCTAAAAATGCTGGCCGTCTTCTGGGCAGTCATGTCCGCCGCCGGGCTGATCACCGAGGTGATCTTCCGCGCCGCCGGGATAGTGCCGGCGGTCCGGCCGACGGTGATCGCGCCGGCGCACTTCGCCTGGAACTACACGACCTACCTGAACATCGTGTTCCTTGCGGTGTTCGCCGTCATGTACTGGCTGTATCGGAATCGCGACCGGCTCGGCGGCAGCTCTGGCTCCGCCGAGGACCCGGTGTGCGGCATGCGAGTCGACCGCGCGAACGCGCCGGCCACGGCGAACCGGAACGGGCACCAGTTGTACTTCTGCTCCGACCGCTGCGCAGCGCGCTTCGCAACCGCGAAGGCGGATCAAGCGCAACCTGATGCCGCCGGCCTCCAGATGACATCATCGGAAACATGACTGTGGTGAGGATCAACGCGATAACCGTTCCTGGCGACAGCGGGGACGAGCTTGCCCGGCGATTCGCCTCCAGGGCCGGGGCGGTCGATAACCAGGACGGATTCGAGGGCTTCGAGCTGCTCAAGCCGACAGACGGCCGCACCACCTGGCTGGTGGTGACCCGGTGGCGGGACGAGGAGGCGTTCCTGGCCTGGACGAATTCGCCCGCGTTCGCCCACGGCCACCGCGGCGCCGGAGGGCACCCCCACGGCGAGCACCCCCACGGCGAGCACCCCCACGGCGAGCACCCCCACGGCG
>JASHOV010000384.1 GCA_030038495.1 Streptosporangiaceae bacterium
CTGGGGGCACCCAGACGCGGCTTCCCGTGTCCTTCGGGCAGCAGCGGCTCTGGTTCCTGGATCAGCTCACGCCCGGCGAGCCGACATTCAACCGGCCCTACTCGATCTGGCTCGACGGCCAGCTCGACGCCGGGGCCCTGCAGCGGGCGATGGATTCCGTGGTCGCACGCCAGGCCGCGCTCAGGACAAGCATCGTCGCCTTCGACGGCGTGCCCGAGCAGGTCGTCGCCGAGACCGGCACGGTGCCGATCGAGCGCGTCGACGTGTCCGCGGAGCCCGACAGGACCGAGCGCATCCGGCAGGCCGAGTCGATCGCGGCCGACCGCGCGGGCCGGCCGTTCGACCTGGCCCGCGGGCCGCTGATGCGGGCCGCCCTGGTAGCGGCCGGACCGGACCAGCACCTGCTCATCCTGGTCATGCACCACAGCATCTGTGACGACGCCACGATGAGGATCGTCATGGCGGAACTGTCCGCCTTCTACCGGGCGGAGACGAGCGGCGGCGCGGCATCGCTGCCGTCGCTGTGGATGGAATTCGGTGACTATGCCGTGTGGCAGCGCGACCGGCTGCGCGGCGAGGAGCTCGAGCGGCTGCTGAGCTACTGGCGCGGGCAGCTGCGCGGGGCACCCGAACTCTCGCTGCCCGCTGACCGGCCACGTCCGGTCCGCCCGTCATACCGCGGCGCGGTCGCGGCGGTCACCCTGGACGCTGAGACGACGGGGCGCCTGGCCGCCGTGGCCCACGGCACCGACACGCCCCTGGCCATGGTGTTCCTTACCGGCTTCGCCGCGACGCTGTCCCGGTACGCACGCCAGAGCGACATTGTGATCGGGACCCAGGTGGCGGGCCGCAGCCATGCCGAGCTGGACCCGATCGCCGGCATGTTCGCCAACACCGTCGCGCTGCGCCTTTCGCTTGCCGACGATCCGACGTTCGCCGGGCTGCTCAGCCGGGTCAAGAACGCCACACGGGACGCGCTCATGCACGCCGAGCTCCCGTTCGAGCAACTCGTCGAGGATCTTGCGCCGGGCGGCGCGGGCGAGGACCGATCGTTCGCGCCCCCGCCGATCGTGCAGGTCCAGTTCGTCTACGGGTCGCTCTCCGTGCCGCCGCTGGATGTACCGGGCATCAGCTCGCGTGGCCGGGTCCTGTTCACCGGAACGTCGAGATTCGACCTGACCATGTACGCCGACGCCACGGACGACCAGTCGGCGGTGCTCACCCTGGAGTACAGCACGGACCGGTTCGACCCGCCTTGGGCCGAGGTGTTCCTCGGCGGCATGGTCGCCCTGCTCTCGCACGCCGCGGCTGCTCCCGGTACCGCGGTGGCCGGCCTCCCGCTGCCGTCAGACGCGATGGCCGGCAACCTGGTCACCGGGCGCTAGCCGCCCGGCAGTTCGGCCAAACCCGATGATCTCGTATTCATGCCGCATACCCGGCGCTTGTGGTGGAGCGGGGCCCGATCCGGGGAACGCCGGGGTCGCGCTCCCCGGCGATCAGCGCCTCGATCATCGCCCGGCCCGACTTGCCCAGCGGCTGGCTCGCCACTGAGTCGATCTTGATGTCGGCGTCCGCCAGCACCTTGCACAGCCGCTGCCCCTCCGACGTGCGCCTTCGATCAGCTTCTTGCGGTAGCGGGTCCGCTGCCGGAAACGCCGGCCCTGGCCCACCCGAGCCCAGGAACCGCCAGAGGACGCGGCCTTATGATCTGGCCCCCAGCGAGAAGCGCAGCGGCCAGGAAGGGGCCGCCGAGAAAGAACAGGTATGCTCCCCAGCTTGCGCGAGTGTATAGGTTGAACAGTCCTGCGCCCTCGGCAACGATCCAGCTCGTCAGGAACCATCGGCTAGAAGGGCGGGCCAGTCGAGTCTTCCGGACGAATGTCAATGATGCGCCGAGCATGACCACGAGTATCGCCAGGCTTGACCAGTTGAAGATCACGGCGGCATGGTTCATGACCGTCCCCGAGGAAAAGCCTTAGCCAACAAAATCGCAGCAATAGGGCTTTAGTCGTCACGCGGCAAGTCCGCTCCGGGCACCGCTCCAGCGCCTCCATGCCGTCAGGCGATGTTGTCGTAGGGCGTGATCGCGCCGTCCTCGCCAGACCGGCTCGATGGACTCGAAATGGTGCCGTCGCTGACGGAGCCCCCGGAGTCTCCGCTTCAGTAGATCATGGAGAGAATCGAGTTCGACCCTCGCTCGACGGCACGGATGGGCGAGTCTCGCTCGTCAACGTAACTCCTGGGTGACTGCAAAGCAGTAGCGTTGGCGCATCATTGACTTCCGGGGCACCGCCCCGATGGCTGAGGAGTTGCCGCATTGCCTGACCTGACTGGTGCTGACGCGCGTATCGACCTGACGAATGCCTACCGGGCTCTGGCGCAACGGCGGGAGGAGGCTGATAGAGAGCGCGAGCGGATCACCAGCCAGATCGCCAAGCTGGACGCGGCGCTGGAGGTGTTGCGTGATCTGGTCGGCACGTCGGCCGATGGTGCGGTTACCGTCGGCGCAGGGTCGGCGTTGGCGGAGCTCGCCGGCGCCGGGATGCCAGCGCCGGAAACCGGCGGAGCGCGAAAGCCGTCGACACGTTCCGCGAAGGCCGTGGATCGCAGAGTCCGGATAATAGAACTTCTGCTGGAGAACCCGAAGCAGTGGTTCACCTCACATGAGGTAGCACGGATCACCGAGCGGCCCAATCCCACGAGCGCACAGCGCAACGCCGTCTCAGAGGCGCTGCGGCGTCTGCTCCAGCATGGGAGTGTCGAACGTGACGAGAGCACCAAGCCGGTCAGGTACCGAGCGATCCCTTCGGCTCTCCGTGAGATTCTGCTCGGCGGATAGCCGGCTCCCAGCCGTGGTCAGTTGCCGCAGGGCACGGTGAAAGGGTGATCAAGCCGCTGCAGTCGGTCGCCTAGGGCCTGACCACCTCCCCGGCCTGTATTGTCGCCAACGAGCCGGAAACCGAGCTCAATCTCGCTGACCGACTGCGCCGCCGTGGGCCGCCCGCCAGTCGGCGATGGAACTCGCCCCGAACCACCCCTGGGTGGCACGGCTCAACCAGAATCGCCAACTGTCGTTCAAATGATGTCGCGCAGCGTCTGAACGCCCATCACTCAGTGGCTGGCCGGGCCGGTCACCCGGCGGAGCTGCCGTCGGTCATCAGCCGCGATGTGAGGACGCCAGGCACGCCAGGAGCCTCGCTCGACGAGGCAGTGGAGGCCGCCCCGACCCTCGAAGGCGACATCGCCCCAGACAACCGCTATTTCGGGACAACGCCCGTCCTGGCGCGCATTTCGCCGAAGTATCCAACCGTCGTTGCGGCCTGACAGCTTGTAATAATTCCGGTCAACGAGAGACCGCCCTTCTCTATGCCGGCAACGCAGCGGTCGACATTCTCCATAACATCGACGCGCCGCGAGTCAAAGATTACTCCGGCCACGGTACCGCTGTGAGCAACTTGAATACCGCAGCCACCCACACGCTTGCAGAGATCCAGCAGAAAATCGAGAGCCGACTTTGGCAAGAATCGCTGATTAATGAGAGCGCTGGACGTTGCCACTCGAGCAAGCTTCGTGACGTCGCCTCTGGCTACGGCCGTGCGCAGCTCAGACCGAAGGAATCGAAAAGCATCAACGTCCGCTCTGGAGTAGACAGCGGGTGGCAAAGCTATTGTGTCAATGCTTTCCGTTCCCGGATCGGCATTACAACCTACGACGATCATTGACGGGAGCTGCCGTCCGAGGGTCTCAAGCACAGTTCCCTCACGATGCGAAAATAGCACTACCCGGTCATCAATCATTACCGGATCGGATGCGCGCTCGACCTCAACGGCAATTTTCCCGATTACCTCCGCGGTCGGCGCCGCGCGATGGAAATCAGCGACCGCACGAATGACGGCCGTCACATCCGCAGTGGACGATCCCATTCCAATGCCGTGCGGTATATCGCTGCAAACGTCCACGTATCCGCCGGTAGCTGGTGAGGTCTCGCTAGAAAATGCCAGCATCGAGACGACTGCCGCGCAGCGGGCCTTCCACATTCCAGGGGTGCAGGTTATATCATTCTGGCGAGGCAAAGGGTAGAAGATGGCATAACTCTTCCATTCCGGGCACTGCAGCGTAACAAGCCCTCGCGTGAGATGGCCTTTGTTGTCACGAAAAACACCTTGCAGTATCTCTCCATGATGCGCTGAGGCAGATCCCGCGCCATGTGTGTGTCTATTATTCTGATGCATGTCGAATCAGTCCTGGCAATGGAGGACTTTCTGCGTCAGTGAATCCATGTTCTTCCATCCCGTATCACCCGAGATTGCAACCACGTTGCCGCTCAGCCCACGAGACTCGATAAGCTGCCACGCTGCTGCTATCACCGCGCAGGTCTGCAGCCCACCGAATAGCCCGGCCGGGGTAAGCAGCCTAGCTACGCCTACCGCTTCAGCCTCTGACACTTGAATGGAAAGATCGAAGATATTTCGCCCGAAACCTTGTTCTATAAATGGAGTCCTGTAATCGCCGTCTACCAGTGCCGCAGTTCCCGGCAAGCGCGTGCCTGAGGCCGCCTCAACCGCAAAGACCTTTATTTTTTCATTGGCCTGCTTGAGATAGCTACCCACTCCTAGCAATGTACCCCCGGATCCGATGGATCCGATTACGGCCGCAACATCGGGAACTTCGGAGAGAATCTCTGGTCCGGTACTTCTGACATGCGCCATAGGATTCTCAGAATTATGCAGCTGATCAAGAAAGTACCAATTTTCGGGTTCAGATTCCGCCATCTTCCTGCAGTACTGGTTGCCTTCGATGGTGAAGTCTCCGACGCTCTCCACGGAAGCGCCGAAGTACTCCATAAACCGGCGCTTCTCTGCGGTGAGTTTACGCGAACTTACGATACGGACATTTACCCCCATAGCCTTGCCGAAATAGGCAAGGCTGCATCCCATGTTGCCACTTGATGCGTCCAGCAAGGTTTTAGACCAGTCCCACGAAGGATCTTTTCTCAGGGCTTTGAGCATGGCGACGCAAGCACGGTCCTTTACGCTGCCGGTTGGATTATGTCCCTCGAGTTTGACCAATAGCCGAGCGCGGGAATCTGCCGGCGAGGGAACTCTCAGTAGCGGCGTATTTCCCACCATGCTGGCGAGTGCTTCGAAGTAGTGCTCGGAACTTGGAATTGCGCGCTCGAGCATTAAGCCGTCGTTAGTTTTCAACCCTTGTCTCCCAGCATCATCCGCAGCCAGTCCTTCGCTTCTCGCGGCCGCCGGTTCTCCTCGGAGCGCAGTCGCGTCTCGGGGAAGCATCGGGCCTACCGGGCACTGCGGCACTACATCATCAGAGCCGGCCATCGGTAAGCAAGACGGCAGAGCCACCCAGCCTCCTGCGGGTTAGCCTTAGAGGCTGGCGGCCGGTGCCGGCCACTCAGTCGGCCGGTTCTCCGGATCGTCTTGCAGTTGCCCGCAGCCGCGATGAGACCGCCGGCGGGCGGGCGCGGTCCAGGGCGGCGTACCCGCGCCGCGCGGGGTGCTTTCCTGCTTGTCAAGCGAGCCTGGCCTGGACCGGGCGATCTAGTCCTCGCTCCTTGACTTTGCGGGGCCGCTGCCGCCGCCATCGTCGCGGTGACCACCTACGGCCCGTTCGGCGACACCGAACGGGCACCTGCAGGCGGCACTCTGGCCATGCTCCGCGACCTTGGCGGCATGGCCGGCACCGGCTTGCTGGCCGGGGCTGCGGTCGGCGGCGCATTCGGCTGGACCGGCCCGCTGGCCTACCTCATCATCGCCGCGGCCGCAGTCGCCGGATCCCGGGCCACGCCGTGGGTCTGGCCGGCCCGCCACCTCATGACCTCGGCGGTGCGCTGTGCGCCGTCATCGCATTCGCGGCCGGAACGACCACCATCACGGTCCGCGCAGAGCGCGACCATACTGCCAGGTAGAGCCGGTGGCCGCATCAGACCAGCGCGACGGCCGCATCCGAGCGCGGTTGCGCGCCCCCGGCCCCTGGCCGGAGCCGGTAGTCCAGCGCGGTATGACGGCGCCCGGCACCCCTGGTGCGGACGGCGACGGCGAGCGCCCGCCTGGAACCGGCGAGCACGACGAGGCGCTTCGCTCGCGTCACCCCCGTATAGAGCAGGTTGCGCTGCAGCATCATCCAGGATCCCATCGTCAGCGGGATGACTACCGCGGGGTACTCGCTGCCCTGGGAGCGGTGGATGGTAACGGCGTAGGCGTGCGCGAGCTCATCCAGCTCGTCAAACCCGTACCCGATCGGCTCGTCCTCGTCAGTGAGGACGGTCAGCTGGTGGTCCTCGAGCGACATGCCGGTGACGACACCGACAGTGCCATTGAAGACGCCCGCGGTTCCCTTCTCGTAGTTGTTGCGGAGCTGGGTGACCTTGTCGCCGACGCGGAACACGCGGCCACCGTAACGCCGCTCGGGCTGTCCCTCCCGGTACGGGGTGAGTGCCTCCTGCAGGAGCAGGTTCAGGTTGCCCGCTCCGGCCGGGCCACGGTGCATCGGGCAGAGCACCTGCACGTCACGGCGCGGGTCCAGGCCGAACTTGGCCGGTATACGACGGGCCACGATGTCCACCACCAGCGCCGCCGTCTGCTCGGTGTCGTCGCAGCCGAACCAGAAGAAATCGGCAAAGTCACGTAGTGACGGCTGGTCGCCGGCATTGATCTTGTGCGCGTTGACGACGATCCCCGACTGCTGTGCCTGGCGGAAGATCTTCGTCAGGCGGACCACCGGCAGCGTGCCGGCCGACAGCATGTCGCGCAGCACTTCCCCCGCGCCTACGGACGGCAGCTGGTCCACGTCACCAACCAGCAGCAGGTGCGCGCCCGGCGGGATCGCCTTGACCAGCTTGTTGGCCAGGATCACATCCACCATCGAGGTCTCGTCGACAACCACCAGATCGGCATCCAGCGGGCTGGTGGCATCAAACGACGGGTCGCCGCCCGGCCGGAGCTGCAGTAGCCGGTGGATTGTCGCGGCCTCGTGCCCGGCGAGTTCTGCGAGCCGCTTGGCCGCCCGGCCGGTGGGCGCGACGAGGATGATCTTGGCTCGCTTAGCCTTCGCGAGCTCGACGACCGAGCGCACAGTGAAGCTCTTGCCGCAGCCGGGCCCGCCGGTCAGCACCACGACCTTCGAGGTCAGCGCGAGCCGCACGGCATCTTCCTGCTCGGGTGCCAGCGATGCCCCGGTTCGCCGGCTCAGCCAGCGCAGGGCCGCGGTCCAGTCCGCCGCGGCGAAGGCGCCCAGCCGGTCATCCCGCGCGGCAAGCAGGCGCCGGAGAGAAGAGGCGAGCGCCCGTTCCGCCTGATAAAAGGGCGGCAGATAGATCGCTGGGATCGGGGGAGAGTGCTCATCCGAGGACGGCAACTCCTCGCGCACCACTCCCTCGACCGCGGCCAGTTCGTCCAGGCACGGGCCGATCATCGCCGACGGGACCTCAAGGATCTTGGCGGCATCGGCGACGAGGTTGGGCGCGGGCAGGTAGCAGTGACCGTCGTCGGCCGCCTCGGACAGCGTGTAGGCAAGGCCGGCCTTGATCCGTTCCGGGCTGTCGTGCGCGATGCCGACCGCGGTCGCGATCGTGTCGGCGGTCTTGAATCCGATGCCCCACACATCGGACGCGAGCCGGTACGGTTCGGTGCGGACAATATCTACTGACTTGTCGCCATATTTCTTGTAGATGCGGACTGCCAGCGAGGTGGAGACTCCCACGCCCTGCAGGAAGACCATCACTTCCTTGATCGCCTTCTGCTCGGCCCAGGCGGTGGTGATCATCGCGGTCCGCTTCGGACCGAGTCCGTCCACCTCGATCAGGCGCCCGGGAGCCTCGTCGATGATGTGCATGATGTCGACACCGAAGTGGGCGACCATGCGCTCGGCCATCACCGGGCCAATCCCCTTGATCATTCCTGAGCCCAGATAGCGCTGGATGCCCTGGACGGTGGCGGGCA
Organism: Streptosporangiaceae bacterium; assembly: GCA_030038495.1. Taxonomy (GTDB): domain Bacteria; phylum Actinomycetota; class Actinomycetes; order Streptosporangiales; family Streptosporangiaceae; genus JAJYUU01. The sequence continues at coordinate 7,959 of JASHOV010000384.1, forward strand.
GCACGGTGCTATAGGAGAAGACATCAAACTGCTTGCCGTACTTGGGGTGTGACGTCCAGCGGCCCTGCATGCGCAGCGACTCGCCGACCTGAGCGCCTGCCAGCGGGCCGACCGCAGCGACCAGGTCGGGCCCGCGCCCTGTGTCGATCCGCGCGATGGTGTACCCGGTCTCCGGGTTGGCATAGGTAATCCGCTCCATGACGCCCTCGAGAACCGAGGCACTCCGCGAAGGGTCAGTCGACATAGTGGTAATAATGGCCGATTGGCGAGCCCGCGCCGGAGAGGCCACGCCGCGGGCTATCAGATGCCCGGCGCGGGGGCCGACCACGGC
>JASHOV010000385.1 GCA_030038495.1 Streptosporangiaceae bacterium
GAGGCCATCAACTACGCGGTCCAGACCGACCACGTCAACGTGCTCAACGAGTCGTTCGGCGCCAACACCTTCCCCGACGTGGCCGCTCTCGACGTGACCGAGCAATTCGACAACGCGGCCGTGGCGGCGGGCGTCACCGTGACCACGTCGAGCGGCGACTCGGGCTCGACCAACACCATCGGATCGCCCTCGACCGATCCCGAGGTCATCTCGGTCGGCGCGTCGACCGACTTCCGCTTCTACGCGCAGACCAATTACGCTGCGGCGCGGTACTTCGCGACGACCGGCTGGCTGGACGACAACATCAGCTCGCTCAGCTCGGGCGGCTTCAACGAGGCCGGCGGCACGGTCAGCCTGGTGGCCCCCGGCGACCTGAGCTTCGCCTCCTGCGACGCCAGCTCGACCTACACAGGCTGCATCAACCTCCTCGGCGCATCCTCTGACATCGAGGAGAGCGGCGGCACGAGCGAGTCGTCGCCGTTCGTGGCAGGAGCGGCAGCGCTGGTCATCCAGGCCTACCGGCAGACGCACGGCGGCGCGAGCCCGACACCTGCCCTGGTCAAGCAGATCCTGACGAGCACTGCCACCGACATGGGCGTCCCGGCGACCGAGCAGGGCGCAGGCCTGCTGAACAGCTACAAGGCGGTCGAGCTGGCCGAGTCCATCCACACCAGTGACGGCTCGCCCCGTCCGGTCGGCGACAGCCTGCTGCTGTCGCGCAACGAGCTGAGTGCGGTCGGCGCCGCCGGCACCGCGGAGAGCTGGCCGGTGACCGTCACCAACACCGGCGCACACTCCCAGTTCGTGCGCCTGCGGGGCCGGACGTTCGGCCCGGATCAGAACGTGCAGACCGGCAGCGTCACGCTGAACGACGCCACCAGCCCGCAGTTCGTGAACTACAGCGGGCTGGAGAACAACTATGGCGTCTTCCACTTCAGCGTCCCGCCGGGGCAGGACCGGCTTGACGCCTCGATCGCCTGGCCGGGCAACCCCGCCTACTGCCTACTGGACGCGTGCAACGCGGGGGAGAACTCCCGGGTGCGGCTGATCCTGGTCGACCCGCGTGGCAGGCTCGCCGCGCACTCGCTGCCGCAGGGGCCGGGGAACTTCGGCAACGTGGACGTCCGCCAGCCGGTGCCGGGAACGTGGACCGGAGTGATATTCGGTGACGTCGCTGCCGACGGCGGGACCAACGGGACCGTCCCGTGGCGGGTAGCGACTGAGCAGTTCGTGCCGTTCGGCTCGGTCTCGCCGAGCAGCATCCTGCTGGCCCCCGGCGCCAGCCAGACGGTTACCGTCTCGGCCAGTACGCCAGCCCAGGCGGGTGACTCTGCCGGGTCGATCGTGCTGACCTCGACCGGCGGCGGCTTTGACAGCATCCTCGGCCCGGAGAGCAACTCCATCCCTGTGACGCTGCGCAGCATGGTCGACGTCGCTGACGGCGGCGCCTTCAGCGGCGTGCTGACCGGGGGCAACGGCCGTCCCGACGGCCAGGGGGCGACCGACTACTACGAGTTCCATGTCGGCGCGGGCGTCCACAACATCACGGCCAACGTCTCGCTGACCAGCGACGCAGCCGACCCGGTGGGCGCCTACCTGGTCAGCCCTGACGGCGACGCGCTGGGCTTCGGCCAGAACTCCTTCAACGGCGCCAGCGGCCTGTCACTGACCGCCTACACACTCAACCCCGTCGCCGGCGACTGGACGCTGGTGGTCGACTTTGCCGAGCCGATCGTCGGGGATGAGGTATCCCAGCCGTTCTCCGGCGATATCCGGTTCAACGACGTCCAAACGACTGCGGCCGGCTTGCCGCACAGCGCCGCGACGACGCTGGCACCGGGCGTACCGGTGACCGTTCCCGTCCGCATCACCAACAACGGCGCGGCGCCGGAGGACTTCTTCGTCGACGCTCGGCTCAACGCTACCGAGAACATCGCGCTGGCCCAGCAGCTGCCGCCGTCGAGTTCGAGCGGCTACCCGCTGCCCATCACAACGCAGGTACCGCTATGGATCGTGCCGACGCAGACGTCCAGCATTCAGCTCGCGGCGACCGGCACGGTACCGATCGAGGTCGCCTACAGCTTCAACCCGTTCATCGGTGACCCGTCCCTGCTGGCGCCGCCGACAACCGGCGACAACGCGGCCGGCTCGTATACCCCGGCGGGCGGCACCGTCACGCCGGGAGTCTGGGCCGCCGAGGCAGGCGAATTCGGGCCGTTCGGCGCCGGCGGGGCCACGCCAGGATTCTTCAACATTTCCATGGACGCGACGATGAAGGAGTTCGACCCCGCGGTGACCTCCGACACCAACGATTTCTGGATCGAGGCGCTGAACCCGACCGAGCCGTTCTCACCACTGGTCCTCGACCCGGGACAGAGCGGGACTATCGACGTGACCATCACGCCGGCCGGCCCGGCCGGCACCGTGGTCCGCGGCAACCTGTATGTCGACACCTTCCTCGGCGCCGTCCCGCCCTACAACGAGACCTCCGGTGACCAGACGACGGCCCTGCCGTACACCTACAAGATCGGGTAATCCGCTCCGTCCGGCGGGGGACCCTGGTTCCCCGCCGGACACCGGGTACAGGTCAGCCGCTATGCAGCGCAAAGCGCGCGCTGCGCAGCCATTAGGCCGGTGATGACGCGGGAACGGCGGTCAGGTACAGCCCCACGGCGAGTCCGTCGGTGTCGGCGCCGTTGAGGGTCAGCTCGTCTGCCTCGATCTCATAGCGGACAATGCCCCGCAGCGTAGCGCGCACGTGCCGCGTCAGCTCGTCGGCGGCCAGGCCGGTAGAAGAGCCACGGGCTAGTGCGGGCCCAGGACCAAAGTCGATGGTGGCACCGGACACGATGGCCGCGCCGGACAGCGGCTGGCAGCTATCCGAGCCGGTCACCCGGCCGTGGGCGAAGACGAGCAGCACCCGGCCCAGCGCGGCCAGTGCTGCGGGAGGGATGACCCTCCCGCCACTGACAGCGCCACCGACCCACCGGGTGCCCTCCAGCGGCCGGTCAGGGTCCAGCACCCGCCGGTCGGTGAGCTCGATGATGGTTCCGCCGGCACTAACCCGCAGGTGCGGCCCGGACAGCTGCCAGGAGGGCCGGGCATCCAGCAGCGCAGCCAGCCACCGATCCTGCGCCATCAGCTCTTCCGCGCACGCCATCTCGGTTATCCGCGCATCAGCCAGTGTGATCCTGCCATCGGACAGCCGCACCCGGCCGATAATGGAATTACAGCCGCCTGCAGCCACCAGCCGCCCATCCGCGGTGAACCACAACATCATGCGGAAGCGGATCGGCGTCGAGCGCCGCACCCCCTGCTCCGTCACCGCAGTAGACCAGAACTTGCGGCCGGCCAGCGCCGACTCGGCGCCACCGGCCAATGGCCCGCCAGCGGACAACCCCACGGCAAATAGGCTATCCGTATTTACGAGCGTGGCGGCAGGCGCCCGCAAGGAGGCGTGATGACAGCGACGGAACCGTCTCGGGCCGGCCGGTGGCTGCCCTCGGATCAGGCCCTGCTCGACCAGTGGGTGACCGACGTGGTCGTGAGGGTGGAGGCCGAGGGCCCGAAGCCGCTGCTTCCTGTCGTCGATGAGTTCCGGCGGCTGATCGAGGAGGACCCCGAGGTCTACATGCTTTTCCGGTTCATGCTCGAGCAGGTGCCGTATCACAAGTCGCCGACGCATGAGCCTCAGGTGAAGACCGTCGAGCAGATGCTGAGGCTCTTCAACCACGTGATGACGCACGCTCCGGAGTACGACGACACCGGACTGGTGGGTTGCCCGATCAACGCGATTCTGGACTGGGCGATGGGAACGGAGGCCGGGTTCGCCGCATTCCTCAACGAGCGGGTCAACGGGCAGTTCAAGAAGCTGCTCAACGAGTGGGCCGTGTTCCTGAAATCCGCCAGGTCGGCCGCCGTCCTCAACGAAACGGGCTCGGGGTGGTTCGGGCCGGACGCCCTGGCGAAGATGCCGCACTTTGCCGAGGAGTTCGTGTGTGACCCCTCGAAGCCGCACTACGGCTTCACGTCGTGGGACGATTTCTTCACCCGGCAGTTCCGGGCGGGCGTGCGGCCCGTGGCCTCGCCTGCCGACCCTGACGTCATCGTGAATGCCTGCGAGTCGGCGCCGTACCGGGTGAGCCGGAATGTCAACCGCCACGATCGCTTCTGGATCAAGCGCCAGCCGTACTCCGTTGGACACATGCTCGCCAACGACCCCTTGACCGAGCAGTTCGTCGGCGCCAGCATCTACCAGGGGTACCTCAGCCCGCTGAGTTACCACCGCTGGCACAGCCCGGTTGATGGCCAGATCATGAAGGCGTACGTGCGGGACGGAACGTACTACTCCGAAACTCCCGCGGAAGGATATGACCCGGCCGGGCCGAACGACTCGCAGGGCTACATCACCCACGTCGCCACTCGGGCGATGATCTTTATCGAGGCCGACAACCCAGATATCGGGCTCATGTGCGTCCTCCTGGTGGGCATGGCCGAGGTATCGACCTGCGAGATCACGGTCTACCAAGGCCAGCACGTGAAGAAGGGCAGCCAGCTCGGCATGTTCCACTTCGGCGGGTCGACGCACTGCCTGTTGTTCCGGCCCGGCGTCAACCTGCAGTTCGATCTGCACGGCCAGAAGGCCGGGCTTAAGTCCAGCAACATCCCGGTCAACTCTCGTATCGCGACCGTGATCCGGTGATGCTGCGGTCTGCCGGCGCCGCCGACCGGCCGCGCGAACGTCTCGGCCTGTAGCCGCCCGGCTTACCGCCAGCCGAGCGCGGGTGCCACGTAGGTGAGGATGCTGTCGATGACGTGGGCGCAGTAGTCGACGCCGAGCTGGTTGGGGACGGTGAGCAGCAGAGTGTCGGCGGCGGCGATCGCCTCGTCCTCCTTGAGCTGCTGGATCAGCACGTCAGGCTCGGCAGCGTACGTGCGGCCGAAGATCGCTTGCGTCGTCGGGTCGATATATCCGATCTCGTCGTTGTCCTGGTCGCGGCGGCCGAAGTAAGCCCTGTCCTTGTCATCGACGAGGGCGAAGATGCTCCGGCTTACCGACACCCGCGGCTCCCGCTCGTGGCCGGCCTTTCGCCATGCGTCCAGGAATGCCTGGATCTGCTCGGCTTGCTGCAGGTGAAAGGGTTTGTCCGACTCGTTGGTGATCAGGGTAGAACTCTGCAAGTTCATCCCCAGTTCAGCCGCCCACACCGCGGTCCGCTGTGACCCGGCGCCCCACCAGATGCGATCGCGCAGCCCTTCTGAGTACGGCTCGACGCGCAGCAGGCCAGGCGGGTTCGCGAACATAGGCCGAGGACTGGGCTGAGCGAAGCCCTCGCCGCGCAGTACCTCAAGCAGTACCCGGGCGTGCTCGCGGGCCATGTCAGCGTCGGTCTGGCCGCCCTGCGGCTGGTAGCCGAAGTATCGCCACCCGTCGACCACCTGCTCGGGGGAGCCGCGGCTAATCCCGAGCTGGAGGCGACCGCCGGATATGAGGTCGGCCGCGCCCGCGTCCTCGGCCATGTAGAGCGGGTTCTCATAGCGCATGTCGATAACTGCCGTGCCGATCTCGATCCGGCCGGTGCGCGCACCGGTGGCGGCCAGCAGCGGGAACGGAGAACCCAACTGCCTTGCGAAGTGGTGAACGCGGAAGTACGCGCCGTCGGCGCCGAGCTCCTCGGCCGCGACCGCCAGGTCAATTGACTGTAGGAGAGCGTCCGACGCCGACTGTGTCAGCGAGCCAGGTGACGGCGACCAGTGCCCGAACGACAGGAAGCCAATCCTCTTCATCCAGCCCCCAACGCGAGCCGTCCCGGCGGCATTCCTTCCCACGAGGCTGTGCCGGCCTAGCTCTCCCGAGCGCTCTCGGCAGATCTACTTGGGCCGCCGCATGAAGTAGCACATCATGCTGTCACCCATGCCTACTCCTTCAATTGGACTGATCAGTTCGTTGATTGATGAGGTGCACGGGGCCTTCTCGCCGCGGTCGCTGACGATCCACCCGGCTGCGCCGACTAGGTTCGCCGCCCGGAGCAGGCTGTGGCATCCGTCCAGCACTCTTAGCCCCGACCCATCGATCGCGAGGCAGATGGCAGGAGCGGGACCGACAGTGTGCACCACGTATATGTATCCGTACTCCCAAGCGGTCATTTACCCCTGACTCCTTGTTTTTGCTGCCGTGTAGCGGGCTAACGGGCCGGCATGGCGTCTGCATCGTCGCGCACGTTCTGTCCTACGCGAGTATTGCGATCAGGTGCAAGCCCGGCCACAGTGGCTGGATGCTGCAGGTGCCAGAAACGCTGGCCGAGCGCGCCAGCCGGGATCTTGGCGCCGAAGGACGCGGCTGGATCGGGCGTCTGCCGGAGACCATCGCCGCGGCTGAGCGGCACTGGTCGCTCACCCGGCAATCTGTGCTCCCGGTCGGCAAGGAGCTGTCCTTGCTTCTTTCTGTCACGACGGCCACCGGGGATTGTGCGGTGCTTAAGGCCTCCTACCCGGACGCACGGCCAGGGCACGAGGCTGCGGCGTTGTCCCGGTGGGCTGGAAACGGCGCGGCGATCCTGCTGCGGGCGGATCCCGGTCGAGGGCTTCTGCTGCTCGAGCAGCTTGCTGCCCGCACAAGCCTGCGGGCCGAAGACGACGCCGCGGCCCTGTCGGTCGCGGCGCGCGTGCTGCGACAGCTGTGGGTGCCGGCCGGGCGCGAGCATTCGTTCCCGGAGCAGGCGGACCGGGTCTCGCGCTGGCTGGCCCTCATGCCGGGCCGGTATCGCCAGTTGGGAAGCCCGTTCGAACGAGAGCTGCTGGATGCGGCCGTGACCGCGGCCGGGAACCTGACGGTGGCTTCGGGGCTGCCGGTGCTGCTGCATGGTGACTTCCATCGCGGCAACGTCCTGGCGAGTACCCGGGCTGGCTGGCTCGCGATCGACCCGTGCCCGCTGGTGGGCGAACCGGAATTCGACGTCGCCGACCTGATGGCTGATCTCGCCGACGAACAGGTCGGGCAGCCCGGAGCCGGCAGCAGGCTGGCCGCCGTGATGTCTGATCTTTGCCGGGCCCTTCCGCGCCTGAACTCTCAGCGGATCCACGACTGGATGCTGTCCAAGCGCATGATCCTTGCCCTGGACAACCTGGCTGCCACCGGCGACGCCGAATGGGATCTCACCTTCGCCCGGCTCCTCACCGATCGGCTTTGGGCCCGGATGATTCGCCGATCCGAATGAACTACAGCACGGCTGGGGAGCCGCGACGGCCGGCTGGCAGCCGTGACCTCCGTTCCGCGGCGCACCGCGCTACATCCGAAGTTCGCCTAGCTGCAACAAATCATTGTCGCAATGTTTTATTGCCCGTCTGAACCATGGCTGTCATTAGGCCGTGATACTTGCTGGCATCATTCGGCCCGAGGGAGTTGGCAATGCTTCATATCAGGTTCTTAGCTGCCATTATCGTGACGGCGGGCGTGGCGGTGCTCGCGACCGCCCCGCCGGCGCTCGCGCAGAGCTGGACGATCGTGTCCGCGCCGCCGACCGGAGCGAACGGGCAGCTGGCCGGGGTCAGCGCGGTGTCAGACACCGACGCCTGGGCGGTCGGCAGCACGAATGCCGAGCTCGACGGTGTCGGCGCGAAACCGCTGATCGACAACTGGAATGGCACTAGCTGGACCCAGGTAGCCACGCCGACCACACCAGGAAACACGGCGAGCCTCGCCGCGGTCAGCGCGAGCAGCGCCACCGATGCCTGGGCGGTCGGGCACACGCAGGTGAACAAGGAGGATTTCGCACCTCTGGGCCTGCACTGGAACGGTACCTCGTGGTCGGTCTCAGCCAGCTTCGCGACCGCGCTGGCTGGCCAGATCGCGGACGGGGTGGCCGACATCAGCAGTACCGACGCGTACGCGACCGGCGGGGGGCTGGGCAGCGCGGATACTGGCCTGGTCGCGCAGTGGAACGGCTCGACGTGGAGCCAGGTCGCGGTGCCGCTGCCGACCGGCGCGGGGCCGACCAGCAGCCTGGACGCGATTTCCGCCAACGGCCCTGACGACGTGTGGATCCTCGGGACCTACGAGCTCAGCTCAACGGATCTCAGAAGCGAGACCTACTCGCTGCACTGGAACGGCAGCACGTGGAGCGTCGTGCCGATGCCCCTCAACCCCAGTTCCAACATCGAGTCCTTTTACCAGCTCAACTCCATCCAGGTAAATGGCCCGACCGATGTCTGGGCCGTGGGCTCTTCTGACGTGGTCAACAGCACCACCGGCAGCTCCACCGGCAGCGCGCTCATCGAGCACTGGAACGGCACGGCGTGGAGCATCGTTACCAGCCCCTCGCCGGGCTCGGGCTCCGGCCTGTACGGAGTGACCACGAGTAACGCCGCCAGTGACGTCTGGGCCGTCGGCGCGTACACGCCCTCGGGCACGACACAGACGCAGACCCTCACCATGAACTGGAACGGCACCCAGTGGACGCAGGTCGCCAGTCCGGACAACGGCAATCCCAACGTGCTCCTGTCGACGTCCACCATCCCGGGCGCGAGCATCGTATGGGCCGTCGGAACCAGCGGTTCGTGCTGCACCGCGAACCCGCTGGTCCTGCAGAACGGCTAAGTAGAGCGCTACGCCGAGGTCGCGCCCGCTACCAGCGCGGGCGCGACCTTGGGTGAGCGAGCGTTACAAGCTCGGTGGATCCTCGTCGCGGGCACCCGGCCGAGCGCGCGGACCGTTCCTGCGGTGGCTCAGCCGCGGCTGTGACTGGGATCAGGCACGGCGCCTTGGTGCTCCTGGAGTGGCTGCCCGTGCTTGCGCTCTCGTCGCAGCCTGCGCAGTATCGGCAGGGCGGCGAAGTAAGACCCCGCCGTGGCGATCCCGCCGACCCCGAGGTCGATCGAGATCCGGCCCTGCCTGGCCCAGTAGACGTCCTTCAGGTCCAGTAGCAGGGCGAACTCGTCGACGATCAGCGCCAGCCCGGCACCGTAGCTGACGGCGACGGCCGGATGACGCCGCTGCTGCTCACCGCCGCGGACGGCGACCGCGCCCACGCCGGACAGCAGGCCGATGCCCCACATGTAGTGGTGCAGATGCTCGCCGCCGACGCTGATGTTGCGGAACGGCCCCCGGCCGGCCCGGATGCTGTAGGTGAGCCCCCGCAGTCCGGCAAAGGTGAGGGTGAACGCCAACCAGCTCAGCAAGGCAGAGCGCTGTCCGGGACCGAGTTCCTCGTTATATGCGCGGTGAACGGCGGCGGGCGATGGGGCGATGCTTGTCACACCGCAGCATTACCCCGCAGAGCCAGCCGCAATCCGCGGGACGTATCCCGGCAATTGCGGTCACGGCGGGCGGACCTGCCACTCGCCACCGGCGAGTATGAGACCTGATCGCAGGTTCCCGTCCGAAGTTAGGTCCTTGTGGCATCATCAAGGGGACGAATTCCGGCGGATGAGGCAGAAATGACCGAACCCGAGCAGCACGGCCAGGGCAACGGAATCCCGGCGGACGTCCGTACGGACATACCGCATCCCGCCCGCGTGTACGACTACTGGCTGGGCGGCACGGACAATTTCGCCGCCGACCGGGAAATGGCCGAGTGGGTGCTCACGCTGACACCCGAGACATTGGACACCGTCCGGGCCAATCGCCAGTGGATGGTGCGTGCGATCCGGTTCCTCTGCGAGGCGGGCATCGGCCAGTTCCTCGATGTCGGAGCCGGCCTTCCCACCAGTCCGAACACCTGCGAGGTCGCGCAGTCCGCGGCTCAGGAAGCCCGCGTCGTATACGTGGACAACGACCCGCTGGTATTGCTGCACGCCGAGGCGGAGTCGGCGAAGAACGGCGCCACTCGCGTCATCCAGGCTGATATGCGTAACGCGGCTGAGGTCCTGGCCGGGGCCGGCGAACTGCTTGATTTCACGAAGCCGGTGGCGCTGATGTTCGTGGGGTGCCTGCATCACCTGCCGGACTCCGAGAACCCGGCCGGCCTCGTCGCGCGGTATCTTCCGGCCCTCGTTCCGGGGAGCTATCTGATCCTGTCTCACTCCACGGATGAGTTCGCCCCGGAACTGACGCACGAGACATCGGCTGGAGCTGCGCAGCGCGGCTCCACCTGGGTCCCCCGCGGCCGGGATGACATCCTGCGCATGTTCAACGGCCTGGAACTGGTCGACCCCGGCTTGGTACTCGTCTCCTACTGGCGCCCCGAGGGCGGCGTTCCGGCTCCGAACGCAGCCCGGGCCTGGGTCTACGGTGGCGTCGCCCAGGTGTGACCCGTTCAGAATCGGATCCGGGCCGGCCGACGCTGGCCCTGAAGCCGTGCGATATCCCGGCCGGGGCAGCAGATGAGTTTCGCGGGGTTGGAGAGTCTTAGTTCTTGCGAGTCGCGGGTGTCCTGCGGGACGCCGGCTGTTCGTCGTAGGAGTGGAGGCGTCCCGATCTCTGGAGGTTAAGGCGATGGCTCTTCCCCAGGTGACCTCCCGTGCGGACTGGCTCGCCGCCCGGCGGAAGCTCCTGGTGCTGGAGAAGGAACTGACCCGCCACCAGACCGCCGTCAACGCGGAGCGTCGTCGGCTGCCCATGGTCGCGATCGAGAAGGACTACGTTTTCGAGGGTCCCGACGGTCAGCGCACGCTCAGGGATCTGTTCTCCGGCAGCCGCCAGCTGATCGTGAAGCATGTGATGTTCGCGCCGGACTGGGAGAATCCCTGCCCCGGCTGCCAAGCGGACGTCGATGAGATGACCGCGACTCAGCTGTCGCACCTGCGGAGCCGGGATACCGCCTTCGTCCTGGTCTCGCGGGCTCCTTACGACAAGATCGCCGCCGCGGCGGAACGCCTCGGGTGGTTCATTCCCTGGTACTCCAGCTACGGCACCGACTTCAACTACGACTTCTGGGCCACGCTGGACAGGCAGCGCGGCCAGCTGCAGTACAACTTCCGCGCAGACCCGGGCATGCTCGGGGGCGAGGAGACCTCGGAAGGGTCGGGCGTGAGCTGCTTCCTCGGCGGGCAGGACGGCGGCATCTTCCATACCTATTCCGCCTTTGCCCGCGGGACCGAGTTTCTCGGCAACTCCTATACATTCCTGGATCTCACCGTCCTCGGCCGCCAGGAGGACTGGGAGGAACCGAAGGACCGGGTGCCGCCAGTGCGCGGCGGCGACCCGACGTTCACAAGCTGACAAGAAGTCAAATCTGGAGGCACAAACTATGGCTCTACCGGAGATCGTGTCACGTGAAGAGTGGCGCGAGTCCAGGCTCCGCCTGCTCGAGCGCGAGAAGGCACTCACCCGCAGCCGCGACGCGCTGAACGCGGACCGGCGAAGGCTACCGATGGTCCGGGTGGAGAAGTCCTACGTATTCGAGGGCCCTGAGGGCCAGGTCACGCTGGCCGACCTGTTCGGGACCAGCCGTCAGCTCATCATCCAGCACGTGATGTTCGGCCCGGACTGGGATAAGCCCTGCCCGTTTTGCTCGGATGCGATCCGCGTCATGTACCCGAGCCTGTTCGGTGACCTGCGGATCAGGAACACGGCGTACGTACTGGTCGCCCGTGCTCCGTACGCCAGGATTGCCAAGGCCAAGGAAGATAACGGCTGGACCGTCCCGTGGTACTCGTCCTACGGCAGCGACTTCAACTTCGATTTCGACGTCTCCTACGACAAGACCGCAGAAGCCGTGCCGGTCTTCAATTACCGGGAGGAGCCGGAGCTGCGCGAACAGGACGCCCCGGAAGAGGTGTCGGGCATGAGCTGCTTCCTCCGAGACGACGACGGCGCCGTCTTTCACACCTATTCGTCCTATGCCCGCGGCCTCGAGGGCACCATCGGCGTCTACGCGATGCTGGACATGACCCCGCTGGGCCGCCAGGAAGTGTGGGAGGAGCCCGCCGGTCGGGTGGCCAACCCCCGTCCTGCTGCCCCGAGGTTCGACGAGTGACACACCTGAGCTAACGCGGCGCTTCGCGTGCGTCCTGTACGGCGTCGTGGGTCGCGGTGCGCGGGCCGGGCTCCGGCAGGCCACCGCCTGCGGCTTGCGAGTGCGCCCGTTCCAGGCCCGTCACACCGGGACGGCCCTCGCTAGTGTTCTCAAGGAGGCATCGCACGGGGCGGGCCGGAATCGCAGGGGGGTGGCCTGACCATGCCGGAGGGTGTGCGGCCTGTCACGATCATCACCGGCGGCACCCGCGGGATTGGAGCGGCAACGGCCGCTCGCCTGGCCGCGGCCGGCCACGACCTCGCTCTCGGCTACCGGCAGGACGACGGCGCAGCTCTCCAGGCCGCCGCTGCGGTTAAGGCCGTCGGAGCGCGATGCATGGTGGCCAAAACAGACGTCACCAACGAGCGCGACGTAGCACGGCTCTTCTCCATCACAGCCGATCAGCTGGGCGTGGTGACCGGGGTGGTTAACAACGCCGGCGCCACCGTTCACATCGGTGACCTCGCCGACACCCCCGTGCACGTGATCCGGCAGGTCGTCGACGTTAACCTCGTGGGCGTGATCCTTTGTGCCCGGCAAGCCGCCGCAGTGATGTCCATGCGCCGCGGAGGGCACGGCGGAGCCATCGTCAACGTGTCCTCTGCGGCAGCAACACTCGGTTCGCCGCATGAATACGTCCACTATGCTGCCGCCAAGGCGGCGGTAGAGGCGCTGACTATCGGCCTGGCCAAAGAACTCGCCGCTGACGAGATCCGCGTGAACGCCGTGGCTCCAGGGACGATCCGCACCACTATCCACGCGGCCGCGGGAGACCCCGGCCGCCGCGACCGGGTCGCCGCGAACATACCGCTCGGCCGGGCCGGCGAGCCTGAAGAGGTCGCCTCCGCCGTCGCCTGGCTGCTCGGACCCGAGGCCGGCTACGTAACAGGCGCCGTGCTCCGTGTCGCCGGTGGCCTTTGAGCCAATCGGTCACCGATAGCCGGGCCGGCTGTGCCGTGCCGACTGGCGGGCTCCTGTCGGCCACTCAGTTGGACCTGTCGGCGACTCAGTTGGACC
>JASHOV010000386.1 GCA_030038495.1 Streptosporangiaceae bacterium
ATGTGCGCCGGCCCGTCCACGGTCCCGGAAATGACGCCGTCCTGACCGAGCGGCATTACCGACGACGGCGCGGGCGCGGCCGATGCCGGCGCGGCCGGAGCGGCCCACGCGGGGGCGGCCTGCCCCGCGGCGATCGCGGTCGCGGCCGCGATCGTGGTGATACCGATAAAGCGGGCTTTGCCCCCGAAGTTAATCACCGGGCGAGTATAGAGCGAATAAGTACTGCACACTCCGGCGATTTGCCCGGCCTAGATTCCATCTCGGTAACGTCGCCGCGCTCGGACGCGGGTGCCACGTTCCGGGTCGAAAAATGGCGCTCCGCCGGACCGCCAGGACGCCCAGCTAGCTTGCCTTCGCGATGGCCTCGGGCTCGGCGGCATTCAGGTCGGCGACGGGCGTGCCGCCACTCAGTACCCGCAGCGCGTCGGGCGCGAAGTACGCCTGTACGGGCGTGCCCTGGGCAAGTTGGAGATGCTGGCCGCCGTCGTTGTTGAGCAGGGCCTGCACGTCCGTTCCTGCGGCCAGGCGGAGGTACACCTGGGTGGACGAGCCGAGATAGACCAGCCGCTCGACCATGGCCGGCACCCGGTTCGGGCCGGCCGAGCCGAAGTCCTCGATCCTCACCCGCTCCGGCCGGATGACCGCGTGAGCGCGGTCCGGCGCGTTCTGGCCGCCGTGCTCGGACGACAGGACCGCCTCGCCCAGCCGGACCTCGCACTGCTCGCCGGGTCCGCGCGACACCACGTCGACCTCCATCAGGTTGGAGGCACCGAGGAAGTCGGCCACGTAGGTGTCGGCGGGCTCCTCATAGACCTCGCTCGGGCTGCCCATCTGCACGATCTTGCCGTCCCGCATGACCGCGAGCCGGTCCGACATCGTCAGCGCCTCTTCCTGGTCGTGCGTGACGTAAAGGAAGGTGATGCCGACCTGCTCCTGCAGCGCCTTGAGCTCGACCTTCAGCGACCGGCGCAGCTTGGCGTCGAGCGCGCCCAGCGGCTCGTCCAGCAGCAGCACCGAGGGCTGCAGCACCAGCGCCCTGGCCAGCGCGACCCGCTGCTGCTGCCCGCCGGACAGCTGGCCGGGCCGCCGCTTCTCGAACTGGCTCAGGTGCACGAGTTCCAGCGAGGAACGGACGCGCTTGTCGAGTTCCGGCTTGGCCAGGTGCCGGTGCCGCAGGCCGAAGGCGACGTTGTCGTAGACGTTCAGGAACGGGAACAGCGCGTAGCTCTGGAACACCGTGTTGACGTTGCGCTTGTTCGGCGGGACGGTGGACACCTCGACCCCGTCGAGCAGGATATGGCCGGCCGTCGGCTGCTCGAAGCCGGCGATGAGCCGCAGCGTGGTCGTCTTGCCGCAGCCGGACGGCCCGAGCAGCGAGAAGAACTCACCGCTGGCGATATCCAAGTCGATGTTGTCGACTGCCACCTCGGTAAAGCGCTTGGTCAGCGCGACAAGCTCGATCCGGCCACCGGCCATCGCCAGGCACCTACCCTTCGGGTTCCTGCTTCGCAGCACCACCGTTATTTGCCGCGCCGTGTCCGTGTCTCGGTGTCCAGGTGAAGCCGAGCTGTTCCACGACGAAAGCCATACATAGCTCGAATGCCCGCATAGCGTCAACTACCGGATCATCCAGCGCAACCTGAATCGTCAGGCCGTCGAGGAGCGTGGACAAGTGGATAGCGAAATCCAGCGGGTCGACGTCGCGGAACTCGCCGGCCTCCTGGCCGGTCCGCACGAGCCCGGCGATCTCTTCCCGCCAGCGCTCGTCGGACTTCTGCCGGACCGCGGCCACCTCGGAGTTGCGGGCCGCCTCCGCCCACAGGTCCAGCCACAGGCGCCACGACCCGCTTGGCTCGGGATCCGCCTCCGCCAGCGTGCTCATGGCGACGATCTCTTCCAGGCGCGCCGCCGCGGAGGTCATGTCGCCCATCCGGCGCTGGCCGACAACGTACCAGTGCTCGTCGTAGTACCTGACTGCCTCGGTGAGCAGGTGGTCCTTGGTCTTGAAGTAGTAGATGACCAGTGCCGGGCTGACGCCTGCGCGCTCGGCCACGTCGGCGATCCTGGTATCGGCGTAACCGCGCTCAGAGATGACCTCAAGGGCAGCGTGCAGCATCTGCGCACGGCGCTGATCGGCAGTGCCCCCGTGGTCGGCGGCACCCTGATCGGGATCGCCGTGACCCCCGTGGCTGGGGCCACCGTTCTTGGCTCCGCCGGCTGCGCGATCGGTCATTGGGGCAATTCCCTTCATGGCGGCAATACTTCACGGTCTGCTGCGGTCTGTCGGGGTGTTCGGGTGGTTCCTGCCGCCAGGTCCCTCTTGCCGACACCCTATCAGGTCTCTAGACTGAACGTTCAGTCAAACATTTTGTTTTTAGCAAGCCCTGTTGCGGAGCGCGTCGGGGGCGTGAGGCCGCATGTTACGGAAGGCAGAGTCATGACGGCAACCTACGACGCGATCGTGGTCGGCGGCGGGCACAACGGCCTTGTTGCCGGCGCCTACCTGGCCAGGTCCGGGGCCAGGACACTGGTTCTGGAGGGCCGCCACAAGACCGGCGGCGCGGCGACCACCGAGTCGCCCTGGCCGGACGCGCCTGAGTTCAAGGTGACCCGGCTCTCCTACGTTATGAGCCTGCTCCCTCCGACGATCATCAAGGACCTTGAGCTCGCCCGTCACGGTTACAAGATCTATCCGATGGGACCGTACTACCAGGCGTTTCCCGAGGGCGGGTCGATCAAGCTGTACGCCGACGACGCCAAGCGCAACCACGAGTCGGTGTCGAAGTGGTCGAAGAAGGACGCCGACGCGATGCCGCAATGGGACGCCTGGCTGGCGGGCCTGGCGGACGTGCTCGGCCCGCTGCTGCTGACCGTTCCGCCGAACATCGGCTCGCGGAAGCCCCGCGACCTGGCGGGCACGCTGAAGCTGGCCTGGCGGCACCGCGGCCTCGACGTCCGCACGATCGGCGACGTCACCCGGCTGATGGCGATGAGCATCGCCGACCTGCTGGACGACTGGTTCGAGTCGCCGCAGGTGAAGGGCGCGCTGGCGGTGAACGGGGTCATCGGCACCTGGGCCGGGCCGTACGAGCCCGGCACCGCGTACGTAATGGCGCACCACTCGATCGGGGACGTGGGCGACGGCCACCTCGGCAACTGGGGCTTCCAGGAGGGTGGCATGGGCGCCGTCTCGAACGCGATCGAACTGGCGGCCCGCAGCCACGGGGCCGAGGTACGGCTGAGCGCTCCGGTCGAGCGGATCCTTGTCGAGGGCGGCAAGGCAGTCGGCGTAGCCCTGTCCACCGGGGAGGAGATCCGGGCCAAGGTCGTGGTGTCCACGCTGCACCCGCGCACGGCCTTCCTGGAGCAGATAGGTCGCGAGCACCTGCCCGCCGACTTCGTCACCGACATCGAGCGGTGGAAGACCCGCAGCGGTGTCGTGAAGATCAACCTGGCGCTGGCCGAGCTGCCCGACTTCATTGCCGACCCGGGCACGCAGCTGCAGGAGCACCACACCGGCTCGGTGGAGATGGCCCCGACGATGGAGTACATCGAGCGGGCGTTCCTGGACGCGCGCG
>JASHOV010000035.1 GCA_030038495.1 Streptosporangiaceae bacterium
TCGATCTCGCTATCGCGCAGCGTGCAGTCCGGGCCCACCGACGTAAACGGGCCGATATAGGAGCCGCTGACCTGGCTTCCCGAGCCGATTATGGCAGGACCCACGATGCGGGACCCGGTGACCGATGCGCCCTCCTCGATCACGACGCGGCCGATCAGCTCGCTCGCGTCGTCGACCTCGCCGCGGCGGGCCGGCTCCGCGCTTTCCAGCACCATCCGGTTGACCTCGAGCATGTCGGTGACGTTGCCTGTGTCCTTCCAGTACCCGGTGATCAGGCTCGAATCCACCCGCTGGCCGGAGTCGATGAGCCACTGGATCGCCTCGGTGATCTCAAGTTCGCCTCGCCAGGAGGGCTTGAGGTGGGCGATCGCCTCGTGCACCGCGGCGGTGAACATGTACACGCCGACGAGCGCGAGGTCGCTCTTGGGCTGCCTCGGCTTTTCCTCCAGGCCCACCACTCGCCCGTCGGCGTCCAGCTCGGCGACGCCGAACTCGCGCGGGTTGGGGACCTTGGTGAGCATGATCTGGGCGGCAGGCCGCGCGGCCCCGAAGGCGTCCACCAGGCCGGCGATGCCGCCGACGATGAAGTTGTCCCCCAGGTACATCACGAAGTCATCGTCGGCAAGGAAGTCCGCGGCGACCTGCACCGCGTGCGCCAGGCCGAGCGGTGCGGACTGCGGTATATAGGTGGTCTTGATGCCGAACTGGGAGCCGTCGCCTACCGCCGACTCGATCTCGGCCGCGGTGTCGCCGACCACGAGCCCGACGTCGGTGACGCCGACGTCGGCGATGGCCTCCAGCCCGTAGAACAGCACCGGCTTGTTGGCGACAGGGACCAGCTGCTTGGCCGAGGTGTAGGTGATCGGCCGGAGCCTTGTGCCTGCTCCTCCGGCCAGGATCAGTGCTTTCATCGCTCCACCCTACGTTTAGCCGGAGGGCGACCCGGCCAGCCGCCGACCCCACAGGCTAGTAGGCGCCCGAGCCGCCCGAGATAGCGGACCAGGTCTTCCACAGGATCTGCAGGTCGAGCATCAGCGACCAGTTCTCGACGTAGCGGACGTCCAGCCGGACGGCCTCGTCCCAGGGCAGGTCCGACCGGCCGCTCACCTGCCACAGGCCGGTAATGCCCGGCTTAACGGCGAGCCGCCGGCGCATGTGGTGGTGGTAGCGATCGGTCTCCTCGGGTAGTGCGGGCCGCGGGCCGACGAGCGACATGTCGCCCACCACCACATTGAATAGCTGCGGCAGCTCGTCCAGCGACCAGCGCCGGAGCCAGCCGCCGACCGCGGTAATCCGCGGATCCACCCGGATCTTGAACAGCACCCCGGCGGCCTCGTTCTGCCCGGCGAGCCGCTCCTTCTGCGCCTCCGCGTCGGCGGTCATCGTGCGGAACTTGTAGATGCGGAACGTGCGCCCGTCCGCACCCACTCGAACCTGGCTGAACAGCACGGGTCCGTTGTCGTGAAGCTTGATCATGATCGCGATCGCCGCCATCAGCGGGCTAAGCAATGCCAGCGCCGTGACCGCGACCGTCTTGTCGAAGACGACCTTGACCAGGCGCGGGATGCCGGTGAAGTCGGGGTGCTCCATGTGCAGCAGCGGCAGGCCGGCGGCCGACATTATGCAGGTGCGCGGGCCTGCGATGTCCAGGATCGCCGGGGCCACGCACAGGCTTGTGTCGGTCTTCTCCAGCTCCCACGCCAGCTCGCGCAGCCGCATGCCGCTGAACTCGGGGCAGGACAGCACGGCGACCGTGTCCGCCCCGAAGTCGCGCGCGACAGCGGCGACCCGGTCCAGCCCGTTCACCACGGGGATGCCGCAGATCTCTTCGTCCTCGGTCGGCGCCGCCAGGCAGGCGGCAACCACCGCCAGCCCGTGGTGCGGCTCCCGGCGCAACTGCGTGACCATGTCGGACACGGTGTCCGGATAACCGGCCACGACCACCTTCTGCATGTACGCACCGAGGCCCCGCAGCCGGTGCAGCCGCTTGCGCAGCGCGTACCGCGCGGCCAGGTCGAGAACCGTCAGTACCGGGAACGCCACGACCACGTAGCCGCGGGCAAGATCCACCTTCGCCGCGTACGACACGATCGCGACTCCCGCGGTCAGGACGAGACCCGCGTTCAGCACGCGGCGGAACTCATCGGACCCAACGCCGATGAACCGGCGGTCGTAGCCGTCCAGCAGCGCGACCACCCCCAGCCAGACCAGCGGGAGCAGGCAGCTCGCGGCCAGGTACAGCCCGGCCGAGCTGAAGTCTCCGAAGCGGACGAAGTAAGCAATCAGGCCCGCCAGCAGCGCGCACAGGCCGTCGATTGTCATTGCCTTGCGCCGGTAGATAACGGTCCATTCCGAGTGGCTTTGCCCTATTAGCCGGGCCGGAATGGCCCCCGCCCATCGCCGTGAAACTGCCGAGCCACTGGCCAACGGACGCTCCCCTCCGTCCCCGGCTACCGCACTGGCGTCTCCCCAACGCCCGGGCCGAAACCGGGTCTGCCTATGCCTGCACGCCCACATCAGACAAAGGAAAGACGCCCAGCTAAATCGGCAGGTTGACCGTCAATTGCATTCGCGGCGATCAAAGCCCGCACGCATGCGCGAGTCCGCTCAAAGATGACGGAGCGTAATCGCGAGGTCGCGCTAGCTCGGGCGGCGCAGCCGACGGCGAGACCGGCCAGCCGGGACGACTGACGGCGGGACGGCGGGACGGCGGGCAGCTAGTTGTCGGTGATCATCCCGGCGCCCACGGTGGCGCTCGTGGCCTCGTCGATGAGGATGAGCCCGCCCGTCAGCCGGTTCCGGCTGTACGGATCGCTGAACAACGGCTGAGTCACCCGCAGCGAGACCCGGCCGATCTCGTTCAGGCCCAGGTGCGTGGCCGCCTCGTCACGGTGCAGCGTGTTGACGTCCAGGCGATAGTGCAGATCGCGCACGATGGCCTTGGCGGTGCGGGTGGTGTGCTTGACCAGCAGGCGGCTGCCGGGGCTCAGCGGCCTGCCGTCGACCATCCAGCACACCATCGCCTCGATGTCCTGCGTGCACGACGGCCGGTTGTGCGGCCGGCAGAACATGTCGCCGCGCGAGACATCCAGGTCATCCTCGAGCAGCAGGGTGACCGACATCGGCGGGAAGGCCTGGGATACCGGGCCCCTGGCCGTGTCGATCCGCCGGATCGTCGTGGTGAGCCCCGAGGGCAGGTGCATGATCTCGTCGCCCGGCTTCAGCACACCGCCAGCCACCTGCCCGGCGTAGCCGCGATAGTCGTGCAGCTCCGGATCGGTCGCCTGGTGCGGCCGGATGACGTACTGGACGGGGAACCTGACGTCGATGAGGTTCCGGTCCGAGGCGATGTGCACGTGCTCGAGGTGGTGCAGCAGAGAGGGTCCGTCGTACCACGGCGTGTTGACCGAGCGCTGCACCACGTTGTCGCCGTGCAGCGCGGAGATCGGGATGAAGGTCAGGTCGCTGATCTCCAGCTTGGCCGCGAACGCGGTGAACTCCTCGGCGATCTGGTCGAAGACCTCGGAGTTGTAGTCGACCAGGTCCATCTTGTTGATGGCCAGGACCAGGTGCGGTACGCGCAGCAGCGTCGTGAGGAAGGCATGCCGGCGGCTTTGCTCGGTCAGCCCGTTGCGCGCGTCCACCAGGACGATCGCCAGATCGGCCGTAGAGGCGCCGGTGACCATGTTGCGGGTGTACTGAATGTGGCCGGGGGTGTCGGCGATGATGAACTTGCGGCGGGGGGTCGCGAAGTACCGGTACGCCACGTCGATCGTGATGCCCTGCTCCCGCTCGGCCCGCAGCCCGTCGGTGAGGAGCGCCAGGTTGGTGAACTCCTCGCCTCGTTCCCTGCTGGTGCGCTCGACCGCGGCCAGCTGATCCTCGAAGATCGCCTTGGAGTCGAACAGCAGCCTGCCGATCAGGGTGCTCTTGCCGTCGTCGACGGACCCGGCAGTGGCCAGGCGCAGGATGTCCATGTGCCTGTTACCGTCCCCAACATCGGCCGGCGGCACCTCGGGCTGGTCTGCCGTCATCAGAAGTAGCCTTCCCGCTTGCGATCTTCCATCGCTGCCTCGCTGGCCCGGTCATCGGCGCGCGTCTGGCCACGCTCGGTGACCCGGGTCACGGAGATCTCGTCGATGACCTCTGCCACGGTAGCTGCCGTCGATTCGACCGCTCCGGTGCACGTCATGTCGCCGACAGTCCGGTACCGGACTTTCGCCTCGAAGACCGGCTCGTCCTCGCCCCTGGTCACGAACTCGCTGTCGGCCAGCAGGATGCCGTCCCGCTCGAAAACCGCCCGCTGGTGGGAGAAGTAGATCGAGGGTATCTCCAGCTGCTCCCTGTCGATGTAATGCCAGACGTCAAGCTCGGTCCAGTTGGACAGCGGGAAGACGCGGATGTGCTCACCGCGCCGGATCCTGGTGTTGTACACGTTCCACAGCTCCGGCCGCTGGTTCTTCGGGTCCCACTGGCCGAACTCGTCGCGGAAGGAGAAAACTCGCTCCTTGGCCCGCGCCTTCTCCTCGTCCCGGCGCGCGCCGCCGAACACCGCGTCGAACCGGTGGTCGGCGATCGCATCGAGCAGCGTCGTGGTCTGCAGCCGGTTCCGGCTTGCGAACCTGCCGGTCTCCTCGACCACCCGGCCTGCGTCTATCGATTCCTGCACGGAAGCAACGACCAGCCGGGCTCCGACCTCGTCCACCCGCCGGTCCCTGAACTCCAGCACCTCGGCGAAGTTGTGTCCGGTGTCCACGTGCATCACGGGGAACGGGATACGGGCCGGGTAGAAGGCCCGTTCCGCGAGCGCCAGCATCACGATCGAGTCCTTGCCGCCGGAGAACAGCAGCACCGGCCGCTCGAACTCGGCGGCTACCTCGCGCATGATGTGAATCGCTTCCGCTTCCAGCACGTCTAGCTGTGACAGCAAGTAGTCATTGCGGGACAGGGCCATCAGAGCTCCGAGTCGGTGGGCAGCGGACTTCCAGCCTGCGCTGGCCGGCCTGCGCCGGTCGCCGCCCGCACGCCGGCGATCGCAGCGAGCAGGACGGGCGCCAACCCGGCCGGGCTGATCAGGATATCCGGTACTGAGGGGTCGGACTGGTTGTAGCGCAGCGGTGAGCCGTCGATGCGCGAGGCGTGCAGGCCGGCTGCCCTGGCCACGGCCACGGGCGCAGCCGAGTCCCATTCGTACTGGCCGCCGCTGTGGACATAGGCGTCGGCCTCCCCGGTGATCACCGCGGCGGCCTTCGCCCCGGCCGAGCCCATGGGCACGAGCTCCGCGCCCAGGTGCTCGGCCAGGCGATGCACGAACTCCGGCGGGCGAGACCTGCTGACCAGCAGCCGAATGGTGCGGCCATCGATTCCGGCGGCCCAGTCGCCGGTCCTGGTCGTCTCGCGAGCCTGCCGCGGCGCCGCGGTGCTGAGCACCTTGCCCTGAGCCGGGAGGGCCACCGCGCCGGCCGTCAGCTCACCGCGCTGCCAGAGCGCCACATGGACGGCCCAGTCGGCCCGCCCGTGCTCGCCGAATTCCCTGGTGCCGTCGAGCGGATCCACGATCCAGACCCGGTCGGCCGCAAGCCGGGCCGGGTCGTCCGCGCCCTCTTCGGACAGGACCGCGTCGGCCGGACGCAACCGCTGCAGCTCGGCGACGAGGAACTCGTGTGACTGGCGGTCCCCCGCGTGCCTCAGCTCGGCGGGGTCGCCCGAGCCGGCCGACCAGCCCGCCCGCAGCGCCAGCAGTCGCTCACCCGCGGCCGCGGCGAGATCACGGGCCACGGTGTCGTCAGATACCGGGTCGTCTGACGCGGAGTGGTCCGCCACGGTGCCGCGGCCGGACCCGAGGCCGTCTGATGCGGGGCCGCCCGTTCCCGGACTATCGGACGCAGTACTCAGCGGTGGCTCCCCAGATCAGTTACGGCCAAGCCTATTATCTTGGTCATAATACTATCTATTAGTCAAAGCGCCCATTCCGCAGTTGCACACCCGGCCATCAGGCCTCCTTGTCCGGCACCGACCGCGGTCAGTGAAAGTCATTCTGCGCCGCGGCCAGGCCGCGGCTGAGCAGCGCCTCCAGTGCATCGGCGGACCGGCCGAGCAGTTCGGGCAGCTCGGCCCGTTCGGCCGCCGTGAAGTCGCGGAGTACGTAGTCGGCGGGATCCATCCGGCCCGGCGGCCGGCCGATGCCGATTCGCACCCGGTAATAGTCCCTGGTCCGGAGCGCGGACGTGATCGACCGCAGGCCGTTGTGGCCGTTGTCACCGCCCCCCAGCTTGAGCCTGACGGTGCCGAACGGCAGGTCAAGCTCGTCATGGATGACCACGATCCGGTCGACAGGGATCTTGTAGAACGCGCGCAGTGCCGCGACCGGGCCGCCGGAGGCATTCATGAAGCTCAGCGGCTTGGCCACGATGACGCGCACGCCGGCGAACGTGCCCGCGCCAGCCATCGCTCGCGACCGGTCCCGCTTGAGGTTCGTGCCGATGGCTGCGGCCAGCGCGTCGCAGCTCATGTACCCGATGTTGTGGCGATTCCCGGCGTACTGCGGACCCGGGTTTCCCAGGCCTATTACCAGCCACCGCTCGTCGGGCATCGTCGGCTCATCCCGTGCTTGCCTGGCCGGGACCGTGCCACGGTGCCCGGCCAGCCGGCGCCAGCCAGCCAGCATCGGAAGATCCGGAGCCGGCCAGGCTCGCTAGATCAGGCCGATCCCTCGGCCGGGGCCGCTGCCTCCGCCGGGGCACGCTCGCCCGCTTCCTCGGCTACGGCAGCAGGCGCGCCTTCCGCGGCGGCCTCGGCCGCGGGGGCCTCCTCGCCCAGCTCGGCCTCGAACTGCTCGGCGGTCGGCGCCGCGATCACGTGCAGCACGAGAGCTTCGGGCTCCTCCGCGAGCGTCACGCCGGCCGGCAGCTGCAGGTCGCCGGCGTGCACGGCCGCGCCGACCTCCATGCCCTCGATGCTGACCTCGATCGACGGCGGAATATTGGTCGCCTCGGCCTCGACGGAGAGCTGCACCAGCTGCTGGTCGAGCAGGCCATCGGGAGCGATCTCGCCGGTGAGGGCGATCGGCACGTCGACCGTGACCTTCTCGCCGCGCCGGACCACAAGCAGGTCCACGTGCTCGACCCAGCCCTTGATCGGGTGGCGCTGCACTGCCTTCGGCAGGGCCAGCTGCACGCCGCCGGGCAGACCGTCCAGCCTGATCAGCACGTTCGCGGTGCGCATGGCCATCAGCACCTCGTGGCCGGGGAGCGTCAGGTGCGTGGGCTCGCTGTGGTGCCCGTACAGCACGGCGGGAACCTTGCCCGCCTGCCTGATCCGGCGGGATGGTCCCTTTCCGAACTCGGTGCGCGGCTCGGCGGCAATACGTACCTCGGGCACTGTGGGGCTCCTTGCGATGACAGAAATTCCTGCGCAGTCTACCCGCCCTGGCTGCCTGGCCGGATATCAGGCGCCAGTATTGGCCCAGGCGGACGACCCCGGCGAGACGACCCCCCACCCTCCGCAGCTTGATCTTGAACTGGTGTCAGATCTTCCTGGCGAGTTCCTCGGCCGGGACGCGGGCGGTGCCACCCGCGGGCGAGTCGAACAGGCTGGTGACCGACCCGTCGCTGAACACCTCGCTGATCGCACGGGCGATCAGCGGCGCGATGGACAAGACCGTCAGCTTGTCGAACCGCTTCTCGTTCGAGATCGGCAGGGTGTTGGTCACGATGACCTCGCTGACCCGCGAGTTCTTCAGCAGGTCGACCGCCGGGCCGGAAAGCACCGCGTGGGTCGCGGTCACGATCACCTGCGCCGCGCCCTGCTCGAAGAGCGTTTCCGCCGCCTTCACGATGGTCTGGCCGGTGTCGATCATGTCGTCGACCACGATGCAGGTGCGACCCGCGACCTGACCGACGACCTCGAGCACCCTCGCCTGGTTGGCGATGTCGGGATCGCGGCGCTTGTGGATGATCGCCAGCGGGCAGCCCAGCCTGTCCGTCCAGCGCTCGCAGATACGGACCCGGCCCGCGTCGGGCGCGACGACGGTCACGGTCGACAGGTCGAGCTTGTTCTCCAGGTACGCCGCCAGGATGGGCTCGGCCAGCAGATGGTCGACCGGGCCGTCGAAGAAGCCCTGGATCTGCGCCGTGTGCAGGTCGACGGCCATCAGCCGGTCCGCGCCTGCGGTCAGGAACAGGTCGGCCATCAGCCGGGCCGAGATGGGCTCTCGGCCGCGGCTCTTCTTGTCCTGCCTGGCGTAGCCGAAGAACGGCGCCACCACGGTGATCCGCTTGGCCGACGCGCGCTTGAGCGCGTCCACCATGATCAGCTGCTCCATGATCCACTGGTTGATCGGCGCGGTGTGGCTCTGGAGCACGAATGCGTCCGACCCGCGCACCGACTCAAGGAACCGCACGAAGATCTCGCCGTTCGCGAAGTCGTACGCCCTGGTCGGCGTCGGCTCGATGCCGAGGCACCCCGCGATTTCCTGGCCAAGCTCGGGGTAGCCGCGGCCAGAAAAGAGCATCAGCTTCTTCTCCGACGGGCCGGTCATGCCGCTCACTGTTCAGCTCTCCTCGTCCTGCTGTCCTCGCTCGCGCGCCCCCGGGTCCCGCGTCGAAGCGTTCTGTCCCGTTATGTGGGCGAATGGTCCCACCGTGGCTCCGGCCTCGATGACACTTGCCTCACATACCGATTTCAGCACGGTTGCGCCCGGCCCTACAGTCGCAGCCCGCAGCAGGCAGCCAGGACCGATGCTGGCGCCGGCGCCGACGAACGTGCTGCCTTCGAGCTGCGTGCCCGGCCCGATCCGCACGCCCGGCTCCAGCCTCACGTCAACGTCGATCCAGGTACTGGCCGGATCCATGATCGTGACCCCGGCGGCCATCCAGCGCGCGAGCAGCCGCTCGTTCAGCACCCGCCGGGCCCTGGCCAGCTGAGCCTGGTCGTTCACGCCCTGAACCTCGTCGAAGTCCGCGCACAGGGCGGAGCCGATCTTGTGACCGTCGACGTACAGGATCGCGGGGACGTCGGTGAGGTACTCCTCGCCTGCCGCGTTCGCGGTGGGCAGGCGCTTGATCGCGTCCGCGAGCAGGTCGCCGTCGAAGGCGAACATGCCCGAGCTGACCTCCGTGATCCGGCGCTGCTCGGCGGACGCGTCGGCCTCCTCGATGATCCCGGTCACCTGGCCGGCCTCGTCCCTGATGATGCGGCCGTATCCGGTGGGGTCAGGCGCCTGCGCGGTCAGGACCGTGACGGCCGCGCCCGATCCCTCGTGCCGGGCCGCGAGCATGGCCAGCGTCTCGCCGCGCAGCATGGGTGTGTCGGAAAACACCACGATGACGGAGCCGTGAAAGGCACCGAGAGTCTCGACCACGGTCCGGACGGCGTGCCCCGTTCCCCACGATCCGTTGCGCTCCTGCACGACAACCGCCGCCTGCGGGCAGTGCTCGCCGGCGTACCTGGCGACCTGGCCCTTCGCGTCACCAACGACGATCACCGTGCGCTGCGGGCGGAGGTCGGCCGCGGCCGCCATGACATGGCCGAGCATCGTCCGGCCGCAGACCTCGTTGAGCATCTTCGGGAGGGCTGCCCGCATTCTGGTGCCCTCGCCCGCCGCCAGGATGATGACGGCGGCCGGACCGCTCGAACTCACTCGACTCGGCTCCTCGACTATCGCTCAGGCATCGGACAGGGCCGCCAGCACGCCGCTCCCAACCTGCGCAGAATACCGCCCGGTCGCCGGCGTTCGCCCGGCATGCGGGCGAGTATGCCCCCAATGCCCTGACTAGCCGCTATCGCGCGATGTGCTGACATGTGTTACCAGGCCCGATACGAGCAAGCTCGGGCCCGGTCAGGAAGCACGTTCGCAGGCACGCGCCTAATCGGTGCACGGCCATCGTTACCCCGTCCGGCGAGCGTCGAACCGCGCCGCAAATCTCGCGATACCGGGAACGAGGCCCCCGGGCCGTCCCCTGCCCCGCCCGTCTAGCCCTACCCCCAGATCGCTCTGCCGAGCCGTGCCGCGCCGCGGCTGCGACCGGCCGCCGCCAGACCGGGAGCCTATTGCGACGGCCCAGTGGCGTCTGAGCACTGGCAAAAGCCGCTCTGCCGACAGCCTCGGTGCCCGGTAGGCTATGGGCCGAACTGAGACCTTCCCGGGTCGTCTAATCGGCAGGACGGAGTCTTTTGGTGTCTCTAACCGAGGTTCGAATCCTCGCCCGGGAGCTACTTGAGCAGCGCGTTAAGCGAAGTGGTGTCAAGGCTTAGAACTGGTCCGGCACTGTCATCGCGGCCGCAGCCCAGCCCTCTATCTTGCGGTACAAATCGGCGCTCCGCAGAACGTCGATGATCAGGCACCCGTGGTAGCTCTCGCCAGTGTTCTTGCGTACTGTCTTCGGGTTATGCCGCTTGAGAGTTGGCCTGCGGAACTGCTCGGGCTTGAGTCCAGTGACGTCAAGCCAGAACTGCTGGGAGCGCCCGACATCCGCCGTCTCGTGGATATGCACACGGCAGGCGAGCCGGTCGGGCTCGACTCCGGCAACATGGAGGAACCGGAGAAAGAAGAGGATCAGCCTCGGGTCGCTATTGACGAACTGGACGCGATCATATGGCCGGTGGGGCTTCCTCTTGGATCCTTCACACCAGTAGGCAATCGCCCCAGCTATCAGGATCTCGTGGTCATTCAGCTCGCCGATCTGAGCGGCGGCGGCGGCGACATCCTCGCGCCGCTCGGCCTCCTTGATCACGCGCCGCTCCCGGAAATATGCGGCAGTGCCTTCGGCGCTCCGGCGGCGTGACTCCTCGTAGCTCAGCCGGCCCGGTCGAGGCAGATCGCGCACCCAGAGCGAGATCGACCCTTTCGACACGCCAAGCTCCGCGGCTATCTCGTTGTATGTGAGTCCTTGGGCCCGGAGCTCGCGAGCTTTGGCATGGCGCTCGTCCTTCGCGCGAGGGCGCCGAGTCCACTCGGGCGGAGGTACGCCGCGTAAGGCCTTGCCCAGCGTCTCATTGCTGCCGATGCCGAGGATGTCCTTGATCTCGCGCCGGGACTTGCCGGCCCGGCGGAGGGCGATTGCTTGCTCTCTGAGCTGCGAGTAATCCAGTTTAGCGGTCATATTCGAATTTTAGTGCGAGGTACCGACATTCTCGGCGGACCCGCATAGACTGCGCGGGCCGGGGTAGGGCTTTGCGACAGCCGTCATCTAGCGAGCAGTAGGGCGTCGGCCCTCGGTCACGACGAGTTTGACGTGCAGCCAGGAAAAGTTAGCCGGCCTGTTGCGCAACCTACGGTCTCGTAGGTTACGGTTACGTAAGCGTATTCTGCATCAGCCCTTGCCCACGGTATGTGCGGAGCGTCATCTCACCAGCAACCCGGTCATGAGTACCAGGCGAGGATCCGATGAGCACAGCCACAGAGAGCCGCAACGACACAGCGGCGACACCGCCGGCCGGGACCCGCACCCCGGTCGGCGACCTGAGAGCAGAACCGAAGGGGAACGGCGAGAAGGTGCTCGTCGGCGTCTTCGTCGCCATCCCGATGCTGGCCTTGCTGGCCGCGATCCCGCTGGCCTGGGGCTGGGGGCTGGGCTGGCACGACGTCATCATCGCGATCGCGTTCTATTACTTCACCGGCCTCGGCATCAGCGTCGGCTTCCACCGCTACTTCACCCACGGTTCCTTCAAGGCCAGGCAGCCGCTCCGGACCCTGCTCGCGATCGCGGGGTCGATGGCCATCGAGGGCCCCGTCCTCACCTGGGTCGCCGACCACCGCCGGCACCACAAGTACAGCGACAGGGAAGGCGACCCGCATTCGCCGTGGCGGTTCGGCGATGACTGGAAGGCCCTCGCCAAGGGACTGGCCTGGGCCCACATCGGCTGGCTGTTCGATGACAATCACACGTCGCAGGAGAAGTTCTGCCCGGACCTGCTGGCCGACCGCAGGATCGCCAGGGTCTCCCGTTGGTTCCCGGCCCTGGTAGCGGTGTCGCTGCTGGCGCCCGCCCTGATCGGCGGCCTGTGGTCCTGGTCGTGGCAGGGCGCGGTGACCGCGTTCTTCTGGGCGAGCCTGGTCCGTGTAGCGTTCCTGCACCACGTGACCTGGTCGATCAACTCGATCTGCCACACCTTCGGCAAGGAGGAGTTCGAGGTCAGGGACAAGTCGAGGAACGTGAACTGGCTGGCGATCCTGTCGTTCGGCGAGTCCTGGCACAACCTGCACCACTCCGACCCGACCTGCGCCAGGCATGGCGCCCTGCGCGGCCAGATCGACACCGCGGCCCGCCTGATCTGGCTGTTCGAGAAGGCCGGCTGGGTCTACGACGTGCGCTGGCCGGACGAGACCCGGCTCAGCCCGCGGCAGACCAGCGAGCGGCGACTGGGCGCGATGACCCGGCGTGCGGCAACGCAGCCAATTCGCGAGCCGCAGGCATGACCGACATTATGGGGTCGTGAGCACCCAGTCGTCAGCTTCCGGTCGCAGGAGAATGACCGGTAAGGAACGCCGGGCCCAGCTGCTCGACATTGGCCGGCGCCTTTTCGCCGAGCGCGGCCTGGACGGCACCTCCATCGAGGAGATCGCCGCCCAGGCCGGCGTCTCGAAGCCCGTGGTCTACGAGCACTTCGGCGGCAAGGAAGGGCTGTACGCCGTCGTCGTCGACCGCGAGGTCGAGCGGTTCCTGACCATGGCGACCGCCCTCCTTGAGGGCGAGGACACCATGGCCAAGTTCGAGATGGCCGCGGTCGAGTTGCTGCGCTACATCCAGAGCAACTCCGACGGGTTCCGTATCCTCGTGCGCGACTCCAACCCGACCTCGGGCTCGGGGACCTTCGCCAGCCTGATGGGCGACATCGCCAGCCAGGTCGAGCATCTGCTCGGCGATGTGCTGAAGAAGCGCGGGTACGACCCGCGGCTCGCGCCGATCTACGCCCAGATGCTCGTCGGCATGGTCGCCTCCGCCGGCCAGTGGTGGCTTGATGAGCGCAAGCCCAAGCTGGAGGAAATGGCCGCGCACCTGGTGAATCTGGCCTGGAACGGCCTGGCTGCCCTGGACCCGAAGCCCCGGCTGTCGGCCGAGGCCCTCGAGCGGGTCCGCCAGACCAGCAAGTAGCGGGCCGGCAGGCAGCTGGTCAGGGCTTGCGCGCGACCACGAACACGCGGCGGAACGGCAGCACCGTGCCGTAGCTGGCGGCCGGGTAGGCAGCCCGGACGCCCGCGCCATACTCGGCCAGGAACTCGGCCGCATCCTCGGGCCGCAGAGCGCTCAGTACCGGCCGCAGCCCGGTGCCCTTGTACCACTCGGTCACCGGATCGGGGCCGGTCAGGACGTGCAGGTACGTGGTCTCCCAGGCATCGACCGACAGGCCAAGCCCGGCCAGCAGATCCAGGTAGTCCCCCGGCTCGCCGGCCTGCCGGTTCAGCCGCGCGCCGGGCAGCTTGGCCCGCCACCGCGCGGAGCCTGCGAGCTCCCTGAGTATTGCGTGGCTCGGCTGGTCGAAATTGCCGGGCAGCTGAAAGGCGATCCAGCCGCCGTCGGCCAGATAGGAGACCCAGCGCGGCAGCAGCTCGATATGCCCGGGCACCCACTGCAGCAAGGCGTTGGAAACGACGACGTCGACCGGGCCGTCTGGCTTCCAGTCGGTCACGTCGCCGACGCGGAACGACAGCCCTGGTGCCCCCGGCGGGGCCAGTTCGGCGAGCATCTCACCGGCAGCGGCAATCATCTCGGGCGAGGAGTCGATCCCCTGCACACGGGCGCCGGGCCACCTGGTTGCCAGCGCGGCGGTCAGATTGCCCGGCCCGCAGCCGAGATCCACCACCCGGGCCGGGGCAGCGGCTCCGATGCGGCCGACCAGGTCGAAGAACGGCCGCGAGCGCTCGTCGGCGAAGGTCAGGTACTGGGCGGGGTCCCACATCACTCGCTCACTTCTCTCGACATCAAGATATATTCAAAGTCCTGTATAGCTGCTATGAAATCTCGATGTCAAGAGATTATGCTCAGTCTCATGTCACGCCAGAGCCGGCCTGCGGACCCGGCCGCGACCCCGGCCGTGAGCGACGAGGTCGACGACATTGTCGCGCGCTGGCGCGCGGAGCGGCCCGACCTGGACGTGGCGCCGCTGGAGGTGCTGAGCCGGGTGTCGAGGCTGGCCAGGCACCTGGACCGGGCCAGGAAGGCGGCCTTTTCCGCGCACGGCCTGGAGACGTGGGAATTCGACG
Source organism: Streptosporangiaceae bacterium (assembly GCA_030038495.1). Taxonomy (GTDB): domain Bacteria; phylum Actinomycetota; class Actinomycetes; order Streptosporangiales; family Streptosporangiaceae; genus JAJYUU01. The sequence goes on from JASHOV010000035.1 coordinate 14,204, forward strand.
TCCTGTCGGCGCTGCGCAGGCAGGGCCCGCCCTATCAGCTCAGTCCCGGCGCGCTGCTGCGGTCCACGCTCGTCACCTCCGGCACGATGACCAACAGGATCGACCGGCTGGAGCAGGCCGGACTGGTGGCCCGGCACAAGGACCCGATGGACAAGCGCGGCGTCCTGGTCGAGCTGACCGATCGCGGCCGGGCCACGGTGGACGCGGCCATGTCGGCATTGCTGAGCCGGGAGCGGGACCTGCTGACGGGGCTGGATGACGTACAGCAGACGGAACTGGCCAGCCTGCTCAGGGTCCTGCTCGCACCGTTCGACGCCGCCACGGCCGCCGAGTCGGCGCAGGTCAACGAGTAACGGGCGGGCCGGCGACTCGCCCGGCGGGGCGCTGGCAGCGTCCGGGGCACTCAGGTTCGTGGGGCATCCTGGCTGCATGCGGTGCCGCCCTGGCGCGCCTCCGGGACGACGGAGCCTGCGCACACTGATCAGTGTCGCGCTCGCGAGCGCAGTGCTGGCGAGCACGGCGGCGCTGGTAGCCGGCTGCAGCAGCGCGGTGCGGCACCCGGCGGCCAGGCAAGCCGTCCGGCTGCCGCCGAGTCCCCGGTACTACGTCTCGCTCGGTGACTCGCTCTCCCAGGGCGTTCAGCCGACCGCGTTCGGCCAGAGCGTGCCGACCTCCGACGGCTATGCCAACAAGCTCTACTCGGTGCTGCGGACCCGGCAGCCGGGCTGGCACCTGGTCAAGCTCGGCTGCTCGGGTGAGACGACGGCGACCATGATCCACGGGGGAATCTGCACGTACGGCGCGGGCTCGCAGCTTGCGGAGGCCGAGCGGTTCCTGCGCGAGCACCGCGGCCACATTGGCCTGATCACGATCGACATCGGCGCCAATGACCCGAACTCGTGCGTGATCGGCGCCGTCCAGGCCAGCAAGATCGTGAGCTGCGTGGACGGCAGCGTCGGCAAGACGACGGCCGACCTGCACACGATCATGGGCGGGCTTCGCGCGGCGGCAGGACGCACCGTCCCCATCATCGCGATGAACTACTACGTGCCGGAGCTGGCCGGCTGGCTGGACGGCTTTACCGGTCAGGAGATCGCGGCGCTGATCGAACGCCTCGTCGTCGGCTATAACAAGATTCTCGATGGCATCTACGCGCAGTACGGGGCGCGCGTGGCCAATGTCTTCGGCGCGTTCCACAGCTCGGACTTCGCCGACAAGGTGAACCTGCCCGGCTACGGCGTCTTGCCCAGGAACGTGGCCACTGTCTGCGAGTGGACCTGGGCCTGTGCCCGGTGGCCGCAGGGACCCAATGAGCACGCCAACAACCTCGGCTACGGCGTCATGGCGCTGGCATTCCTGCTCGCCGACCCGCAGCTGTAACCGGTCAGCCGCCGATCTCCTCGGCCACCACCAGCCAGCGCTCCTCTAGCGCCGACTTGTCCCGCTCGACCGAGCGCAGCTGCTCGCCCAGCTCAATCAGCCGGGCGTAATCGGAGGCGCTGGCCGCGAGCTCGGCCGCAAGCCGCGACTCCTCGTCGGCCAGCCGGCTGATCTGACGTTCGAGCCTGCTGAGCTCTTTTTGCCCGGCCCGGGCCTGTGCCGCCGAGACCACAGGCGCTGAGCCTGGCGCTGCCGATACCGGCACGGCGGCCACCCCGGCCGCCTGCTGCCCGGACGCGCGGATCCGCAGGTACTCATCGATGCCTCCGGGCAGGAACGCCAGCTCGTTCCCGGCCAGCGCGAGCACTCGGTCAGTCACGCGTTCCAGGAAATACCGGTCGTGGCTGACCACCACGACCGAGCCGGGAAAGCCGTCGAGCAGGTCCTCGAGCTCGGTCAGGGTATCGATGTCGAGGTCGTTGGTCGGCTCGTCCAGCAGCAGTACGTTCGGCTCGGCCAGGAGCAGCAGCATGAGCTGGAGCCTGCGCCGCTCACCGCCGGACAGGTCGCCGACCCTCGTCCACTGGCGGCTCGACCGCAGGCCCAGGCGGTCGAGCAGCTGACTGACCGACAGCTCACGCTTGCCGATGTGAGCGGAGCTGCGGATCCGCTCGGCCGCCTCAAGCACACGGAGGTCGGGATCGACCGGCGCCGGCTCCTGCGTCAGGTAGCCGAGCTGCACGGTGATGCCGGTCACCACCCTTCCTGCCGTGCGCAGCGGACCGTCGTCGGGCACCGGCAGCGTCCCGGCCAGCAGGCGCAGCAGGGTGGTCTTGCCCGTTCCGTTGACTCCGACAATCCCGATCCGGTCACCCGGCCCCAGCTGCCAGCTCACGTCGTCGAGCAGGACGCGCTGGCCCGCGGCCGCGGTCACGTGCTCCAGCTCGATCACGGTCTTGCCGAGCCGGGCGGCGGCGAGCCGATGCAGCTCGACCCCGTCGCGCGCCGGCGGCTCGTCGGCGATCAGGGCGGTGGCCGCCTCGATCCGGAACTTCGGCTTGCTGGTCCGGGCCGGGGGGCCGCGGCGCAGCCACGCAAGCTCCTTGCGCAGCAGGTTGCGCCGCCGGGCGTCGACAGCCGCCTGCAGCCGCATCCGCTCGGCCCTGGCCAGCACGTACGCGGAGTAGCCGCCCTCGTAGGAGTGCACCTGGCCGTCGGCGATCTCCCACGTCTGCTCGGTCACCGCGTCCAGAAACCACCGATCGTGTGTCACGACCACGTAGCTGGCCGCGTACTCGCGCAGGTACCCGGCCAGCCAGCTGATGGCCTCGATGTCCAGGTGGTTGGTGGGCTCGTCGAGCAGCAGCAGGTCGTAGCTGCGACGGAGCAGGGCTGCGAGGGCGGTGCGCCGCCGTTCCCCGCCTGAAAGCTCGCTGACGTCGGCGCTGAAATCCAGGCCGCCGAGCAAGGCGGTGATGACGGCGCGGCTGCGCGCGTCGGCCGCCCACTCGTGCTCGGGGAGTGAGCCGAACGCCACCTCGGCCACCGTGCCGCTGAGCGGCTCGGTCTGGGCGAGGTAGCCGATGGTCACGTCCCGCGTCCTGGTCGCGCGACCCGAGTCCAGGTCGCCCGTGCCGGCCAGGGCGGCCAGGAGCGTGGTCTTCCCGGCGCCGTTGCGGCCCACGACCCCGATCCGCTGTCCGGCCGAGACGCCAAGCGAGACCCCGTCGAGCAGGACGTGCTCGTGGTAGGCCTTGGCGGCCTGCTCGAGGTTGACCAGGTTCACGATGCCGAGTCCTGCCGGACAAGCGCGGCTCCGGGCACGGGTCCGCTGGCCCTGGCCACGGCCCGGCACACGCCCGCTCCGGTCAGCGCCACCGCGATCTCGCGGGCGTGGGCCGAGCTCTTGGCGAGGAACGCGCAGGTGGGCCCCGAGCCGGACACGATCGCGCCGAGCGCGCCGTACTCGCGGCCGGCCGCGAGCGTCCGGCGCAGCGCGGGCTGCAGGGACAGGGCGGCCGGCTGGAGGTCGTTGCTGAGAAACTGCCCAACGGCCGCGGGATCACCGGACCGCAGCGCGCTCATGAGCTCGTGGCTGAGCGCCGGCGCAGGCTCGGCGCGCGACCCGTCGGCCGGCGGTACGGGCCCGGACTGGGACCTGGCGGCCCGGAGCCGATCGCAGGTCGCGTAGACCTCGGCGGTTGAGAGGCCCGCGGGCGCGAACGCCAGGGCCCAGTGGTACGTGCCCGACGCCAGCGCCCTGGTCAGCTCCTCGCCCCGGCCGCGCCCGACCGCAGTGCCGCCGAGTAGCGCGAACGGCACGTCGCTGCCCAGATCGCCGCCGATCTGGCGAAGCTCGGCGGCAGAAAGCCCGGCCTGCCACAGCTCATTGCACGCGACCAGGGCGGCGGCGGCGTCGGCACTGCCGCCGGCCAGGCCAGCGGCCACAGGGATGCGCTTGCGTATCTCGATCCGGACGGCCGCGGCGCGCGCCTTGCGGCCGGCCGCCGCGGCGATCGCCGCGGCCGCACGCCAGGCGAGGTTCGTCTTGTCGGCAGGCACCGCGGCGGCGTTCTCCCCGGTCACCGTGATCGAGGTGCGCTCGGCCTGCCAGACCGTGACCTCGTCAAAGAGGGACACGGCGTGAAACACGGTGACCAGCGGGTGATAGCCGTCCGGGCGGGCGGGGCCGACGGCAAGCTGCAGGTTAACCTTTGCCGGGACGCGGGCAGTGACGGCCGCTGCCGACTCGGTTGCTGAGCTCACGATCTGATCATCGTACGCGGCGCCATCGGCTGGCGAAGAGCCCCTCTGCTGACAGCGCGGATACTTTCCGTTCTGGGACAACGGAAGCTCTCCGCGCTAACTGGGTTGCCGGTGCGCGGCGGCTATCCGGGCGAACTCACCGACGCCAAGCGCCTCGCCGCGCAGGCCCGGATCGACGCCTGCGGCGCGCAGCGCTTCCTCGGCCGCGGCCGAGGAGCCAGCCCATGCCGCCAGCGCTGACCGGAGCGTCTTGCGCCGCTGCGAGAACGCGGCGTCGATGACCGCGAACACCGATTCTCGGTCGGCTGCGTCACCCGGATCAGGCGCGCCGCCGGCCGGTTGCTGGTGCCGGGTCAGCTCGACCAGCCCCGAGTCCACCCGCGGCACCGGCCAGAAGACGCTTCGCGGCACCGACCCCGCCTTCCGCGCGGTGGCGAACCAGGCCAGCTTCGCCGACGGCACGCCGTAGGTGCGGCTGCCCGGCGGCGCGCACATCCGGTCTGCTACCTCAGCCTGCACCATCACCAGCCCGCGCCGCAGCGACGGCACGGTCTCCAGCAGATGCAGCACGACCGGCACCGCGGCGTTATAGGGCAGGTTGGCGACCAGGGCAGTCGGCGGCGGGCCGGGCAGGCCGGTAACCCGGGCCGCATCGGCCGTCAGCACCGACAGCCGGCCGGCCAGCGACGGCGCCCGCTCGGCGACTGTCAGCGGCAGTTGCGCCGCGAGCGCGCGGTCCACCTCCACGGCCAGGACCCGGCCGGCCGCATCCAGCAGCGGCAGCGTCAGCGAGCCGAAGCCGGGACCGACCTCGACGACCACGTCGCGGCGGCCCACCGCGGCCAGCGCGGTGATGCGGGTGACGGTGCCGGCGTCGACGACGAAGTTCTGCCCGAGCCGCTTCGACGGCTGGATGTGCAGGCGCGCGGCGAGCTCCCTGATCTCGGTCGGCCCGAGCAGCTGAGCCGCGGTTAGCCTGACCACGGGCAGCCGGTCCACGGCCCGAGGAGCCTCACCGGGAGTCAGACCCGAAGCCGAACAGGCGCTCGCCGTTCGCCTCGATCACGGCGCACAGCTTCGCGACGTCCATCTGGCGGGCCGCGGCCAGCGCGCGGACTGTGTTCGCCACCTGGGCCGGCGCGTTGGACCTGCCGCGGTTCGGTGCCGGCGTCAGGAACGGCGCGTCGGTCTCGGCCAGCATCAGCTCGGCCGGGATGACGGCGGCGGCCGCCCGCAGCCCGGCCGCGTTGCCGAAGGTGACCGTCCCGGCGAAGCTGAGCACGTAGCCGGCCGCCGCGCACCGGGCAGCCAGTTCCGCGTCGCCAGAAAAGCAATGGAAGATGACCTGATCGGGGGCCCCGTCGGCGGCCAGGATCGCCAGCACGTCCGCGTGCGCGTCCCGGTCGTGGATCATCAGCGGCTTGCTCGTCTGCTTGGCGATCTCGATGTGCGCGCGGAACCAGTCCCGCTGCACATCGGGCGCGGCGCTGTCGCGGTAGTAATCGAGGCCGGTCTCGCCCACCGCCCGGACCTGCGGCAGCGCGGCGAGCCCGGCTATCTCCGCGAGCACCGCGTCCCGCTCGGCGGCCGTACCCGCGGCCCTGGCGGTCTCGTTCGGGTGGATCGCCACCGCGGCGTACACGTCGCCGAACGCCGCCGCGCAGTCCGCGGCCCAGCGCGCCGACGGCACGTCACAACCGACCGTCACCACCCTCGTGATTCCGGCCGCGCGGGCCTGCGCCAGGGTCTCGGCCACCGGCAGGTCGATCATGTCCAGGTGGCAGTGGCTGTCGAGCGCGGTGCCGGGCAGCGGTTCGGGCGCGGGAGCCTGCGGCTTCCCGATGCCCGCGCCCGGACCGAAACCGGGGACGGGTACCTGCCGGCCCGTTCCCTCCGTCACGCGCCCGCCAGCCGGGCCAGTTCCTCGTCCACCACCGAAGGATCGAGCTTGGCGAACAGCGGCGCGGGAGCGGCTAGCGGCGTACCCGGCCGGATCGGCGCCGATTCCCACCTGGCCGCGGCCGAGCGGTAGTCACCGGTGATGACGGGGTAGGCCGGCCCGCCGTCCTCGTCCACCTCGTCGATCCTGGGCATGCCCGACCAGATGCCGTTCCCGCCGAGCATCTCGAAGACCTGCTGCGAGGACCTGGGCAGGAACGGGGTGAGCAGCGTCTTGCCGTCGTCGACAAGCTGCAGCGCGACGTGGGAGATCGTGCGCATCCGCGCGGGGTCAGACTCGCGCAGCTTCCACGGAGCCTCGTCGGAAAGGTACTTGTTCGCCTCGGCCAGCGTGCGCATGACCTCGGTGCTTGCCGCCTTGAACCGGCAGCGCCCGAGCGACTCGCCGACCGTGGCGAACGCGGCGCTGGATCGCTCAAGCAGCGCCCGGTCGCCGTCGGTCAGGTCACCGGCGGCCGGGATCTCGCCGATGTTGCGGGCCGCGAAGGACACGGTCCTGTTCACCAGGTTGCCCCAGTTCGCGACCAGCTCGTCGTTGGTGCGGCGGACGAATTCGCTCCAGGTGAAGTCGGTGTCCTGGCTCTCCGGGCCGGCCACGGCGACGTAGTAGCGCAGCGCGTCCACGTCGTAGCGCTCGAGGAAGTCGCGCACGTAGATGACGACCTGCCGGGACGAGGAGAACTTCCTGCCCTCCATCTTGAGGAACTCGCTGGAGACCACCTCGGCGGGCAGGTCGAGCGCGCCCAGCGACCCCGGCGTGCCGCCGCGCGCGCCCTTGCCGTTGTAGCCGAGCAGCATCGCCGGCCAGATCTCGGCGTGGAAGACGATGTTGTCCTTGCCCATGAAGTAGTAGGACTCCGCCTCCGGCGTCTGCCACCAGGCCCGCCAGGCGTCGGGGTCGCCGGAGCGCCGGGCCCACTCGATCGAGGCCGACAGGTACCCGATGACCGCGTCGAACCACACGTAGATCCGCTTGTCCGGCAGGTCGCGCCAGTCGTCGAGCGGGATCGGCACGCCCCAGTCCAGGTCCCTGGTGATCGCCCGCGGCTGCAGGTCGGCGAGCAGGTTCAGGGAGAACTTGAGCACGTTGGGCCGCCACTGGCCGCTCTTGCTCTGCAGCCAGGTGCCGAGCGCGTCGGCGAACGCGGGCAAATCCAGGAAGAACTGCTCGGTCTCCACGAAGGCCGGGGTTTCACCGTTGATCTTCGAGCGCGGGTTGATGAGGTCAATCGGGTCGAGCTGGTTGCCGCAGTTGTCGCACTGGTCGCCGCGCGCGCCGTCGAACCCGCAGATCGGGCAGGTGCCCTCGATGTAGCGGTCGGGCAGCGTCCGCCCGGTGGACGGCGAGACGGCCCCGAGCGACTTGCGCGCGAAGATGTAGCCGTTGGCGTACAGCCCCAGGAACAGGTCCTGCACGACCGCGTAGTGGTTGCGGGTGGTGGTGCGGGTGAACAGGTCGTAGGACATGTCCAGGCCGTGCAGATCCTGCGCGATCACCCGGTTGTAGCGGTCGGCCAGCTCGCGCGCGGTCACGCCCTCGGCGTCGGCCTGCACCTGGATGGGCGTGCCGTGCTCGTCGGTGCCGCTCACCATCAGGACCGGGTTCCCGCACATGCGCTGGTATCTGGCGAACATGTCGCAGGGCAGCCCGAAGCCGGAGACGTGGCCGATGTGGCGTGGACCGTTGGCATACGGCCAGGCGGCGCAGGCGAGGATGGGACGGCTGGTCATACAGGCCAGCCTAGGGGAACGCCGCAGCCCCCGACCGCGAGGTCAGTCGGTACCCGAGGCCGGCCTGCTGACTACCGCGTTGTACAGCTCGCGTCTGGACAGGCCCAGACCGGCCGCGACGGCCGCGATCGCGTCCCGCCTGGGCTCACCGTTCCCCACCCTGACGGTCACCTGGCGGATCGCCTCGTCGAGGGGAACGGGGGCATTGGGGGCGCTGGCCCCGGCGACGACCAGGGTTATCTCGCCGAGGGTGCCCGCCGCCGCGGCCTCGGCCAGCTCGGCGAGCGGGCCGCGGATCACCTCCTCGTGCGTCTTGGTCAGCTCGCGGCAGATGGCGGCCCGGCGGTCAGGACCGAACGCGGCGGCCAGGTCGGCCAGCGTCGTGGCCAGCCGCCGCGGCGACTCGAAGAAGACCAGCGTCCGTGGCTCCGAGGCGAGCTCGGCAAAGCGCCGGGAACGCTCGCCCGCACGCCGCGGCGGGAAGCCCTCGAACACGAACCGGTCGGTCGGCAATCCGGAGATGACCAGGGCAGTGGTGACCGCGGAGGGCCCGGGCAGGACCCGGACGGGCAGTCCGGCCTCGGCCGCGGCGGCGACGAGCCGGTAGCCGGGGTCGCTCACTCCCGGCATGCCCGCGTCGGTGACGAGCAGCACGTCCCGGCCGGACTGCAGCTCGGCGAGCAGCGCGGGCACCCGCCGCGCCTCCACGTCGTCGTAGTACGACACCAGCCGGCCTGCCAGCCCCACCCCGAGGGCCGCGGCAAGGCGGCGGACCCGGCGGGTGTCCTCGGCCGCGATCAGCTCCGCGCTGCCGAGCGTCTCGCGCAGCCGGGCCGACGCATCCTGGGGCTGGCCGATCGGAACCGCGGCGACCGTCAACGTCCCCCGCCCGGCCGGGACCGCCCCGGTAATAGCAGGATATGCAGGGCGTTCGCCGCGGTGAGGTTCCATTTCCAGGCCCAGGCTAGCGGCCCGCCCGCCTACGATGGCACTCGATGAACGCTTACGAGAGCGGCCCGTCCACGGGGCTGGCCGAGACCGAGCCCAGAGCCGTCGTCGAGACGGCGCGCCGGACCGCGTCCGGCCTGGTCGGCGCGTCGATAAATCTTGGCAGCACGTTCTGGGGCTGGGCCGGGCCGACGCTGATCATGCTGTTCGGAGGCTTTATCCGGTTCTACCGGCTGAGCCGGCCCGATGCCGTCGTGTTCGACGAGACGTACTACGTGCCGGACGCCAACTCGATCCTGCGGCACGGGGTAGAGCTCAACCACATCCCCGCTCCCAAGATCAACGAGTACCTGGTCGCCGGCAACCCCAACTTCCTGCTGAAGACCGGCGAGGTCGTGGCCCACCCGCCGCTGGGCAAGATCATGATGGCGGTCGGCCAGTGGACGTTCGGCCTGACCCCGTTCGGATGGCGGTTCTCGGTCTGCCTCATCGGCACGGTATCGATCCTCATGGTCGCGCGGATCGCCCGCCGGATGACCGGCTCCACCATGCTCGGCTGCGTGGCCGGCCTGCTGCTGGCCCTGGACGGCCTCGAGATCGTGCTCAGCCGGACCGCGATCCTGGACATATTCGTCATGTTCTGGGTGCTGGCCGCGTTCGGCCTGCTGGTGATCGACAAGGACCGCACTAAAGCCCGGCTGCTGGCCGCGGCCGCCGACGGCGAGTCGTCCGGCGGGGGCGGGCCGCACCTGGGCATCCGCTGGCTGCGGGTGTGCGCCGGACTGTGCATCGGCGCTGCCTGCGCGTCGAAGTGGAACGGCGTCTGGTACCTCCTCGCGTTTGCCGGGCTGGCCCTGGCCTGGGACCTCGGCGCCCGGCGCGCCGCCGGATACGAGCGCTGGCTGCCCGACGGCTTGCGCAGCGACGGCAAGTGGCTGCCGCTCTGGTTCGGGCTGGCGCCGCTGGCGGTCTACGTGGCGTCCTGGACGGGCTGGTTCTTCAACACCAGCGGTTACGACAGGAACTGGGCGCCGCTGCACGGCAACCACACCCCGATCTGGTCGACGATCGACTCCTGGTACCAGTACAACCACTGGATGCTGCAGTTCGGGCTCGGGCTGGACGCCGGCCAGAGCTACCGGTCGAACCCGGTCGGCTGGATGGTGCTGGCCCGGCCCATCTCGTTTTACTGGGCCCAGCCTGCGTGCTCGGTCAAGGGCGGCTGCGCCGCCGAGGTGCTGGCCATCGGCACGCCCCTTATCTGGTGGGGCGGCACCCTGGCGCTGGTGTTCTGCCTGACCTGGTGGACCATCGGCCTGATCGGCGACCTGGCATTCCACCGCAAGCCCAAGCGCGACTGGCGGGCCGGAGCGGTACTGCTCGGGGTCTGCGCGGGCTGGCTGCCCTGGATCTGGTTCGCCTGGCACGACAACAGGACCGAGTTCTACTACTACGCCGTCGTCTTCGATCCATTCATGGTGATCGCGATCACGCTCTGCCTGGGCCTGATGATCGGGCCATCCCGTGCAGCGCCCGGCCGGCGGGCTGTCGGCGCCGTCGCCGCGGGCGGCTACCTGGTGGCCGTTCTGCTGAACCTGGCCTACCTGTACCCGATCCTCACCGCCGAGGTCATCCCGTACTCGGCCTGGCTGTCCCGGATGTGGTTCCACCGCTGGATCTAGCCGCCCCGCTGAACCTGGCCACCAGAACGATACTAGCCCACCGGGGTTGACCAGGGCTGACCCCGGCCAGCGGTCTGCGCGTGATGCGCGTGACCCCGTCCGCGCCACCCCAGCGCTGACCTGGGCGCACTGCCCAGCTCAAATTTCTGCAATCCATTGGCCCGAATTATTCGGGTATATCATTACTTTGACTACCCTAAGTAGCCACGCTGTTACCCAGATCACGCATCGGGTTACCGGCAAGTTGCGTCATAGCTGTGACGATCACCGAGGGGAGCGGAGCAGATGCTAAAGCGGATAGAAGTGATGCCGGACCGTGACGAGCGATTCGAGCGGGACGTGATTCCCTTCATGGGCCAGCTTTACCCTGCCGCCCTCCGGATGACGCGGAACCACAGCGACGCCGAGGACCTGGTGCAGGAGACGTTCGCCAAGGCGTACGCGGGCTTCCACCAGTTCCAGCAGGGCACGAACCTGCGGGCCTGGCTGCACCGGATCCTGTCCAACACGTTCATCAACAGCTACAGGAAGAAGCGCAGGGAGCCCATTCAAGACCTCGGTGCCGAGTTCTCCGAGGACTGGCAGACCGGCAACGACCCGCTGACGCCGCCGGTCAGGTCGGCCGAGACGGAGGCGCTGGAGCGGCTCGCCGACTCCGACATCCTGCGGGCCCTGCGGGAATTGCCTGAGGAGTTCCGGGTCGCGATCTACCTGGCCGACATCGAGGGCTACCCGTACAAGCAGATCGCCGAGATGATGGGCACCCCCATCGGCACGGTGATGTCCCGGCTGCACCGCGGCCGGGCCAAGCTGCGCATCAAGCTCGCGGCCTACGAGCCCCGTCGCGCGCTGGCCACGACCTCGCACTAGCCACCGCCAAGACCATCCTCAGATGGCGCGCACGCGGGTCAGGCATACCCCCCGCCACCAAGGCCAGCGTCGCCGCGCCAGCGCAGCCAGGCGCCCGCCTCCCCCCGGCGGGCACCGAGGGTGCGCCCGCGAAGCCCCGCGCCTGCCTCCCCCCGGCAGGTAGCGGGGCTTCGTGGCGTCCGAACCCGAGCCGCGCTCGACACGGCCGGCATTCCCGCTGGTGAGCGATGCGATGCGCTACGATCCGGCACGTGCAGACAGCCCGGCGGAGTTTCTTAGTCGGCAGCGCCCTGATTGCGGGCGGTACCGTCGCCAGCGGCGTCGCCGAGCCCGCGATGGCCTCCGCCGCGACTCACCACAGGCCGTCCCCGGACTCGGTCACCGTCCCCAGGGCGGTGTCGCCGTTCAATGCCGGGACGTTCAATGACGAGGGCCTGTTCGTTCTCGGGGCAGCGGGATGCGGCACCGCAGATGTCGGTGAGGTCCTGACCGCCTTCGACGCGATCAACGCCAGGACCGGCAATCCGCCGAGACTGGTCCGCGCCGACTTCGATGCATACGTGGAAGTGTTTCTGGCAACCGCCGCGCGGCTGGCGGCGCTGGCGCAGTCGTCGCGTCTCGCCGGGCAGACCGTCACGGCCAGGTACCAGCACCTGCGCGCGAGCAATTACTACACTCAGGCACTGTTCTTCGTGCTGGGCACCAGGCACCCCGCCCGCGAGGAGGCGTTCTTCGACCTGGTCAACCAGCAGTTCCACGCGGCGCTTGCCGCCTGGACGCCGACCCCGGTGCAGTTCACGGTCCAGGCGGGCCCCTACGCTCTCCCGGTTTACTTCTTCCGCCCGGACCAGTCCGGTGCGCGGCGGCCGACGCTGCTCATCAGCAGCGGCAGCGACGGGCAGAACGTCGAGTCGATGCAGTTCGGCGTGGTGTCCGGCCTGCAGCGCGGCTATAACGTCGCGCTGTTCGAGGGCCCCGGCCAGATGTCCCTGCTGTTCCGGCACAAGATCCCGTTCACTCCGCACTGGGACCAGGTCATCAGTCCCATCGTCAGCGTGCTCGGGGCCCGGCCGGACGTGCGCGGCGACCGCATCGCCCTGATCGGCCTCAGCTTCGCCGGCATGCTGTGCGCCCGGGCGGCGGCCCGCAGCCCCGGCCTCCGGGCGGTAGTCCTCGAGCCCGCTGCTTTCGACATGCCCAGGATCTGGGCTGACCCGAAGGATATCGCCGTCGTCCGGAAGGCTCAGCAGGCTCCCCCGGCCGTGCGCGCCAGAGTCCGGCGGGAAGTGAACGCGGGCTTTACCGGGGCCTGGCGGTACATCCCGCCCGAGGCGCAGTTCGTCATCCACAAGCGGAGCGAGATCTTCCAGACCCGGGCCCTGGAGGACGCCAGGGCCGGGCGGCCTCCGTCGGATTACTTCGGCCTGCTGGAGGCCATACTTGGCTTCGAGTTCGCGGCGGACTACCGGTCGATCACGATCCCCACGCTGCTGACCGCCAATGTCGGCGACACCTTCTTCGGCCAGCAGCCCGAAGAGGGGTTCGACCTGCTGAGCAAGGTACCGGCCGCGGACAAGAAGCTGATCGTTTTCACGTCCGCCGAGGGAGCGCAGGGACACGACCAGCCGATGGCGCCGCAGTTCGCCCAGGAGACGATCTTCGACTGGCTGGCCCGCTACATGCTGGATTAAGCAACGGGCCGTGCCCCAGCCGGACGTGCCACCTCGGTCAGGCCGCTCCGCGTCATGAAGTTGCCGCCCTGCGGGCTCGCGGGCTAGCTGCCCGGGCTAGCTGCCGAAAATGCGGTCGCACGCGCGGGCGCCCGCCTTGCCGTCGTCCAGCGGGCAGAACCTGGTAACGAACGCCTCGTACTTAGCCCGGTATCGCTCGGCCACCGCGTCCAGGTCGCCGACAGCCGCGACGACCTCGGCCGACGTCGCCAGCAGCGGGCCCGGCACCTCCGCCTCGAAGTCCAGGTTGAAGCCGCGCAGGTTGTCCCTGTAGTCCTCGAGGTCGTAGGTGTAGAACACCATCGGCTTCCCGGTGGGGGCGAAGTCGCACATCATCGACGAGTAGTCGGTGACCAGCGCGTCGGTAACCAGGAACAGCTCGGACAGGTCCGGGTAGGCGGTCACGTTCAGCATGAAGCCGGGCCGGATGTCGTCGGGCACGTCGTCGGCCATCTGGTGGTGGCCGCGGACGAGGAAGACAAAATCGTCGCCGAGCCGGCGGTAGGCCTCCTGCAGGTCCAGCCGGAAGTCGAAGCGGTACCGGCCCGACGCGTAGTACTGGTTGTCCCGCCAGGTCGGCGCGTACATGACGACCTTCTTGCCGCCCGGCAGGCCAAGCCGCGCCCGGACGGTCGCCGCGAGCGCCGCGGTGTCGCCGCTGCACAGCACGTCGTTCCGCGGATAGCCGGACTCGAGTATCTCCCCGTCGTAGCGGAACGCACGGCGCATGTGCGGCGTGCTGAACGGGTTCGGCGAAAGCGCCAGGTCCCACTTCGCCACGTCCCTGGCCAGGTGCTCGTTGTACTTGGTTCCGCTGATGAACTGCGGGTTCTCCACGTCGAAGCCGATGCGCTTGAGGAGCGTGCCGTGCCAGGTCTGCACGTACATCTGGCCCGGCCGCTTCTCGAACCTGGCGGGCATATCGTCGTTGGAGATGACGTAGCGGGAGCGGGCCAGTACGTCCCAGTAGGCCTCGGTGTTCGCCAGCACCGGCTTGGCTCCGTCGGGGACCGGCACCGACCAGTCGTTGACCACCCAGATGTGCTCGCGATCGTCGCCGCGCCGGCGCAGTTCCTGCGCGATGCCAAGCGGGTTGTCATTGCAGGACTTGCCCTTGAAGCTGATGAACACCACGCTGTCGCGCAGCTGCCTGCGCTGCTGCAGCGGGTAGTACATGTCGCGCAACACCTTCCGCTGGATCCGGCCCTGCTCGGCCAGCCCCAGCACCGGCGCGACGACGAGCACCGGCCGGTCGTACTCCGTGGTGCTGAACACGTACGTCTTGCGCCCGAACTGCAGCTTGGTGTCGGTGACCTCGGCCAGCCGACAGTGATCGTAGATCGGCACCAGGGGCTCGGGCCCGTGCTGCCCCGCCGCCCGCATCCCGACCGTCCAGACGCCGTCCCGCAGCGGCTGGGGCGTGCCGAAGACGGGCATGCCCGCCGCCGGAATCACGATGGTGAACCGGTCCCCGTCACGCTGGACCTGGAGCACCTGCACCTCGGTGGCCCGCTGCCGGTACAGCATCGCCTCAAGGTCCACGCCGGGCAGATCGGCGTAACTGCCGCGCAGGGTGAGGGTCCCGTCGTCGGACCACGTGTGCTGGTCGACCACGGGCCGCGGCGCCCGGCGGACGATCATCACGTTGCCGTACCTGGTCTGCTCCACGGCGATTTCGTCCCGGCCGAAGGCAAAGCGCGACTCGGCGCCGCCCGAGCTGAACGCCACCCGGATCCGCTCGCCACCCGCCGGGACCGCGAATAGGTCCCACTCCGCCGCCGCATCGCCTTCCGGACCGGTGACTTCCGCGAGGGGAACGAGGCCGCGCAGGCGCAGGCCGCTCCCGTTCGGCAGCGGCTCCGTGGTGGTGGCAACCGGGCGGGTCGCTGCGCCCTTGGGGGCAGCGAGCATCAGCCCCGCCGCGGACGGAGCCTCGCCCGTGCAGCGCAGGTCGACGTCGAGCACGAGTTTCCCGTCCTCGAGGCGGCAGCCGCCCAGCTCGGCCGGGGTCCTGGCCAGCTGAACATGCAGCCGCAGGCCCATCCACCGCGCGCCCAGCCGGATGCCCGGCGCCACCTGGCGGGCTACCGGCCGCTCGGCCGAGCCGGGCAGCGGCGAGTGCAGCCGCGCCGCACGCCACACGCCGCGCGCCCGCACCAGGACGAACGAGTCCCACTCGCCCGGCTGCCAGGACCCGGTCGGACGGAACCACCGCGGGTTGATGACCGCGCGGAAGCCGGCCCAGTCATAGCTGTAGCGGTGCTGGTCGGCGTAGGTCTTCGCGTCACCGTGCTGGAACGATCGGGCCACCGCGACGACCGGCAGCCGTCCCCTGGTCAGCGGCCGCAGCACGACGATCTTCGAGGTCTGGCGGCGCTTGCGGATGTCGACCGAGGGCACGTAGGCGAAGCCGGAGATGACCAGTTTGCCGTCCTCCCAGCCGAGGCCGTCGACCCGCACGACAGGATCGAGCTCGCGCATCCGCGTGGCGTAGACGCTGGCCGGGATGCCCAGATCACGTCGCTTGCGGAACGGCAGGTCGGCGCGGATGCGGCCACGCTCGCGCACCACCTGGACGGTCTTGACCGTCTGGGCGCTGAGGTAGCCCACGTACTCGAGCAGTTCGGGGAGCATCCGCCGGCCGATCAGGTGGTAGGCCAGCTTGTGCGTGGACGGCAGCTTGCGCAGCACGCCCTTCTCGACCTGGGCCAGGTACTTGCCGGTCAGCTCCATGAACTCGGCCTGGTACTCGCCGCTCGTCCGGCCGAGATCGGGCACGTACAGCCACAGGTCGTTGAGCAGCGACTTGTACTGGTGCTCGGCAACAAGCCGGGCCGGCTGGTGCTGACGGAGGAACTCGTCGATGTTGAGCAGGGCGGCGATGCGGTCACGGAAATTCCGGATGCTGGTCCGCGACTGGGTGATCGACAGCTCGCCCTTGCCGCGCTCCCGCCAGTAGTAGATCGGCTCCGGGATGATGTCCACGGCACGCGCCAGCACGTGCGCCTTGGTGATGAGCTGCAGGTCCTCCCAGACCACGCCCTCGGGGAACTCAAGGTGGCTCGCGTCCCAGAATGACCGCCGGTACATCTTGTTCCAGACCGACACGTCGAAGAACAGGTCCGCGTTCCGGCTGATGTGCGTGCCGATCTGGCGGGTCTTGATCGCCTTGGCGTGCATCACCGAGGGCGTGATGCCCATGGGCCCGGTCCGCAGCACCCCGCCGGTTACGAAATCGGAGCCGGACTTCTCGAGCGTGTTCACCATTTGCTCGAGCGCGTGCGGCGGCAGCGTGTCGTCCGCGTCCACGAACGACAGGTACTCCCCGGCGGCGCGCTTGACGCCCTGATTGCGCGTGTAGCCGGGGCTGCCGCCGCGGCGCACCTGCACCAGCGTGAATCGCGGGTCGGCGGCGGCCTGGGCGGCGGCAACCCGGGCACTGCCGTCCGTCGACCCGTCGTCGACCATGATCACTTCAAAGTCGCCGATCGACTGAGCCGCGATCGACTTCAGGCAGTCACCAAGCAGATCCTCGTTGTTATAGAACGGGACAACAACGCTGATCCGGGGCACCGGCATCCCTGTTTCTTCTCTCCAGTCGCTTGCGGCCATCCGCGGCATTACCCACGCGGCCGGCTCGGGGGCCCAGGGGCGCTTGCCAGCCTGACGTGACGCCCAGGTTACCCCGGCCAGATCCGCGACCTGCCCGTCCTCGCTCGAGCCGCTACTCGCCGCGCCAGTTGGGCGTGCGCTTCTCGGCGAAGGCAGCCGCGCCCTCGATGGCGTCCTTCGAGCCGAACACCGGGACGATGATCTTGCTCTGCCGGTCGAAGGCGCTGGCGCTGTCCCAGTCGGCCGACTCCACGATGACCCGCTTGGTCGCGGCCAGCGCCAGCGGGGCGTTCTGGGCGATCCGCGCGGCCAGTCGTTTCGCCTCGGCGAGCGCCTCCCCGGCCGGCACCTCCAGGTTGACCAGGCCCGCCTCGCGCAGGTGGGCAGTCGTGAAGTGGTCGCCGGTAAGCGCGATCTCCATGGCCAGGTGATAGGGAATCCGGGACGGGAGCCGGAGCAGGCCGCCAGCGCCGGCCACCAAGCCGCGCTTCACCTCGGGCAGCCCGAAATTGGCCTCCTCGCTGGCCACGACCAGATCGCAGGCCAGCACGAGCTCGAATCCTCCGGCGAGCGCGTAGCCCTCGACCGCGGCGATGATCGGCTTGGCCGGCGGCCGCTGCACGATGCCGCCGAACCCCCGGCCCGGTGCCGTCGGGGCGTCGCCGGACAGGAAACCCTTGAGATCCATGCCCGCGCTGAAGGTGCCGCCCGCTCCGGTCAGGACCAGGACACGGACGTCACCGCGGGCGTCCAGATCGTCTATCGCGGCGGCCATGCCACGGGCGACGGCGCCGTTCACGGCGTTGCGGGCCTCGGGCCGGTTGATGGTGATGACGGCAATGCCGTCGCTGACCTCGGTCAGGACTGGCTCAGACATCGGCGTGAACGTCCTTAACTGGGATGGCAGGGGCAGACTGGATGGCAGGGACGCTGTGCCGGAAAGGCTATCGGGCCGATTCCGGCGAGGGCATCCTGGCCCGCCAGCTTCACGGCGCCGACGGCGGTTCACGTCCGTTCACGGCGCTGGCCCGGGACCTGCTAGGTCCCGGGCCAGCGCGCTCGGCCGCTAGAGCGTTACTAGTTCGAAAACGCCGCCGGCACGCTTGATGCCGTTCCCGTTCCCGGTAGCGAAATAGCCCTTCGCGGTGTGGACGATGCCCTCGTGGCTGTAGAGGTACAGGGGATGCCCGTCGTAGGACACCTGGCGGACGCCGCCCTTCCGTATGATCGTGGACACGTCGCTGGAGTTCACGCCCTTGGTCACCGTCGGCCGGGACGAGGTGAGCAACGGCGGCCATGCGTGGGCGCAGAAGCCGTAGCAGGTGCTGCTTGTCGGGCTGTCGTTGCTGTAGCTGTATACGGGGAAGTCCTTGTACCCGATGGCCGTCTGCATCCTGGCCGCCAGCACGGTGCGCTTCCCGATCCGAGTTGTGGTCAGCTGGCCCGCCCACGGCTGAAACTGGCCGGACGGAGACACCACCCACCAGACGCCGTGCCAGGGCGGCAGGCTGGGCTCGTCCCAGCCCTCGCCGGTGACAACGCCGGGCTTGGGATCGAACAGGTACAGCGGGTGCCCGGCATAGGTGACCTGGTGGCCGACGTGCGTGCGGTAAACCGAGCCGAGCAGGCGGCCGTCGATCCCGCTGCCTGCGACCGGCTGGCCGTTCGTGGTGATGGCCGGCCATTCGGCGCTGGGGTCGTTGGACGGGCCCGTGCAAGTCCCGTGGTGGCCGAGAACCGTGACGACGACCGTGGTGCAGCCGTAGTGTCCGAGCCGGTCACTAGTGATCGCGTACAGGGTGAAGCCCATGTACCGGCCAGAGCCGACGACCAGCATCTGGCCATAGGGCCCGTTCGCCTCGCTGATGACGGTTCCGGTCCAGGCCGGAGCCGCATGAGCTGGCGCGGCTGGACCCACGCAGACTGCGAGA
>JASHOV010000387.1 GCA_030038495.1 Streptosporangiaceae bacterium
CGCCACGGCCGCCACGAGGAGGACCACGATCAGGGTCAGGCCCAGGTAGGAAAGGTCCTCCGCGCCCCCGCTTGAGTTCACCGACGAGGATCCGGCATGCAGGAGCTGGAAGCTCGTGGGCGAAATGAACGACGCGAGCGAGTTCTTGTAGCCGTCAACCGCGAACGGGCTGCCGTGCTGCGTGAGCGGGCCCACAAACTGCGTCCACAGCCCCCAGCTGCTCAGCGCGGCCCCCACGACGACGGCGGTAGCGAGGCCCACTGCCACGGGCCAGGACCTCACCAGCCGGATCGCCCGGCCGGCCACCGCGAGGACCTCGCGCGGGCGAGCCAGCCCGGGCGGGCGGGCCGAAGAGGCCCGCCTCAGCAGGCGGGACAATGCGAGCACGGCCACCAGGATGACGGCAGCCAGGACGCTCTCGAACAGCACTTCCTCGCCGATGAACAGCTGCGCCGCCGCCAGCAGGCCGAGCCACAATCCGGACCGCACCGGCCGCGGCGACCCCAGGCAGAGCGCCGCGATCGCGTCCACTATCAGCGGCGGGAGCACCGCGAACTGAAGCTGATAGTGACCCATGGCCGAATGCGTAAGCGCGGGCGAGAATCCGTACACGGCCCCGCCGATGGCGGCGGCCGGAACGCTGACCCCGTGCCGGCGCAGCACGTAGAACAGGCTTGCCGCCGATCCGGCAAAGCCGGCCGTCAGCAGGACCGTCAGGCTGACCTGCGGGCCGGCCAGCAGCGTCACCGGCGTGAGCAGCATGCCGGGCAGCAGGGCACTCGTGTTCCACATCAGGTTGACCCCGCGGGGCACGTTCATCGCGGTGGTCACCAGGGCTGGCAGCCTGCCATGGGCCACGGCCGTGGCCGCGTAGCGCATGAACCAGGCGAACTGGGCGGAGTCCTCCGGGTTGCCCGCTACCACGGCAGAAGACGGGTGAGCCCACAGGTGCCAGGTCACGGCCAGTGCGGCAGCCAGATAGCAGGCGCAGACACCGGCCCACCCCCATGGCCGCGCCCGGGTCCGCGGTGCGCCAGTGACCCGCGGCTCGGCTGACGCTGGCGCGGCGGCCGAGACGTCGCTTGGGGCTACGGACTGCTGCTCAGGCATCTTCATCCGAGAGTCGGCTGCATAGATCGTCGGGAGCTGGCCTGGGTGTCCCGCTTCTCAACGTGACTGCGGTAGAACGGCGAGCCGCCGTCAAGGATAGCGGCAGGAAAGCAGCGGTCCTGCGGTTTCCTGCCGGGGATGCCGGTTCCCTGACCTCCGCAAATACGGCGCTAGGTGCGCCAGCCGATCATGCTGCCGTATCTGATCGCCGGGTTGCCGAAAATCCCGGTCAGGTAGCGCTCCAGAGCCGGCCGCGATGCGGCATCGGCCACGACCGCCTGCGGCCTCCAGTACCGCAGGGTGGCTACTACCGCCTTCTGGCCGGGCTCCGGTGGCGGTGGCCCCGTCCACGCCTTGCCGAGCCAGAGGTAGTCCAGGTACCACGTGAGTTCAGGGAAACCCGGGCCGTCGATGTAGGCCTTGCCGTTCGATGCCGGGCCCTCGAAGTAACCGCCGATGAGCGAAACCCGCTGGCCGCCGTCCGCCTGCCAGCGCAGCCCGTCGTCCAGGATCGCGGTGGGCACCGGGACGATCAGCAGCCTGGCACCTACCGGCAGCCGAAGCGCGGTCAGCGTCGTGTCCCAGCCGGCGGGCAGGGCCACGGCCGGCGTCGCGGGCAGCGGCCGGGGTATAAGCGGCACGATCGCGGCCGCCGCGACCACGGCGACTATCGCTGCCGCCTTGCCACGGCCAAGCGACGTGCGCCGCAGCCGACCGAACGCCAGGTCGATGGCATAAGCCAGGATGGCAGCGGCAGTGCCGTCGGCCACGATCGACAGCCGGTTGGGCAGGCCCGCGCTGACCACAGGCAGCTGCTCGATCCAGCCCCACGGGAGGGTAATGCCGCCGGGCCGCTGGGTCAGCGGGTTGGCGGTCACCGATACCAGCGGGTGCGCGCCCAGCGACAGCAGCAGCAGCACCAGGGTAGCGACGGCGCAGGCCCGGACCGGCAGGTGCCGCCAGAACAGGACCGAGGCGACGACCAGCACGACGATGAGCGGGATGCCGAGGTAGGCCACGTACTCGGGCGCGAGGCCTGCATACCGTGCCGCCGTCGCGGCGCTCGAACTGGTGTGGATGAGCTGGAACGCGTCGGGGGTGATGAAGCCGGCCAGATCGTTCTTGTAGAAGTCGAGGTAGAAGGCGGTCCCATGCTGAGTCAGCGGGCCGTGGAGCTGCGTCCAGAGGGCCCAGCCGGTCAGGGCCAGGCCGACGACGACCGCCGCGCCGAGGCCCATGGCGACGCTGACCGCCCGGCCGAGGGCAGCCCGCGGCCTGGACACGGCCAGCACCACCACCACGAGCAAGGCCGCGAGAGCCGCCTCGAACAGCATCTCCTCGCCGATGAATACCTGCGCCGCCACCAGAACTCCCAGCCACGCCCCGGTGAGCAGCGGCCTGCGCGGGCCCAGGCTCAGCCGGAGCACGGCATCGACGATCAAGGGCGGCAGGACGGCGAATTGCAGCTGAAAGTGCCCCATCGCCGCATGCGTCAGCGCGGGCGAGAATCCGTACACGGCACCGCCGACGGCCGCCGCGGCCAGACTCGCCCCGTACCGGCGCAGCACGTAGAACATGGTGGCCGACGATCCGGCGAAACCCAGCGTGAGGAGGACGTTCAGGCTGACCTGGGGCCCGGCCAGCAAGGTCACCGGCGTGAGCAGAACCCCCGGCAGCAGCGCGGTGGTGTTCCACATCATGCTGATGCCGCGGGGCGCGTTCATGGCCGTGGTGACCAGGGCCGGCAACCGGCCATGCGCTATCGCGATGGCCTCGTACCGCATGAACCAGGCGAATTGCGAGACGTCTGGCGGGTTGCCCGCCACCGTCGCCGACGCGGGGTGAGCCCATAGCCGCCAGGTGAGAACGAGGGCGGCGGCCAGATAGCACGCGCAGATCGCCGCTGGAGCCCACGACCGTCGAGCGGGCGCCGGCGCATCCGCAGCGATCCCGGATGCGGCAGGCACCGTCTCGGCCGAGGTCACCGAGAAGCCCCGGCGGCCCATCAGGTACTGCTCCGGCTACTTCGCCCGGCGGAATACATAGACGCCATCCTGCTCGTAGATCTGTTGGAACGGCGTGCCGCGCTCAAGGCCCTCAACGAACGTCAGCACGTTCGATGGCGGCGGCTGGAAGTCCGTGCTCTGTGTGTCGAAGACTACGTACTGGGTCACGGGGTTGGCACTGAGATTCCCGAGCCAGAAGGTGTCAGTGCGCGCCGCAAGTGGGGCAAGCAGGTCCAGGTCGGTCGCCACGGTAGCGCCGTTCGGCACCATGGCCATCGCCGCGTTCTCCGCCGCGACGTGTGGTCCGAGGCTGTAGGTTGCGGGCGTCCAGAGCGAGCTCAGCGGGAACTGAAACGCCAGGCCGGCGGCCAGGGCCAGCATCGCCGCGGCGCCATAGTGCTCCATGACCAGGCCGAGCCGGGCGACCAATGTCCGACCGGGCACTGCCGCGCCGGCCACTGCCTGCGCGTTCCGGGCCCGGATCCTGGCCATCGCGTCGATGGCCGCGATGAAGACGATCGGCATGACCGTGGCGTTGTAATGCCACTGCGTGCCCCAGTAGTTGGGATTCAGCCCGATGAACCTGAGCGCCAAGCTGGGAACGGTGGCCAGCACGATCGGCGAGCGCACGGCGATGAAGGCGGTCGGCAGCAGGATCAGGGCGAGCGTGGGCAGCTTGGTCGCGATGCCATCGGTGAGATTGGCCCACAGGCCGCCGAGACCGAAATGTCCGCCAACGGGGCTGATGCTCCCAGCCTGCGCCCAGTAGAGGTACGTATGGGAAGGGTTGAAGTGCGGGATGATCACCAGAATCGCGAGCAGCGACCAGGCCAGGCCCCAGGCCGCGAGGAACAGGCCGGGCCCGCGCCTGCGGTAGGCGAACACGATGATCAGTCCGATCGCCACCAGCGTGAAGCCCTGGTCCTCCTTGACCAGCACCAGCGGCAGCGCCCACCAGATGGCCGCACGCATCCGGCCCCGGATCAGCGCCGACAGGGAGAAGGCCAGCAGCGGTACCGCGAACGCGATCTCGTGGAAGTCGTAGTTCACCATCTGCTGCAGGCCCCAGGAGAAGCCGTAGGCGGCACAGATGGCCTGCCCGGTGCCGCGGCCCAGCAGCTCGGCCCCGGCCCGGTAGACAGGAAATACCGAGACCGCCGCCAGCAGGGCCTGGGCGACCAGCAGGGTGACCGAGCTGGGGAACAGCAGGAAGAACGGCGCGATCAGGGCGACGATCGGATGGAAGTGGTCACCGAGCAGATCGAAGCCAGGGGCCCTGATGTCGACGATCGGGGCATGCAGGTGCGCGAGCTGCTTGACGTACTCGGTGAATATGCCGAGGTCCCAGGACGTTGGATCGCGGCGCAGGTAGCGGTAAACCGAGATGATCGTGTACGCGACGAACACCGCGGCTGCGATCAGCCAGGGAACCCAGTCTGCCTGGCCGCGGCGCCGCCTCCGGGCGCGCCGAGGCGAGGATGCGGAAGGCGGGTCCGGGATTGCCGGGTCGGCCGACTGGCCGCCGGTGCCGGATACACCGGTGCCGGATACACCGGTGCCGGATACATCAGTGCTCGTTACACCAGTGCCCGATACACCAGTGCCGGATACGCCGACGAGGTGCGCGACCCCGTCGGCAGATGATCCCTCCAGCGGCACCGCCGATCCTCCTGACCGATTTGTTCCGTGATCAGCTCCGGCCAGCGCCCAGCAGGCGCTCCATCGTGCGGCCAGTGCGCAGTGCAACGCTACCTGCGCCAGAGCTGCGCTGCGGTAACGACGTTCCGGCGGGCTGGCCGCACCGTGCCTCCGGTCCGGGTCGCGCGGCCAGCGCAGCGCGGGACCTCAGGCGGCCGGTTGCTCCCGCATGGGCCGGGCATGACAGTTTCCGGCCCGTTCTCCCACCCGCCAGGGAATGAACTGTCGTGATAGAAAGTTGAGCACATCAGACTCAAGACATTTGCCAGATCGCCCTGCGGGTGGCAAACTTGAGCCTTGAAGACTCAATATTCAGCACTAGCACAAGGACTGGACACATGGCACGTGCGGTAGGCATCGACCTGGGGACGACCAACTCCGTCGTCGCCGTCCTCGAGGGCGGCGAGCCCTCGGTCATCGCCAACGCCGAAGGCTCGCGGACGACACCGTCCGTCGTGGCCTTCGCCAAGAACGGCGAGGTACTCGTCGGCGAGGTCGCGAAGCGGCAGGCGGTAACGAACGTGGACCGTACGATCCGCTCGGTCAAGCGCCAGATGGGCACCGACTGGACGGTGTCCATTGACGGCAAGAAGTTCACGGCCCAGCAGATCAGCGCCTTCATCCTGCAGAAGCTGAAGAGGGACGCCGAGGCGTACCTGGGTGAGACCATCACCGATGCGGTCATCACCGTCCCGGCATACTTCAGCGACGCACAGCGGCAGGCAACGAAGGAGGCCGGCCAGATCGCCGGCCTGAACGTCCTGCGGATTATCAACGAACCGACCTCGGCTGCCCTGGCCTACCACCTGGAGAAGGAGGGCGAGGCGACCATCCTGGTCTTCGACCTGGGTGGCGGCACGTTCGACGTGTCCCTGCTCGAGGTGGGCGAGGGCGTCGTGGAGGTCAAGGCCACCAGCGGCGACAACCACCTCGGCGGTGACGACTGGGACCAGCGGATCGTCGACTGGCTCGTCAAGGACTTCAAGAACAGCTACGGCACCGATCTGTCCAAGGACAAGATGGCGCTGCAGCGGCTGCGGGAGACCGCGGAGAAGGCCAAGATCGAGCTGTCGAGCTCGACCGAGTCGCAGATCAACCTGCCTTACATCACGCACTCCGAGCAGGGCCCTCTGCATCTGGACACCAAGCTGACCAGGGCCGAGTTCCAGAAGATGACCTCGGACCTGCTCGACCGATGCAAGTCGCCTTTCCAGCAGGTCATCAAGGACGCCGGGGTGAAGCTCGACGACATCAACCACGTCGTGCTCGTCGGCGGCTCGACCCGCATGCCGGCCGTCGTGGACCTGGTCAAGGAGCTGACCGGCGGCAAGGAGCCCAACAAGGGAGTCAACCCGGACGAGGTTGTGGCCGTGGGCGCCTGCCTTCAGGCAGGCGTGCTCAAGGGCGAGGTCAAGGACGTCCTGCTGCTCGACGTCACCCCGCTGTCGCTGGGCATCGAGACGAAGGGCGGCATCTTCACCAAGCTGATCGAGCGCAACACGACGATCCCGACCAAGCGCTCGGAGATCTTCACTACGGCCGACGACAACCAGCCGTCCGTGCAGATCCAGGTGTTCCAGGGTGAGCGCGAGATCGCGGCCTACAACAAGAAGCTCGGCATGTTCGAGCTGGCTGGGCTGGCACCCGCGCCGCGGGGCATCCCGCAGATCGAGGTCACCTTCGACATCGACGCCAACGGCATCGTGAACGTGTCGGCGAAGGATCTTGGCACCGGCAAGCAGCAGTCCGTCACCATCTCGGGCGGCTCGGCACTGGGCAAGGACGACATCGAGCGGATGATGGCGGACGCCGAGAAGTACGCGGAGGAGGACCGTCAGCGCCGCGAGGAGGCCGAGGTCCGCAACCGCGGCGAGTCGCTCGCCTATACGACCGAGAAGTTCCTTTCCGAGAACGCGGACAAGGTCCCTGACGACATCAAGTCCGAGGTCGAGTCGGCGATCGCCGACCTGAAGCGGAGCCTGGAGGGCACCGACAACGAGGCCATCAAGACCGCCAGCGAGCACGCCGCCCAGGTGAGCCAGAAGATGGGCACTGCGATCTACGCCCAGGCCCAGGCGGCGAGCCAGGCCAGCGGCAGCGGGGCCGGCGACAGCGCGGACGGCGGCCAGGAAGATGACGACGTCGTCGAGGCCGAGATCGTAGATGAGGACAGGCCGACCGACGAGGAGGGCGGCGGCGCCTGATGAGCGCTTCAGAAGACCAGGGCCAGCGCCCCGTCATCCGAGACCGCAGGCGCATAGACCCGGCAACTGGCCAGGTACGCGAGCCTGGTGAGCCCGGTCCGCAGAGCGGTGGTTCCGTGGGTCGCTCCCCGGGCCAGTACGGCGGGGGTTCCGGGGGTCGCTCCCCGGGCCAGTACGGCGGAGGCTCCGGGGGCAGTTCCCCGGAGCAGTCCGCCAGCGGGCCGGGATCTCCCGGCACCCAGCCGCGGCCCGGCAAGCACTCGGTGTCGACCCCCGGCGGAAAGGGTCCGGCTGAGGCCGGCCCCGACGGCGCCGATCGGGCGGAGCCCGGCACGTCGGGTTCCGGCGACGGCCAGGCCGGGGGGCCGCGGGCAGGCCAAACCTCGCCAGCACAGCCGCCGCCAGCACAGCCGCCG
>JASHOV010000036.1 GCA_030038495.1 Streptosporangiaceae bacterium
GGGCGACGAGGTCATCGCGTTCGAGCCGTACTACGACTCCTACGCGGCCTGCATCGCGATGGCCGGAGCGCGCCGGGTGCCGATCACGTTGCGGGCCCCGGACTTCCGGCCCGACCTGGATGCACTGCGCGACGCCGTCACCAGCCGGACCCGGCTGATCCTGCTGAACTCACCCCACAATCCGACGGGAACGGTGGCGACGCGGGCCGAGCTCACCGAGATCGCGCGGCTCGCGATCGAGCGCGACCTGCTCGTGGTCACCGACGAGGTCTACGAGCACATCGTGTTCGAGGGCGAGCACATACCGATGGCCGCGCTGCCGGGCATGCGCGAGCGCACGGTGTCGATCAGCTCGGCGGGCAAGACGTTCTCCTTCACCGGCTGGAAGATCGGGTGGGTCACCGGGACGCCGGAGCTGGTAACCGCCGTCCGTACGGCCAAGCAGTTCCTCACCTATGTCAGCGGCGGCCCGTTCCAGTACGCCATCGCCGTGGGGCTCGCGCTGCCCGATTCGTTCTACGCCGACCTGGCGGACGGGCTGCGGCGCAGACGGGACCTGCTGGCGGACGGGCTGAGCGCCGCCGGATTCGACGTGTTCACCCCGCAGGGGACGTACTTCATCACCACCGACATCGCCCGGCTGAGCGAGGCGGGCGGGCTGGAGTTCTGCCGCAGGCTGCCGCATGAATGCGGCGTCGTCGCGGTGCCCAACGCGGTCTTCTACGACAACGAGGAAGCCGGCCGGAGCCAGGTCCGCTTCGCGTTCTGCAAGCGTGCGGAGGTGCTGACGGAGGCGGCCGGCCGGCTGCGGCGGGCGTTCCTCGATCGCCGGGCCTGACGGCGCCAGACCCGGGCGTTGCACCGGGGCAGTGCCGCCGATCACTAAACTGGTCATCCTTCTGCAGGACATCGCGATCGGAGGGCCAGTGACCACCGCCGAGAATGGCACCAGGGCCGCAACGCAACTGCACGCTGACGTCTATCAGGCAGCCAGGCAGGACAAGCCGTGGGGCCATGAGATCATCTACGCCGCCGTCGAGGGCAAGTACGTGGGCAAGATCATCTACGTCATCGCCGGTCGGTCGCTGAGCCTGCAGTACCACCTGGAGAAGGAAGAGACGATCAGCGTGCTCTCCGGCGCGGCCCTCATCGAGTGGGGTCCGTCCGCCGACAGCCTCAACAGCCAGCACTTCGGGCCGGGCGACACCATCCAGCTGCTGCCGGGCACCGTGCACCGGATCTCCGCGATCACCGACCTGACCTTCGCCGAGACGTCGACCGCGGCACCAGGATGGCGCGAGGACGTCGTCAGGCTCGAGGATAAATACGGTCGAACCGGGACAACTGCCCCCTGACCCCGCGCGCTCGCCGGGCCCGTCGCGAGCATTTCACCGATAGTGCACCCCACAAAGCGGAGTAAATGCCGCGAAAGTGGGTGCACAATCGGTGAAATGTTGGCGGTAGACGGCGTTGGCGGTCGTGGCCGGTGCGACGCTGTGACGTCGTCGTGCCCGTGGCGGCAAAGGCACCTCGTTGCGCCGATTACGGGCGACCGATCACGGGCGGCCGTCGAGCAGCCTGAAGATCTGCACCCACTGATCCGGGCCGACGAACGCCACCACGGCTCTTCGGTTGAGCCCCGCGGCCGCGCACGCCTGTGCCACCTTGTCGGCCGGGTACGAACGCCGCAGGGTCGCCTGCACGGAGCCGCCGACGCCGCTGAAGCCCGCCTGCACCAGACGCCGGTACGCGGCCTGCCTGGCCGGCGGGATCAGCGGTTCCGCGCGGCGCTGCAGGTGGAGAATCCCCGCGTCGACCCTCGGCATCGGGCGAAACAGGTCGCGCGGGATGCGCCCGCGCAGTTCCCAGCTCACCTGCGGCCAGGTGGTGCAGGTCAGCAGGCTCCATCGGCCGTAGCCGCCAGTCCGCTTCCTGGCGTATTCCAGCTGCGTGATCAGCGTCGCCGTGCGCATCCGGGCCGAGCGCAGGCACCAGTCGACGATCGGCGAGGTAAGCGAGAAGGGAGCGTTGCCCACGACCTGGAACGGCCGCGACGG
Organism: Streptosporangiaceae bacterium; assembly: GCA_030038495.1. Classification (GTDB taxonomy): domain Bacteria; phylum Actinomycetota; class Actinomycetes; order Streptosporangiales; family Streptosporangiaceae; genus JAJYUU01. The sequence goes on from JASHOV010000036.1 coordinate 2,058, forward strand.
CGGCCGGGCCGCGAGGAAGTCGGACATCACGAGCCGGACGTTGTCCAGACCCGCCACCCGCTGCCGCAGCCGGTCGGCCAGCGCCTGATCGATCTCGTAGGCGATAACCTCCCGGCACATGCGCGCCAGCCGCGTCGTCAGGACGCCCTCGCCCGCCCCCACTTCCACGCACAGCCCGTCCGGATCGAGCCGCACGGAGCGCAGGAACTGCCGGGCCGCATCGGGGCCGCGCAGGTAGTTCTGGGACAACTCGCGGCGCCGCCGGTCCCGGTCACTGCGGACCACTGCGTGGCCGCCTTTAGTCCGGCCACCTGGGCTCTTGCCCCCCGTGCTTGGACCTGCTGTGCTCCGATCCACTGGCCCAGCGTACTGAGCCGGCTCCTGATCGCTTGTACAGTGTCCGGATGCGGTATGCCGTCCTCCTGCGTGGCGTCAACGTCGGCGGGCGGAACAAGATCGCGATGGCCGACCTGCGCCGGATCCTCACGGAGCTCGGATACGCGGACGTGCAGACCCACCTCCAGAGCGGGAACGGCGTGCTCTCGTGCGAGCTGCCGCCGGCCACGCTGGCCTCCGAGGTGCGAACCGCGCTCGACGCTCAGCTCGGACTGCGCTGCGCAGTGCTGATCAGGACCGGGGCCGACCTGGCCGAGGTCGTGGCCGGCAACCCGCTCGGCCGCGAGCCAGACAATCCATCGCACTACTTCGTCGCCTTCCTGTCCGCCGCGCCGGACCCCGGCGCCGCCGCCCGCCTGCAGGACCAGGACTTCGGACCCGATCGCGCCTGGATCGCGGGCTCCCACGGCTACATGTGGTGCCCGAACGGCATGGCGGAAACCAAGCTGACCTACGCCCTGCTGGAGAAGCGGCTCGGCGTCGTCGCCACCGCCAGGAACTGGAACACGGTGCGCAAGCTCGCCGAGCTGACGGCGATGTGACCGGTTAGTCGCCCGAGTAGCGGCGCAGCCGCTTCGTCTCCGACCGGCGCTGCTTTTCGGCCAGGCGCCGCTCCACCGCCCCCCGCGTCGGCCTGGTCTTCTTGCGCGGGGGCGGCGGCGGTGCTGTCGCCTCCGTGAGCAGCGCGCTGAGGCGCTCCGCCGCGGCCTCGCGGTTGCGCAGCTGTGACCTGAACTCCGACGCTGCCACCGTGAGCACGCCGTCCGAGAGCCGTCCGGCCAGCGTCTCCAGCGCCCGCTCCCGCATCTGAGCCGGCAGCACCACGGACCGCAGCACGTCAAAGGAGAGCTCGGCCTGGCTGTCGGTGGTGTTCACCGACTGGCCGCCCGGTCCCTGGGACCGCGAGAACCGCCAGGACAGTTCCTCTGGCGGGATCGTGATGCCGCGGACCACTACCTCGAGGCTCACAGCGACTCAATCCACAGGTGGCAGGCGTTTCATGATCCTTGCTTACCACAGTGCTTGCTGACCACAGGGCGCGGCAGCGCGGGAACAATCGCCCTGCCCGCACCTGTAGGCAGCGATAAAGGCCTCCTCTTATTAGGTGCCGATGAACACCGGATGCACGATCCACGACACCCGGCCGGACGCAAGTTCCGTGCCATGTACCGCGCACAGCAACACGATCGTCAATCCATTCTGATCTGTGACCTGCCATTTGGTAGTGCCCGCCGAGGTACAGGGCCAGTGCCAGCCGGTTCTGGTCATCACGTCGGGACTGAGCAGGCTGCGGCCGGCCGCGCACATGAGCGTGAAGTCCTGGCATCGAGCGCAGTATCCGGCGCTGACCGCGATCCGGTCCCGGATCGCTGACTTGCATTGCGGGCAGCTGACGAACGGGCCGCCTGTCAGCGGGACCCGCCTGTCGGGATGGGGATAGCGGCGCGGCCACTTGAGGCGAGCAGGCGTCGTCACATTGAACGTGACGTCCGTTACGCCAAGGCCGGGCCCGTGATCGGGCGTGATTAAGTTGCCATCCAGATTGCTAAACATCGCAGCTGGCCTTCCGTAGCTTCGGCTCTCCCCCCTCATGTGAAAAGCCGAGTGCGTGCACGCTACAAGCCGCCCGCGAGCTGATGCATCGTACGAATCATGTAGTCATGTATGTATCTGCACGGCAATGAAGTAGCGGTGATGAGGGGAAAGCTCCATGGCACCGGTGCGCGAGACCTTCCTGGAGGCAGCCGAATTCGCCGCCCGGCTAGTGGCGGAGCCCGCTGTCGCCGGCCGATGGGGCGACCCGAGCGCGCTGGCGGACATGAGCGTCGGCGCGCTGGCGGGGCATCTGGCGGACGGGCTGCCTGCGGTCGTCGCGGCGGAGGCGGTCGAGCTGCTCACTCGGCTCGCGGTGCGCAGGCACGGCGCCGCGGCATTGCTGCGGGCGCTGAGCAGGGCAGAGCGCGCCCCTGGCTCGATCGCCGCCTTCTAGGCGGGCCGCTCCGACCGCGAGATCGCCCCAGACGCACTTTCGCGTCAACAGCCCTCTCTCGTTGTAGCCGCGTTATTACAATCAGCTACCTTCCCGCCGCTGGTCGGGAAGAATGCGTCAGGCGAGTGTTGCCTCGGGGGTCAACTATGGGGGAGGGCATATGTACGGCTCGGGACTGGCCCAGGGATGGCGTAAGGCGACATTAGGTGTCGTCACGGGAGGCTGCCTGGCGCTGACCGCCTGCGCGGCGGCGTCGTCGGGCGACACGCCGGGCCAGCCGCAGCAGGCCGCCATACCGCCAGCGACGATGAAGTTCTGCCGTCACATCGCGACCGCGATGAATTCGCTCGACAGCCAGAGCATTACCCAGGAAATGTCGCTGAAGCAGGCGCACGCGCTGATTGACCAGGTCATGGATCGCAGCATCACCAGCTTCATCACGCTGGCAGGCCAGGCGCCGGCCCGCATGAAGGCGACGATCCTCGACGTGGTGGCCGACTTCCGCGCCTACCAGAAGGTGGCCGACAAGGAGTCGGTGAACCAGATTCTGGCCACCATGTCGGCCGCGACGCCGACCCGCCAGGCCTCCTACGAGAAGCTGCTCACCTATACCTCCGATAACTGCTAGCAGTTGACCGGCGCCGCGATCAGCGCATCTTGATAGCGTCGCGTGTGCGCGAGCGCCAGCTCGGGTCAATCGCGGCCAGGAGGTCAGAATGAGCGGCTTCAAGAAGTTCCTGATGCGCGGAAACCTCATCGACCTAGCGGTCGCGGTCGTGATCGGCGTGGCGTTCAACGCCGTCATCCAGGCCCTGGTTTCCGACATCATCACGCCCCTGATCACGGCTGCGGGCGGCGGCAAGACGGCCTTCAAGAACCTGGCGTTCCATATCAACGGCAGCACCTTTAGCTACGGCCTTGTGCTCAATGCGCTGCTGTCCTTCGTCATCATCGCCGCGGTGGTCTACTACCTCCTGGTCGCGCCATCGGACCGGCTCAACGCGCGCTTCGCGCGGAACAAGGCCGCGACGACCAGGGACTGCCCGGAGTGCCTGAGCACGATCCCCATCGACGCGCACCGCTGCATGTACTGCACGTCACAGGTGCCCCCGGTCGAGGCACCGGCCACGGCGGTGCCACAGCCCCGCCGGGCCCGGCACAGTCACCTGGCACCGGAGTGAAGCCAGACTGTCTCTGAGCCGCGCCCGCCCCCAGATCGGAGGCACGCCCTATGCCTCAGCGGGTCGCGGCCGGAAGTCGGTATGCTCGACAGCTTGCCGTGCGGGCAGCACACCCGGATTCCTGCGGGTCAGATCGCACTAGTGTCACCCCGCCGCCGGCACCGTCGAAGTGTCCGCAGACAGCTCTGCGCCGCGCCGATTACTCATGCCGACCCGAGGCATGTCCTAAGACCGGGCTGGGACAATTGCGGGCCAGCGCGTCCCAGCCAGGTACGGACGTGTCCCTGAGACGAAGTCCTGCTGCGCCGACAGAACGCTGAGGACCCGTCCCCCGCGGGGAGGACGGGTCCTCAATGTCAATCTGCGGCGAAACCCCGCTCTTCCCGCCGCCATCAGGTAGACGCGCGACCGCCAGCACCGGTTTACAGCCGGTGCCCGAATCCGGGAGCCGAACGTCCGGGCAGGCTGATCCACGGCCCGCGGACGTCGGCGGTGATGACGAGGAACGTGACCATGACGTGCTCCGTCCGGGTGCAATGAGGGCACGCAGGTACGCCTGGTACGCCTGGTACGCCTGCGTCGCGGCGCCCTTGTCCTGACTGACGGTATTCTGCGTGTCTCATTTGGCGTCGGAGTAACGGTCCACCACAGCGACGGTCATCGGGAATGTGACTGCCGTGGCGCCGAAAACCAGCCGAGCCGCGCTCGCCGCGGCCGTCTCCACCGCCGCTACCACATCGGCAGCCTGACCAGAGGGACAGTGCACGAGCACCTCGTCGTGCTGGAAGAAGACAAGCTCGGGCCGCTGCCCGCCGGCCTCTAGTCGGGCCAGCGCGGCGCGCAGGGCGGCCAGCAGTACAAGCGCCCAGTCAGCCGCGCTGGCCTGGACGACGAAGTTCCGGGTGAACCGGCCGCGTGCGCGCAGCGCCCGGCCCGCTCCCGGATCCCGGTCCTGCTCCGGATCGGCCGATTCGCTGGTCATCGCCAGCCAGCCTGCCGACGGCGGGGGGCAGGTGCGACCGAGCACGGACCTGACGACCCGGCCTTCCTCCCCGGCCCGTGCGGCCGCCTCCACATACGCCGACGCGTGCGGGAAACGGCGGCGAAGCAGTGCCAGCGACTGGCCGCCGTCGCCGCCGG
>JASHOV010000037.1 GCA_030038495.1 Streptosporangiaceae bacterium
CGATAGCCAGCCCAGTCTCAGCCAGCCCAGTCTCAGCCAGGCCGATCAGCTCGTCGTAGGCGGCGACCAGCGCCGGGGCCGAGCCCGCGGCGGCGAACGGCGCCGCGACCACGTCATCCATCTCGAGGTAAACCGGCCAGGTGGCGCGGTCGCCACGCCGGACGCCACGCTGCGCCATCGCCGCCCATATCAGCTCCCGGCAGGCCGTGACGGTCTCCTCGTCGACGGCACCGCGAACGGCCACGTAACCGTCGCGAATAAAGGCGGCGACGTCCACGCGGCAAATATTGGCCGCGCGTCAAATCCGTTGCATCTGGTTATCGCCCGCCGCTGCGGTACTGTTCGGTCCAAAGCAGCGCAGGAGGCCGCGATGTCCCGATACTCTCTCGTCCCCCGCTTACGCGTCGCGGCATTAGGGCTGCTGGCGACGACCGCCGCCGTTCCCCTCATCCTTGCCCCGCTGACATCAGCGGCCGCCGCTCCCGTACGCCCCGCAAGCACTGGTTTCGGGCGCGCGATCGAGATCACGCCACCGCGCAACACCGCGGCGCAGGTGGACTCGGGCCTGTACGGCATCGCCTGTAGCGGGCGCGGCTACTGCTCGGCGGGCGGCGCTTATCAGGACTCGCGCGGTAACGGCCAGGCCATGGTTGTGACGGAGTCCCGCGGCAAGTGGGGCCGCGGCGTCGAGGTCAGGCTGCCGCGCAACGCGGCCGGCGAACCCTACGCCCAGGTCAACGGCGTGGCCTGCACCGGCCACGGTGACTGCGTGGCCGTCGGCGACTACCGCGCCACGGTCGGCAAGGATTTCGCGTTCATCGTCAGCCAGCGCCGCGGGACCTGGGGGCGGGCGACCACGGCGGGCCCGCTGCCGAGCGGCACGAGCACGTCCGCGCTGTACGCCATCTCGTGTCCCGCGGCGGGATCGTGTGAGGCTGTCGGCTTCATCTACGTGGACTCGGTGAACGAGGGCATCGTCCTCACCCAGGTCCGGGGGCGGTGGAAGCAGGAGCGCACCTTCCGCGCGCCGGTCGGCCCGTCGCTCATCCTCTCCGGCATCGCGTGCACCCGGCCGGGCGACTGCGTGACCGACGGGTCCTACTCGCCCACCGACTCGGCGACCGATTATGACGCGGTCGGGTACGTCCAGTCCCGCGGCAAGTGGGGCCGAGCCACGACCGTAGCCGCGCCGAAGAAGGTCAGCAGCCCGGCGGTGAGCCTCGACAGCGCCGCCTGCATGGCCAGTGGATCCTGCCTGGGCGCGGGCGGTTACGAGGTCGGGTCATCGGGCTATCCCATGGCCGTGCCCGAGTCCGGCGGCAAGTGGCGGGCCGCGACCCGGCTCCCGCTGCCGTTGCACGCCACCGGCGCCTACCCAGACGGCGTGAGTTGCGCCTCGGCGCGGCTGTGCGTTGTCGCGGGGGGCTATAGCACGAGCAGCTCGCTCGACCTGGCCTACCTCGCAAGCCTTGTCTCCGGTCGCTGGAAGGACGCGGGCGGGGTCATCCTCCCGGCGAACGCGATCAGCCCGGCGCACAGCTTCCTGTACGCCGTCAGCTGCGCAAGCGACGGCTACTGCGCGACCGTGGGCTATTACTACTATTACCTCTCCGAGAACACCGGCCGGTCGTACCCGATGGTGGCGACCCGCGGCTGAGCGGCGCGGCCGGCGGCTATCAGCGGCCGGCCGCCAGCCCGGCTCCAATGCGGCGCAGCTGCGCGGTCGCGCCGCCGAGTGCGAATTCGTTGTGCTTGGCCGCGGCGAAGTAGCGATGCACCTCGCCGTCCAGGTCGACGCCGACGCCGCCGTGCACGTGCACCGCGGTGTGCGCGACCCGGTGCCCGGCCTCGGCGGCCCAGAACTTGGCGGTCGCCAGCTCCGCCGCGGCCGGCAGCTCGCTGTCCAGCCGCCAGGCGGCCTGCCACAGAGTGAGGCGGATTCCCTCGACGTCGATGTAACCATCGGCCAGCCGCTGCGCGACCGCCTGGAAGCCGCCGATCGGCTTGCCGAACTGCTGCCGGCGCTTCGCGTAGCCCGCGGTCAGCTCGAGCGCGCGCTCGGTCACCCCGAGCTGCAGCGCGCACAGGCCGATGGTGGCCCGGTCGGCTAGCCACCGCGCGACCTGCTGTCCGCCTGCCGCATTGCCCAGCAGTCGTGCGGCCGGCACGCGGACTGCGGCCAGGTCGATCGCCGCCGTTCCGTCTCCACCCGTGACCTGCTGAGGCGTGACCGTCACACCAGGGTCGTCGGGGGTGACCAGGAACACCGCCGGGCCGGATGCGGTCGCGGCGGGGACCAGCAGCAGCGCGGCGCGGGTCCCGGCGACCACGGTCGTCTTGCAGCCGGTCAGCACCCAGCCGTCGCCGGAGTCCTCCGCCGTGGTGGCCGGCAGCGCCGGGTCCTCGCCGTCCCCCTCGGCCAGCGCGGCGGTGATGACGAGCTCGCCGCGGGCGGCCGGGGCCGCCCACTGCTGGCGCTGGCCGGCGGTACCGAACCTGGCGACCGCGGCGGCGCCGAGGGTTATCGAGGGCAGGTACGGCGCGGGAGCCACGGCGCGGCCGATCTCGGCCAGCACCGTGCACTGTTCCAGCAGGCCGAGCCCGGCGCCGCCGATCGACTCCGGCAGGGCGGCGGACAGCACGCCGGCCCGGGCCAGGTCGGACCACAGCGCCGGATCGAATCGGGTGCCGCCCGCCTCGATCTCGCGCAGCCGCTGCTGCGTACAGTGGTCGGCGAGGATCTGCCGGGCGAGCGCGCCGAGATCCTCTTGCGCCTGCGTCAGGGTGAAGTCCATCGTTTGTCTCCCGGCTACCAGCGGCTGAAGGGAAGGCCGAGCGCGGCGGCGGCGATGATGTCGCGCTGTACCTCGTTGGTGCCGCCGCCAAAGGTGAGAATCAGCCCGGAACGGTGCATCCGCTCGAGTCGGCCGGCCAGCAGCGCGCCCGGCGAGCCGGACCGCACCTCGGCGTTCGGGCCGAGCACCTCCATCATCAGCCGGGCGGCCTCAAGCGTCAGCTCGGTCCCGTACACCTTGGTGGCCGACGCCGCGGCGGGACCGAGCGGGCCGGCCTGAGTGGCGATGCGCCAGTTCATCAGCTTGAGGTACTCGGCCCGTGCCTGCACCCTGGCCAGGTTGAGCTGGACCCATTCCTGATCGATGACGCGGCGGCCGTCCGGCAGCTTCGTGGACCGGGCCCAGTCGGTGACCTCGGCGAGCGCGGTGAGCACGGGTGCCGCCGACGTCAGCGCCACGCGCTCGTGGTTGAGCTGGTTGGTGATGAGGGGCCAGCCTCTGTGTTCCTCGCCGACCAGGTTGGACACCGGCACGCGGACATCGGCGTAAAAGGTCGCGCTGGTGTTGACGCCGGCCACGGTCCGCACCGGATTCCACGAGAACCCGTCCGCGTCGGTCGGCACGATGATGATCGACAGCCCCTTGTGCCGCAGAGCCTCCGGGTCGGTGCGGCAGGCCAGCCAGACGAAGTCGGCGTACTGGATCAGGCTGGTCCACATCTTCTGGCCGTTGATCACGTACTGGTCGCCATCGCGAACGGCGCGCGTACGCAGCGAGGCCAGGTCGGTGCCCGCCTCGGGCTCGGAGTACCCGATCGAGAAGTGCAGCTCGCCGGCGGCGATCCGGGGCAGGAATCGCTCCCGTTGCTCGGGCGTCCCGAATTTCATGATGGTCGGTCCGACCGTGTTGATCGTCAGGAAGGGAACGGGCACCCCCGCGATCGCGGCCTCGTCGGTGAAGATCAGCTGGTCGAGCATGGACCGGCTCTGGCCGCCGTACTCAGCCGGCCAGCCGATCGCCAGCCAGCCGTCCTTGCCGAGTTGGCGGACGACCTCCTTGTAGGCCGCGCCGTCGCCGTACTCGCCGTCGTTATGCGCCAGACTGGCCCGCCGGTCCGGCGTCATCAGCCCGGCGAAGTACTCGCGCAGCTCCTGCCGTAGCTGCTCCTGCTCGGGCGTGTAGCTGATCTGCATCCGTGCCCCTGCCTGGAGTAGAACGTGTTCTAGATGGAGTCTAGCCATCGCGTTCGCCGCAGAGCCAGGCCGGCCGAGCGCCTGGCCCGCCCCGCCCGGCAGGAGTACTAATCAGTCATGCGACTTGAGCATTTGTGCCGGATCACCATGCAGTACACGGGCGACTCCAGCTGGCACAGCCCATACGAGCGCCGCGACGGCCAGGAGGGCGAGCAGGAGTTCGGTTACGGCACCGGCGACGGCACCGTCAGCGGCGAGCTTCTGGAAGGCACCCTGACCCGGGTCAACACGCCGGAACGGCGCGAGGACGGCGTCTGGATGCCGGACCTGCGCGGCATGATCAAGGCCAGCGATGGCGGCGAGCTCCTGCTGACCTTCAACGGCCTGAGCATCGACGGCGACTGGCCCGAGCCGCGGCGCTCCATCATCGGCCACGTCGGCCTGATCACTGAGCATCCGCCGCTGCGCTGGCTCAGCACCAGCTGGCTAGTCGGCGAGGGCGAGATCAACGCCAGGATCCTGCAGTGGTGGTTCGACGCCAACGCGAGCGTGAAAGACACGGTCGAGTACCCGCCCGCCTAGCCGCGGCGCCGGCTTAAATAGAACGCGTTCTAGCAGACAAGCTGAGGAGACCCAGTGGCCGAGGCCTACATCGTCGATGCCGTGCGGACGCCGGTCGGCAAGCGGGGCGGCGGGCTCGCGGACGCGCACCCGGCCGACCTCGGCGCGCACGTGATCCGCGCGGTGCTGGCCAGGACGGGCATGGACCCGCTCGCGGTCGACGACGTGGTCTTCGGGTGCGTGGACACGATCGGCCCGCAGGCAGGCGACATCGCGCGCACCGCGTGGCTGGCTGCCGGACTGCCCGAGGCCGTGCCTGGCGTCACCGTGGACAGGCAGTGCGGCTCGTCGCAGCAGGCCGTGCACTTCGCGGCCCAGGCGGTACTCAGCGGGACCGCGGATGTCGTGGTGGCGGGCGGCGTGCAGAACATGAGCCAGATCCCGATCGCCGCGGCGATGCTGGCGGGCCAGCAGTTCGGCTTCGGCGATCCGTTC
>JASHOV010000388.1 GCA_030038495.1 Streptosporangiaceae bacterium
ACGTCGTCCGGCCGGCCGGTGAACGTCATCACCGGATGCAGGGCGAGCGGAAGCGCGCCCATCGCCACGGCGGGCTCAAGCACGGCCAGCCCGTGGCGGCCGCTGGCGTGGGCCAGCAGCCGACCGGCCAGCGGCGCAGCGGTCGCGGCGAGCCCGGACACCAGGCCCGGCAGGACGTCATCGGGAACGGTGAGCAGTACCAGGTCGGCGGCGTCAAGCACGCCGTCAGGTTCGCGCACCGGCGTGCCGGGCAAGAACTGCTCGATCCGCGCCCGGGATGCCTCCGATACTGCGGCCGCGGCCACGATCCGGTGGCCGGCGCGGCTCATGGCCGCGGCCAGCGCCGTTCCCGCCCGCCCGGCACCGATCACCCCGACCCGCAGTTGGGCTGGGTGAATGTGGCCAGTGGCCCCGACGGCTGGCTCAGAGCTCATATGCCGTCCGGTGCCTCGGCTCGTAGAGCCCGATCTCACCACCGCCAGGGATCTTGATGGACGTGGTCCGGCCGAAGCCCGCCTCCGTGACCGGCGAGCCGAACTCGGCACCCCTGGCCTCGAGGTCTGACCTGGTCTGCTCGATGTCATCGCACATCAGGTACAGCTCGTGCCGTCCCGCCGTCGCGCCGTCGCCGGACTCGGGGTGGATGCCGAGTTCTGCGGGCGGCAGCTTGAAGATCAGCCAGCCGTCGTGGGCGTCGACGCTCGGCAGGTCCAGTACGTCGCGGAAGAACGCACGGGCCTTGTCCGGGTCGTCGGCAAAGATGACTGAATGAGCGGCGATAATCACTTTCGTCCGGCCTCCGATCTGAGTCGATGCCCGCCTGAGATCCTGCCCAACGGGGCCAGCGGGCTTGCAGCCGGGTCGTCCCTGCGGCTACTGGTGCCATGACCAGCTGTCGTTGTAGGGCCGGTCTTCGTCGTCGTCCCGTGGCGGCCCCGGTGCCTGACAGCACCGTTCCAGGTACAGGGCGGCCGCGACGAGCGCCAGGGCGCAGCCTAGCGTGATCCCGGCAACGCGGGCGTCGCGCGCCGGGATGGTCTTGTCCAGCTGCCCCAGCACGTAGACCAGATATCCGGCCAGCAGCCCGCCGAAGGCCGCGGCGGCGGCCGAGCTGGCCTTGGCCAGGGCCACAAGCCTGGCCACCGCGATCGGCGCCAGCGGCTTGCCGGTGATGCGCCCGCTGACGCGGCCGCGCACGTTGCGACCGACTACGGCCTCGGCCAGGGCCAGCGCCACAAGCACGGGGATCGGGCCGATGGGCAGCAGCGGCAGGCTAGCGAAGGTGACCCGGACAGCGAGCCACGCGCCGAGCGTGCACAACGCGAAGATGCCGGCGAGAGTGCCGGGGCGGGTCATCTGCACTGTGCACTCGCCTCCGGCTGCTCATCACTAACGGACTGGTCCGCGGCCAGCGCCAGCCGTTCCCCATCCAGCCGCCGCACCCCGGTCCGGTCCGGCGCCGCCGCCAGCAGGTCCGCAACGCTGCCCCAGCCGGGCAGCCGCGCGTCCGGCGCCACATCCAGCCAGGGCGCGAGCACGAACGCCCGCTCATGCGCGCGCGGATGCGGCAGCGTCAGCTGCGGGTCGGTACTCACTTCCGCTCCGCAGGCGATGATGTCCACGTCCAGCGTGCGCGGACCCCAGCGCACTGTCCGCACCCGGCCCGCCGCCGCTTCGGCCAGCTGACACCGGCGCAGGATCTCGGCGGCAGGCAGCGCGCTGTCCGCGAGCAGGACCGCGTTCAGGAAGTCGCCCTGCTCCGGGCCGCCGACCGGCGCCGTCTGGAAGACTGCGGAGACGGCGCTGCACCGCAGACCGCTGCCGCACAGGAAGGTAACGCCGCGCTGCAGGTTGAGCAGCCGGTCGCCAAGGTTGCTGCCCAGCGCCAGTACCACGGTGCGGCCCGGGCGGGCCGACTGCGATGCGGACCGGGTCACGGCCGACCCCGGCGCACGGTGACGGCGATGTCGGCGACAGGCACGCCGACCGGCGCCTGCGGCTTGTGCACGGTGATCTCAACCTCGCGCACGGCCGCATCGGTGAGGCATTCCCCGGCCAGCCTGGCTGCCAGGGTCTCGATCAGGGCGACGGGCTCGCCCGCGACGATCCCGGCCAGCCGGCCGGCGATGGCGCCGTAATCGGCGGTCAGGGTGAGGTCATCGGCCGCGGCCGCCGCAGACGTGTCAAGCCAGAGGACGGCGTCGACCACGAAGTCCTGGCCGGAGGCCCGCTCCTCCTCGAAGACGCCGTGTCGGCCGCGCACGCGCAGTCCGGTGATGGTGAGCCTGTCGCCGGTCATCTGACCGCCTCCGCGGACGCCTCGCGCCAGCGCTGCGCAACCCGGACGGCATCCACGTTGCCCGCCGCGGCGTGCACCCGCACACACCAGGCACCAGCGGCGGCCGCGAGGGCGGTCACGGCGATAGTGGCGTCGTCGCTGCCGAGGAAGGGCCTCAGCTCGCCGTCCGGCGCCGCCAGCAGCCGGCCGAGGAATCGCTTCCGGGACGCGGCCACAAGCACGGGGAACCGCCGGTCGTGGCCGGGCAGGCAGCCGATCCGGTCCAGAGCGGCCAGGAGCGTCCAGTTATGGTCGGCCAGCTTGGCGAAGCCAAGGCCGGGATCCACGACGATCTGTCCCGGATGCACGCCGCTATCCATCGCCGCGGCGACCCGCTCGGCCAGTTCGGCCCTGACTTCGGCCACCACGTCGTCATAGGTCGCGGGCCCGTACATGTCCGCGCTGTGGCCGCGCCAGTGGGTCATGATGTAGGGCACGCCCGCCGTCGCGACCACACGGGCCATCTCCGGGTCGGCTCGGCCACCACTGACGTCGTTGATCATCCTGGCGCCTGCCCGCAGCGCCTGCCTGGCCACCTCGGCCCGCATCGTGTCGATGCTCACATAGCAGCCCGCCGCCGCCAGCGCGGTCACCACGGGCAGCACGCGGCTCAGTTCCCCCTCGATCGGCACCCGCTGTGCTCCGGGCCTGGTGGACTCGCCGCCCACATCGACGATGTCCGCGCCGTCCCGGATCAGGTCCAGGCCGTGCCCGGTGGCCGCGTCAGGATCCAGCCAGTTGCCGCCGTCGGAAAAGGAGTCGGGCGTCACGTTGACCACGCCCATGACCAGGCAGCGCGGCGCGCCGGGGACTACGGCTACCTGGCCGAGGTCGGGTTCGGGCCGACGTCGCGCGTTATCCGCCTGTGCCTCGCCCGCCATGAGGCCAATCTAACGGCTTCACCAGCGTGGACACGCGCCGGAGCGCCCTTGCCCGGTCTATCCGGGTATACGGGGCTCCGGCCGGGCCGGAACGGTGTGCAGGGAACCTCAGCAGCTGGGCTGCTTCTTCGGGCCCAGCGAGCGCAGCCAGTGGCGAACCCGGCCAAGTCCGAGCATCCGCGCGATGCGGCGGATGTCGATCGTCGGCCAGACCACGAATGCCTCGGCCTCCAGTGCCGCCAGGCCTATCCTGGGCGCGTCTCTGGTGCCGGGGAACACCAGGAACCTGGGTACCCAGTCCGGACCGAACTTGGCGTTGAACTTATACAGCGACTCGATCTGGAACCACCGCGACAGGAACAGCAGGAGCCAACGCCAGGCGCGGAGCACGGGTCCGGCACCGATGCGCTCGCCGCGCTCGAGTGCCGCACGGAAGACCGCGAAATTCAGCGAGATGCGCTTGACACCCAGCGCGGGGGCCAGCTTGATCGCCTCGACGATCATGAAGTCGTTCAGGCCGGCTTGTGCCGACCGGTCGCGGCGCATCAGGTCCAGCGACAGTCCGTCGTCCCCCCACGGCACGAAGTGCAGCAGCGCGCGCATCTCGCCGTTCTGGCAAGCGGTCGCGATCACGCACCGGCCGTCATACTGGCCGCCGACCCGGCCCAGCGCCATCGACCAGCCGCGCTCGATCGGGCTGCCGCGCCACGTGTCGGCCTGCCGGGTGATCCGCGCGATCTCGTCGCGCGGGATGTCCTCGACCCGCCGGAGCTCGGCCTTGTAACCCTCCTTGCAGACGCGCGTGTTCATCTGCCGGACGTTGCGCATCGACCGTCCCTCGAGCGTGAAGTCGGCGACGTTCACGACTGCCTCGTCGCCTAGCTCTAGCGCGGTCAGATCGCCTTCCCGGCACCACACCTGAGCGCCCAGCTCGCTGCAGCCCATGACCGCAGGCACCCAGGCATGCCTGGCCGCTTCGTCGAGGAACTTGTTGATCGCGCCCGGCCATGCCTCCGGGTCCCCGATCGGATCGCCGCTGGCGAGCATGACTCCGGACAGCACGCGGTAGGCGACACACGCCTTGCCGGACGGTGACCAGATGACGTTCTTGTCGTTGCGCAGTGCGAAATACCCGAGCGAGTCCTGTGCGCCGGTCTTGGCCAGCAGCTGCCTGATGCCTTCCCGGTCGCCTCCGCTCATCCGGCTGGCCCGCCGGGCCGGGCGGAGCAGCAGCAGGACCGCGACGACGATCGTGAAGACGCCGAGACCGCTGGTGAAGAAGTTGAAGTGGTCGGTGCTGGTGCTGGATTTGAACAGCACAGGGCCGGAGAAGCCCACCAGGTTGGCGACCACCGTGTGGATCCGGTCCCACGGGCTGTAGTTCCCGACGAGGCCATTGCGGCTGAGCGCTAGGTAGGCAAGGCCGATGAGCACATCGGCCACCACGAGGTAACACAGCACCCAGAGCGCGCGCCAGCGGGAGCCGCGGTCGCCGACCGCGTAGAACTCGCGCCGGAACCAGATGAAAGCCACGAGCACTACCGCCGTGACCACTGCCGCGGCCGGCCGGATGGCGGGCCTGAGCACATGCGGCGCCAGCTGCCGCAGGATAAGGCCGAGCACGGTGTGCGATAGGAGCCCGATCGCCAGCAGCACGACTGCCGCGCCCCAGGCGCGGCGCTTACGCCGCCGCAACCCGTGCGACACCATCAGCAGCGCGAGGCCGATGATGATGTCGGCCGTCCGCGTCACGCTGCCGAGGTAGTCGACGCCGTGCAGGCGGTGCTGGGCACCGGGCGAAATGCCCTCGACGATGTAGAGGATGCCGAGGACGAACGAGAGCACGCCGGAGATCAGCGGCACCCAGCGCCGTTGCTGACGCCGGTCGATGGCGCGCGCCGAGGACGCGTCAGACCGCTCGGGCCGATCGTCATCACCGGTTAGGGGCGCTGCCGGTCCTGGCCCGCTCTGTTCTGTCATCTCGGACAAGTAGGTCAACCCCCGGCTCACGGGGCATCAGCGTAGTCATCGCCTGTGAGCTGCGGGGGCAAACCCCGCTAATCAAAGGCTAGTGGATTACCTGTTTCCGGTCAGCAGGCTCATCGCCTCAGCCCGCGTGCTCCTAGAACTGAGGAAACAGCCTCGGACGGCGGATGTCACAGTTTTGGCGCCTGGTTTGCGAACCCCGCGCATGGACATGCACAGGTGCTCGGCCTCAATAATCACGACCACCCCCCGTGGCTCTAGCGTATCCATAAGGGCATCCGCTATCTGACTGGTCATGCGCTCCTGGACCTGCGGCCGGCGCGCGTACAGGTCGACCAGCCTGGCGAGCTTCGACAGGCCGGTGATCTGACCCTTCTCGTTCGGTATGTAGCCGACATGGGCCCGGCCGAAAAACGGCACCAGATGATGCTCGCAGGTGGAATACAGCTCGATGTCGCGCACCAGCACCATCTCGTCGTGATCGGCGTCAAAGACCGTCGTCAGCACGTCTGCGGGCCGCATGCCGAGCCCGGCGAACTGCTCGGCGTAGGCACGCGCGACCCTGGCCGGGGTATCGCGCAGTCCGTCCCGATCCGGGTCCTCGCCGATGGCAAGCAGCATCTCTCTCACCGCGCGCTCGATCCGCGGCAGGTCGAACTCCTGGCTCAACGATCCTCGCCGTCAGGGCTGGAGTCCTCAGGGCTGGCGCCGAACGGCTTACCTCCGCCCAGCGGGCCACCTCCGCCCAGCGGGTTAGCCCCGCCCAGCGGGCTGGCGCCACCGAGCGGGCTGGCGCCACCGAAGCCGGATGGCGGAGGCGGCGGGGCCGCGGGCAGGCTCGCGCTCGAGGCCTGGCCGTTCCCGAGGGAGCCCAGTTCGGTGCCATCCGCTGCCGTCAGCGCCAGCTCCTTGGGCGTCTGCACCGGCGGCTTCTCGGACGGCAGCCTCTTGCCGTAGCCGGTGTAGGAGCCGCGGGTCGGCCGGATGTGCACCGGCGCGAAGATCTCCAGCACCTGGTCACGCGACAGCGTCTCGTGCTCGAGCAATTGCAGGACCAGGTTGTCCAGCACATCCCGGTACTGGACCAGGACCTCCCACGCCTCGTCGTGCGCGGACTCGATCAGCCGGCGCACCTCGTCGTCGATCGCCGAGGCGATCTCCTCGGAGTAGTCACGGCTATGCGACATCTCCCGGCCGAGGAACGGCTCGCTGTCGCCGGAGCCGAACTTGCGGGCACCCAGCCGCTCGCTCATGCCGTACTCGGTGATCATGCCGCGCGCGATCTGCGACGCCTTCTCGATGTCGTTGGCCGCGCCCGTGGTCGGCTCGTGGAACACTAGCTCCTCGGCGGTGCGCCCGCCGAGCAGCATGGCCAGCTGGTCCATCATCTCGGCCCGGCTGACCAGGAACTTGTCCTCGGCCGGCGCGGCGGCGGTGTAGCCGAGCGCCCGGCCGCGCGGGATGATCGTGATCTTGTGCACCGGGTCCGCGTGCGGCATCGCGTGGCCGACGAGGGCATGACCGCCCTCGTGGTAGGCGATGATCTTGCGCTCCTTCTCCGACAGCAGGACGCTCTTGCGCTTGGGTCCGGCGGTGACCCGGTCGATGGCTTCCTCAAGTGAGGACATCTGGATCTGGTGCTCGTTGAACCGCGCCGTCAGCAGCGCGCCCTCGTTGATGACGTTCGCGAGGTCCGCGCCGGTGAAACCGGGCGTGCGCTTGGCGATGACGTCCAGGTCGACGTCGGGCGCGAACGGCTTGCCGCGCGCGTGCACCCGCAGTATGCCCTTGCGGCCGGCCAGGTCGGGCTGCGCAACGACGATCTGCCGGTCGAACCGGCCGGGGCGCAGCAGCGCCGGGTCCAGGATGTCGGGCCGGTTCGTCGCGGCGATCACGATGACGCCGCCCTTGGTGTCGAATCCGTCCAGCTCGACTAGCAGCTGGTTCAGGGTCTGCTCGCGCTCGTCGTGGCCACCGCCGAAGCCGGCGCCACGGTGACGGCCGACCGCGTCGATCTCGTCCACGAACACGATCGCGGGAGCGTTGGCCTTGGCCTGCTCGAACAGGTCGCGAACACGGGACGCACCGACGCCGACGAACATTTCGACGAAGTCCGAGCCTGAGATCGAGTAGAACGGCACGCCCGCCTCGCCGGCCACCGCCCTGGCGAGCAGCGTCTTGCCGGTTCCTGGCGGTCCGTAGAGCAGCACGCCCTTGGGGATCTTCGCGCCGATCGCCTGGAACTTGCCGGGGCTCTGCAGGAATTCCTTGATTTCCTGAAGTTCCTCGATTGCCTCGTCGGCACCCGCCACGTCGGCGAAGGTGGTCTTGGGCGTGTCCTTGGTGATGAGCTTGGCCTTGGACTTGCCGAAGTTCATGACCCGCGAGCCGCCGCCCTGCATCTGGTTCAGGAACACCAGGAACAGCAGGAAGATAATGAGGAACGGCAGGTAGCTGAGCACGAGCTCCCAGAAGGAGCTGCTCTTGGGCACCTTGACGTTGTAGATGTTCGCCGGGAGCTTGTGAGCGTTGATCTCGGCCTGGAGGGTGTTGGCCAGCGACGTGCCCTGGCTACCGACCCACGAGGCTTCCCAGTTCTGTCCGCTCCTGGTGGTGAGCTGGATCACCTGGTCCACGTCGGTGAGGGTTACCGACTTCACATTGCCGCCCTGGATCGCGGCGACAGCCTGCGAGGTGGGCACCTGGGTGTACTGCGTGCCCGTGTTGACGAGCTTGTACAGAATCACCAGGATGACGGCGACGAACAGGATGGCAAGCACCCAGCCGCGAAAAATGCGCTTCAGATCCATCGATGAACGGCCCACAGGTCCGGCCAGTCCCTCCTGACGAGCCTCGTGCCCCGCCGGCGCCCCGGCGAGGCTTTCTTGCGTACTAGCGCGATTGCGCGGCTAATTCTTCCCGGAGCGTAGCGACGGGAATACTCGACGGTACACCGCACATGCATCGGCCGACACGCAGCCGGCCGCTCAGGGGCAGTGACGGCCGTCTAACGCCTCTTACCCAGGTTAACGAACTTAAGCGCTCAACTGGTTCCCGCGCCGCGATCAGGTTACCTGCCTGGCTGGCTGTAAACGTGTTCCGCCAGGGTCCCGACGAAGGGCAGGTTCCTGTACTTCTCGGCGTAGTCGAGCCCGTACCCGACTACGAATTCATCCTCGATGTCGAAGCCGGTATAGGCCACTTCCACGGGCATCTTGACCGAGTTGGGCTTGCGCAGCAGCACGCATACCTGGACCGACGCGGGGCCGCGCGACCGCAGGTTCCCCAGCAGCCAGGACAAAGTGAGGCCAGAGTCGACTATGTCCTCGACCACCAGCACGTGCCGGCCGCTGATGTCGGTATCGAGGTCTTTCAGTATGCGGACCACTCCCGATGACTTGGTGCCTGACCCGTAGGAGGAGATCGCCATCCAGTCCATCTCGACCGGCTGGTGCATGGCGCGCGCCAGGTCAGCCATCACCATGACGGCACCCTTCAGCACGCCGACCAGCAGGAGTTCGCGCTCAGCGTAATCGGCGTCGATCTGGGCGGCGAGCTCGGCGATGCGCTCGCCGAGCCGCGCGGGCGTGATCATGACCTCCTTGAGGTCGGTCCCCATGTCAGTCTCGTCCACCCGGTTCCTCCGATCTTGCCGTCCTGCCTTCGCCGGGGCCGACCCCGACCCCCGGAGCCCCCGCGGTGTTATCCCGGGGCGCGACCCCCGGAGCCCCCGCGGTGAAGAGCAGCCTGCCATATCGCCGCTCGCAGCGAACTCCGCCCGGCAGGTCCGTCCAGCGCTGGCCTCGCCAGCTTGTCACCAGCTCGTCCAGGCTGGCGATATGCCGCTCGGACAGCGCGCCGCCAGGGCAGCCCGCCGCCAGGGCAGCAAGGCGGAGGATCCTGTGCCTGACCGCGGCGGGCTGGGCGGCTAGCTCCCGGACCGACCAGCCGTCCGGGGCTGCCCCGGGCGGCAGGCCGGCCGAGTTTGACCCGGATGGCGGCCAGCCGCCCGGGTCTGACCCGACCGCCCGGATCCGTGCCGCGGCCGTCCTGGCCAGCTCGTCCAGCGCGTCGGCGTCGGTCCGTAGCAGCCGCGCGGTGCGGGCGAGCGCCTCGGCGATACCCGGCCCGAGGGCAGCCTCCAGGGCCGGCAGTAGCTCGTGCCGCACCCTGGACCGGGCGAAGGCCGGGTCGCGGTTCTGCGGGTCCTCCCACGGCTCGAGGCCCAGGGCCGCGCAGGCCGCCCGCGTCTGCGCGCGGCGAAGCCCGAGCAGCGGCCG
>JASHOV010000389.1 GCA_030038495.1 Streptosporangiaceae bacterium
GGCACGGCGAAGTCGACGGCCGTTCGGGCCTTCGCGCGGATGGCCTACGAGTCGCTGCCAGTGACCCTGCCCCTGAACGCCACTGACGACCGAGTACTCGGTGGCTGGCGGCTGGATGCCCCCGGGCCAGGCTCCCGGCGACGAATACCAGCGTGTCAACACTCAGCTGTTCGGCATCATCGACCCGCCGTCCAACCGCGGCGTGCCCGCCGACCAGATGGTCGCGCCGTACAACGCGCCTCCGGGCGCACGCTCGTCGCCAACTATGGACGGCTTCGTCGCCGACTACATCAGCACGTTCCTGGCCGAGCTGGGACGGGACCCGACGTACGACGAGTTCGCGCAGATCATGACCGGTTACGTGCCCGAACAGGTGCCGGTGTTCTCGGCGCTGGCTCGCGGCTTCGCCACCTTCGATCGCTGGTTCTGCGAGGTTCCGTCACAGACCTTCGCTAACCGCTCGTTCTTCCACGCCGCGACTTCGTCCGGGTTCGTGAACAACGCGTCCCCGCCCGACGCGTTCCCGCTGCGCAATAGTGCGGAGACGATCTTCGAACGGCTCGACCAGCGCAGTCTGAGCTGGCGGGTGTACTGCGACCCGCCCAGCCAGATGTCGCTTACGGGCGTGCTCCACGCGCCCCGGCTCTGGCGGCATTTCCCCACGAAGTTCGTCACGCCCGCCGCCTGCGGTGCGCCCGCCCGGGCGGGAAAGGTCTCCGCTGCAGCTGGGGTTCACTTTCGACCGGTCGGGCGTCAGGGTGCCCGCTATCGCGATCTCTGCCTGGATCTCGGAGCGGACCGTTGTCAGCGATGAGTGCCGCGCCACCTCCGTGATCGCCACGCTGCGGAGGCGCTGGGACCTCGGACCATCGCTGACTGGCCGTGATGCCGGTGCCAGGGAGCTCAGCGGGATACTCGCCCTGGAAACTCCTCGTGACCCGGCCGACTGGCCCGAGCCGGGAACGCGACCAGTGCCGCCCCGGGACCGCAGTGGGCCCGCGCTGGACGCGCTGCAGGGACTGTCTAAGGCCGCCTTCTTTGCCGCCCTTGCACTGGCCAGCCAGCGTGGCATAAGCACGCCACGGCTGGACAGCGACGCGAGCGTCACCCTCGGCACCGCTATCGCGATCCTCGACGACGTCGTCAGCGACATGTTCGTGCGCCTGCGCCCGCGCCTCGGGTAGCTGCGTTGTGCGGTCGGCCCGGGCACGCGGCTAATGTTGCCCGCGTGAAGTGCGGCTCTGCAACGACGAACCTGATTGTGCTTCGCGGCAATTCGGGCAGCGGGAAGAGCACCATTGCCGAGCGCATCCGCGCCCAGCGCGACGGCGTGGCCATTATCGGCCAGGATCACCTGCGCCGGGTCATCCTCAAGGAGAAGGACCGGCCCGGCGCGGCGAATATCGGCCTCATAGACCTGCTGTCGGGCGGACTCGATCAAGTTCTCACCGCGGACCTTTCAGCCGACGCGGCCGCCGCACGCATATTGGGCGATGCGGAGCTGGCAAGCCCTGGGGTTGTCAGGTTGCAGTGAGTCGCGAGATAAGGCTCATTGTCCCCGGCGCTTGCGGCGATCGGTGCTGGGCCAGGCGGTTAACCGGGAGGGTTTGTGCTCTCCCAGGACCCTGATCCTCCCAGTTACGCCGGTAGGCCAGCCACCGCCCGACGCGAGTGTGCTGGATGTCTGCCGGCTTCGCGGAGCCCGGCACCCGAGGCCGTGCTCCAGGGGCGACGGCGATGACTTCCCGGACGTCCTTGCCCGTGCGGGCGCGCCGGGCGCGCCGGGCACGACGGCCTGATGGACCATCAGCGAACCGGGATAAAAGGGTGCCCCGACATGCGAAGGCCTTCCTCCGCATACCTCTAATCGAGGGTAATACGGGGACGAATTTGCGCGGAGCGTGGTCACCCACATGGCCGCGATCGCGGCGTGGAGCCTGCGGGCGGTCTCCTCGCTCAGCGGCGCGTCGGTGACGGTGAGCTGGCCGGTCTCCTCATCGATAACGCTGCGCCACAGCCGCTGCAGGAAGCGGTGGACGCCCACGATGTCGTTGGTCCGCCAGGGGCGGCTGACATCCAGCGGGCCGATGGCCATCTCGTACAGCCGCAGCGTGTCGGCCGCCGTAGGCCGCGTACATATCGTCGGGGCTGACGCTGTTCTTCAGGCTCTTGCCCATCTTCCCGGCCCGGCGCGCGACCGGCTGGCCGTGGTAGGTGCAGGAGCCGTCGGCCTGCTGGATGACGTCATCGGCGGTGACGTACATGCCGCGCTCATCGGTGAACGCGTCGGCCAGGATGTAGCCCTGGTTGAACAGCCGCAGGAACGGCTCTTTGGTGGACACGTGCCCCAGGTCATAGAGCACCTTGTGCCAGAACCGCGCGTACAGCAGATGCAGTACCGCGTGCTCCACCCCGCCGACGTACAAGTCGACGCCGCCCGCGCCGGTTTCGGCATCCTCGGGCACCATCCAGTACCGCTCGACTTCGGGATCGACGAAAGCCTCATCGTTCGCCGGGTCCAGGTAGCGCAGGTAATACCAGCAGGATCCGGCCCACTGCGGCATCGTGTTCAGCTCGCGCCGGTACCGCTTCGGGCCGTCGCCGAGATCGAGTTCGACCGTCGCCCAGTCCGCGGCGCGGGCCAGGGGCGGGACGGGGTCGCCCAGCTGCTGCTCGTTCCCGTCCGGCCGGAAGTCCGTCATCTCCGGCAGCGTCACGGGAAGCTGGCTCTCCGGCAGCCCGATCGGCCGGCCGTCCTGGCCGTGGACGATCGGGAACGGCTCGCCCCAGTAGCGCTGCCGCGAGAACAGCCAGTCCCGCAGCCGGTAGGACCGGACCCTCCGGCCGTGCCCGTGGTCGGCTCGCCATCCGATTGCGGCGTCGATCGAGGCCGCCGTTCCCAGCCCGGCAAGTTCCATCCGCCCGCCGCCCGTGTTCGCGCCATCGCCGGCGTAGGCCTCCGGCCAGTCGCTGGCCGGGGTACCGGGAACGAGGGCATGGTCCGTGAGCCACTCGGGCGAGGGCCGCACTGCCTCCACGACCGGCAGCCCGAGCTCGCGGGCGAACTCGAAGTCACGCTGATCGTGAGCCGGGACGGCCATGATGGCACCCGTGCCGTACGCCATCAGCACGTAGCCGGCGACGAAGACAGGAATCGGCTGCCCGGTCGCGGGATTGATCACGTGCGCGCCCGTGAAGACCCCGTCCCTGGCGGCCGCACCCGGGCCTGCACCCAGGCTGCGGCTTCCTCGCCAGGACGGCGGCGTCCCGGCCGGGAACGCGGGCCTTGCGAGCCGAGCCGCCAGCGGATGTTCCGGCGCGAGCACCAGGAACGTCGCCCCGGCCAGGGTGTCCGGTCGGGTCGTGAACACGCCGACTCGCAGCGGCGGGCCGTCAGCGACCTCGAACTCGATCTCCGCCCCGTCGCTGGCCCCGATCCAGTTCCGCTGCATTGCCTTGATCGACTCGGGCCAGTTGACCAGGTCCAGGTCGGCAATGAGCCGTTCGGCGTAGGAGGTGATGCGCAGCATCCACTGCCACAGCGGGCGGCGGAACACGGGGAAGTTACCCACGTCGCTGCGGCCGTCGGCCGTGATTTCCTCGTTGGCCAGGACGGTCCCGAGGCCCGGGCACCAGTTGACCGTCTCCTCGGACAGATAGGCCAGCCGGTGCCCGTCGATGATGTCGCCGCGCTCGCCGGCAGACAGCGCGGTCCAGTTTCCGCCGCCGGGAACCGCGCGCCGGCCCGACTCGAACTCCGCGACCAGGTCCGCGATCGGCCTGGCCCGATCCTGCCCGGAGTCATACCAGCTGTTGAAGATCTGCAGGAAGATCCACTGTGTCCACCGGTAAAACGCCGGGTCAGTGGTGGCGACCTCACGGCGGGCGTCATGCGCCAGGCCGAGGCGCCGCAGCTGGCGGCGCATGGTGGCCACGTTGGCGCTGGTCGTCACGGACGGATGCTGGCCCGTGCTGATCGCATACTGCTCGGCGGGAAGCCCGAATGCGTCGTAGCCGAACGTGTGCAGCACGTGCCGGCCGGACATGCGCAGGAACCGGCCGAAGACGTCGCTGCCGATGTATCCCAGCGGGTGCCCGACATGCAGGCCCGCGCCGCTGGGATACGGGAACATGTCCAGGACATAAAACTTAGGCCGGCCCCGCATCGCCTCGAAGCCCGCGGACAGTGATCCGGCCGGGTTCGGCGAGTTGAACGTGCCTTCCGCTTCCCAGCGAAGCTGCCAGCGCAGCTCGATCTGCTGTGCCAGCTCCGCGCCATAGCGGAACGGCGGCGCCGCGGCCGCTCGCTCCGAGCGTTCATCCTGCGTGTCGTCGTCGCGCACGAGGTCCTCGCTGCAAGTTTCGCCGTCGCTCTGGAAATGAAAAAGCCCCTCACAGCCATGAGGGGCAGCCGCGTTGACTTAGAGCGTCAACGCGGCCAGGGAAGAAGGAGGCTCCGCCAGTCAGCCACGCCGGAATTGTACCGTGGCTGTGGTGTTGCGGGCTCGGCCAGAGGTCGCGGCGCGGAACTACATGGACCGAGGTCCCCGACTTCGCCTGCGACGTCGAGCCAATGCGGGCGCGCTTGGTGACCTCCTGGCGCTGAGGCCGTTGGCGTCATGTGCATGAAAGAGCTGGGTGCGCAGTCGCTAGCTGAGCACACGGCTGATAGCGTCTATGCTGTTGACTTGATTATGTCTATGCCATAGACTTACAATGTGAAGGCGATGAGCACCCGGCAGGTCGTCAAGGCGCTGCGAA
The DNA here is from genome assembly GCA_030038495.1 of Streptosporangiaceae bacterium. GTDB lineage: Bacteria > Actinomycetota > Actinomycetes > Streptosporangiales > Streptosporangiaceae > JAJYUU01. The sequence goes on from JASHOV010000389.1 coordinate 4,762, forward strand.
GGAACGAGTGCCAGCTGACCGGCACTGACGGCCCGCATGACAAGTGGGTCTGTAAGTGCGGCAAGCACTCAACCGCAGTACCTCGGCACACCGAGACGAGTGTCGGCGTCGTGCGTAACATCATCCGTGACCTGGGCTGCCTGCCGGAAGGATGGCTGCAGTGACCGACTACACCGCTCTGTGTGAGCGTGTCGGCAAGTGGTGGGAAATCACCGTGCCCGAGCTAGAGTCGGGGCGCGTAACGCAGGCACGCAGGCTAGACCAGGTTGACGAGACCGTGCGCTCTTTGGTGCGCCTAATGACCGGGCACGAGCCCGGCAACGTGACCGTTGAGGTTCAACTGCCCGAGGACTTGCGGGCTGACGTTGACCATGCCCGGGCAATGCGCGAGCGCGCTGAGCGCGAAGCTCTGGAATCCGCAGCCCTCGCCCGTGCCTCGGCCAAGCGCCTCGCAGCCGACGGGCTCTCGGTGCGAGACATCGGGCAGATCCTCGGCATCTCGTTTCAACGAGCGTCCCAACTGCTCACGTCTTAGAAGTCACCCTGCTGGCGACCAACGGCTGGCCAGCAGGGCTCAGGGGGCCACGGTTACCAGGTCGCCGACCGCCAGGTGATGGAAGGCGGTCTCGGCGGCCGAGTACGGTAGCTCGACGCAGCCGAGGCTCTGCGGGAACCCGTAGGAGCCGCGCGGGAACGCGTGCACGGCATCGCCGCCGTTGAAATAGTTGATCCAGTACACGATGTCGTCGTATGTGCTGCCGTCCGGGTTGGTGCCACTCATCGTGTTGACCGTGTAGCGGACGTAGATGGGATAGGTGCCGAGCGCGGTCGGCTCGCCGGGAATGCCGGTGTTGGTCAGCGAGGTGAGCACCGGGCTGCCGTCTTCCCACAGGTTGAGGGTCTCGGGCAGGGTCTCCGAGACGTACACATACGAGTAGGGATAGGGGTCCGCCTGGTTGGCGGCGGCCGCGCTGAGAAGCGCCTTCCACGAGGCGTCCGCAAGCTGGTTCACGGTCTCGCCGTCGGCGGCGGGGCCGTCGTAAGAGTTCTCGGTGGCGGACATGAAGGCCATGAGCGCCCCCTTGACCAGGACCGTGGGGGAGCCGGGCTGCCACTGCTCCCGGAGCGAGTACGGGGTCGACTGCCAGCGCCAGGAGAACCTGCCCCGCAGCGGGCTGCCGAGCGTCGGCACCTCGCCGGCCAGAGTCGTCGGCGAGCGGACGCCCGGCGCCGGGGTGAAGTTGAGCGGCAGGTAGTGCAGCTGGGCCAGGATCTGCTGCAGCCGCAGCACCGAGGCCTGCGTGATGGCGAAGTGGTAGGACGTCGAAGCGGACAGAAGTACCGAGCCCGTCGAGGTGCCGCCCACGACCGTCATCGGATGGTCAAAAGAGACGCTCACCGGCGTGCCGGGACCGAATCCGAGGCCCTGCGGGGTGAACACCAGCGTGTCGGCATCCGGCTCGGTCCAGGTTCCGGGGGTGGCTGGCGAGATCCGCGGGCGGGACGCGCCGAGGACCTTGGCAACCGGCTCGTCGAAGGTCAGCGTGATCGGGCTGTCGAGCCCGGCGCGCGCGCTGCCCGGAGCCGGATCCGCCGCGGCGACCGGCATGCCGTTCTGCGGCGCCTTGATCCAGTCCACCGTCGACGCGGCGGACAGGTGCTCCCACGGCCAGGCCGCAGCCGCCACCTGGAGCGAGCCCCCCGCCTGGTGCGCCGACACGGTCACCTGGGCCGAGGTCGAGGGTTGACTGAGCCTGATGACCCGGACCGGCCCCTTGCCCGCCCGGTAGTCGACGACGGTTACCGGGTGGTCGAAGCTGAGCGTCACCTGCGTCGGGTGCGCGGCCAGCGCCACCTGCGCCGAGGGCGCGGCCTTAGGTGAACGCACCGTCGCTGACGTCGAGACCGGTGAGCCGAGCAGCCAGCGCAGCCACGACGGCGGAGCGGCAGTGACGCGCACGTGCGCGGTCTGGCCCTGCTGCATGGCGGTGATCGGTACCAGGCCGGCGCTCTCATGCGCCAGCGTCAGCGGCCGGCCATCGCTGGTCACGTGCAGGGCAGTGACCTGGGTCCCGACGCCGCCCAGGTTCACCTGGACGAGCGCCTCGCCCGATGACACCGAGACCGTCGGACGCCCCAGCAGCGCCACCAGCGCAAGGCCGATGCCCACCGTAACGACCGCGGCGGCCGCGCCGATACCCAGACGAGCCGGCCAGCTCATAGCCTTCAGCTTGATCTTCAGCGCGGTGGCCGCGCCGATTCCGGCGCGGACCGGCGAGGTCCGATTGTTTTGTTCGCCCGATGGTCCCGTCACTGGGATGCCCTTTCAAGCCCGTTCTGCGCTGCCATTTCACTTCTGCTCACAGCCGGGCGAATGCCCTGGCCGCGCCCATGGCGGGGGACCGGGGCGGAGATGCGGCGGTTTGGATCTTGCGCGCCGCGATCTCAGAGGGCACCTTTCCCATTAGTTCGCCTGGGCTAAACGTCCTGGGCTGCGGCGGAGCCCGTTCCGGTCATGCGGCGAGGCTGAACCGCGGCTCGGTGTGATTCGCTCGGCCTTTCGGCGGGTAAGAGTAATGCGCCGCGTGACCGTGGGTCGCGGTTAGCGGCGGCGAGTCGCCGTGCGCGCCGGAGTTGCCTGGAACGGGCCCCTCGGTACGGACAGACCGTCGTCTGCGCCGGCCCACGTTCCCCTCCCGGAGGGCCGGGTCGCCCCACGCGGGGAACGGGTTAGTCGAAGGGCTATTGCCCTCGCCAACCCCCGGAGCCGCCGAGATCGAAGCATCAGAGCAGGCAGAACCGCCAGGTCAGTCTGCCCGTACCGGGTGCTTACCCGTGCGCGGAGTAGAGGCCGGCCGCCGTCAGCAGGGTCAGCCGGTCATCGTGTTCCGAATACGACCGGAGGCGGTCAGTGAACCCCGAGCGCGAGAAGATGACGCGCTGAACCTTGTCATCGACTCTCTCGACGTAGTGGCTCAGCCCATCCAGGAGGTTAAGCTCACCTAGATCAACGGGGGACGATGTCCATTTGCACATGCCCAGTACGAGTGGCCGGCGCCCCGTGCCAACCCCGACGACGTCGATCTCCCGTTCTTCGGTGCGACGGGCATTGCCTGTCGGGACCTGGCCCCACCACCGGCCCACTTCGACTATCCCCGGAGTGGACCGGAGCACATGCTGGCGGCAGATGTCCTCCCAGGTCAATGACGCGTGGTGATCGAGCTGGGGAAGCACCGTGTCGTGCAGGTACGCGCGCGCAAGCCCGGACGTTCGGAGCCGGGACCGCGCTGGCTCGATAAACCGGTAGTGGAACCGCAGGAACTGATCGCTGATCCGGTAGGTGATCTTCTTGGACTGGGGCGGTGCGGTAACAGGCCGCAGCCGTTCGACGAACCCGAGCCGGTCCAGCGAATTGAGAATCTTTGTCACGTGGGCGGGCTCAAGCCGTGTCTGCTGGCTGATCTCGTTGTTGCGGTTGTGGCCGTGAGCAATCGCGCGCAGGACCGCGCTGTGATTCGCCGGGTCGAGAATGGACTGCCGGAGCATCAGCTCGGCCTCGTCATGCAGGAGTCCGGTTCGCTCGAAGATCTCCGCCAGCATGTTGTCGGCTAGCGAGACCGCATCGGTGAAGCGCTCGAGATAGTAGGGGATCCCGCCGCAAATCGAATAGGTCCTGACCAGGTCGTCAGGATCATAGCCGGGCTGGAAGAGCGCCGCCTCACGGGCGAAGAAGGGCTCGACTTTCAGCTGCCCGGTGCGACGGCCGTAGAACTGACCCGACAGCACGCGATCCTCAAAGAACGAGAGCTCGCTGCCCGCGAGTACCAGCGTTAGGGGGAGATTGCGGCCAGTCGCGCGCCACCACCGGCTTAGCGTCGTTTCGAGCTCAGGCGCCTGCTTGGCCAGCAGCTGAAACTCGTCCAGCACGACAAGGGCGCGGTCGGCGCCAACGAACTGGGCAATGGCAGCAAGCGCGGCATCCCAAGTCTGCAGGGGCTGGGCGGCTAGAAGCTCGTTGCCTGACGCCCGGTACAGCTCACCGGTGAGATCAGTGAGCTGATCGCGCTGAACGGTGTCGGTCGCCTCGAAGTAGAGGGACCGGACGCCCGCGGCCAGGTGGCTCAGAAGCTCGGTCTTCCCCACTCGTCGTCGGCCGTAGACCACGAGTAGCTCGGCCCGGTCGGTGGCAAGGCGCTGGCCCAGCAAGACCAGCTCATCCGCACGGTTCAAGAACCTCACAAAGATTATCCTACACAGGATTATCCTATGACGGAAATTCTCGCGCGATTCTCGGACGGGTGTGGCGTCGCCTTGCCGGGTGGTGAGGTGGAGGGAAAAACCGCACCC
>JASHOV010000390.1 GCA_030038495.1 Streptosporangiaceae bacterium
CAGCTCATGATGGAGGTCCTTCCGGCGTCTCAGCGGTCACGAGGCGGGTTTAAGGCGTTAAGTATTTACGAACTTGTAGCTGCTCGCGAAAAACAGTAACTAAGTGCAGAATCGACGTCAAGACATGCTCCGGCTCCCGGCCCGCCCGGACAGGGCTAGCCGGGACGGCGCTAGCGGGGATATCGGCGGATCCTCCCCGCGGTGTCGGTGATGGCGCCGATGCGGACGCGATCGAGGGCGGCCCGCAGCCCGTCTGCGCCGCGCTCGTCATCCGCCCGCGCCACCAGCGCCGCGCCCAGCCGGTCGGTCAGGATGCTGGCGGCGCCCTGCTGCCACAGCACCCGCCAGCGCTGCAGCAGGCTCGCCAGCTGGCCGGCATCGCCGGCCGCGGCCAGCGGTCGCAGGATCTCTTCGAGCTGGCCCGCGAGGTCGTCAGCGAGTGCACCGAGACCGCCGGTCAGGGTCGCCGTCAGGCCCAGTATCTGGTCGAGCGGAACGCCCGCCCGGACGCCGTCCCCGACCAGGGCCAGCAGCGCCGGGCTGCGGACCACAAAATGGTCATCCCCCCGCGCGACTATCAGTCCGGCCGCCGCGGCGCGATCGATGGTGTCGGCGGCGGGCGGGGGAAGCCGGTCGGCCAGCTCGGCCCGGGTGATAAGCAGCGGTGCCTCGTCCAGCGCGGCTGGACCGGAACCGACGCCGAGTAGCGTGGTGAGGTCGGTGCCCGCGTCCCAGGCGCCGAGCAGGTCTCTGATCCCGGCCAGGGAGTACCCCCGGCGCTGCAGCCGGGCGATGAGCTCAAGCCGCTCCACATGCTGGTCGCCGTACACGCCGACACGCCCTCGCCGGCCGGCCGGCGGCAGCAGGCGCATCGTGTGATACTCGCGCAGCGTCCGTACCGGCAGCTGCGCCCGCTGCGCTAGCTCGTCGATTGTCAGCTCCATGGGGTAGACAATAACACTCCCAACCGTTACGGTAAACACTGTGACGATGAATACTGAAGTGATGACCGAGCGGCTGCTGACTCGACTGCGCTCCGTTACCGGCTCGTCCGCCCTGTCCTACTCGCGGCCCCCCGTGCCGCTGACCGGGGGATTCTCGGCCGAGCTACTCGCGTTCTCACTGACCGAGCCGCCCACGGGCTGGCCGCACGACCTAGTCGCCCGCCTGATGCCCGAGCCCTTCATGGCCCGCAAGGAGAGCGTGATCCAGCGGGACGTCGCCGCCGCGGGCTTCCCGACTCCCGCCGTCCGGGACGCGGGCGGGCCCGACGACGGCCTCGGCCGCGCATTCATGATCATGGACCGCGCGCCGGGAGCCCCGCTGCTGTCGGGCCTGACCGGATCCGGCGCGCTGGCTCAGGGCCGCGCGTTCTTCGGCGAGATCCCGAGGCTCCTCGCGTCGACGATGACCAGGCTGCACGCGCTCGATCCCGGACCGGTGCGCATCGAGCTGGAAAGCGCGGGCGTGACCACGTCGGTCGTCGGCATGCTGCGGACATTCCGCCAGCTTGCGACCGACCGCGAGCGGCCCGACCTGGCCCGGGCGGCGCAGTGGCTGCTCGACCACCCGCCCCGCCCGGCAGCCGAGGTGATCTGCCATGGCGACCTGCACCCGTTCAACCTGCTCGCCGACGGCGACCGCGTCACGCTGCTGGACTGGAGTTCCGCGCTGATCGCGCCGCGGTCATTCGACGTCGCGTTCACCTCCATGCTGCTGGCCGAGGCGCCGTTGCAGGTGCCGGACTGGGCGCGGCCGCTGACGCGCTGGCTGGGCGGTCGGGTGGCCGGCAGGTTCGTGCGCAGCTATCAGCGCAGCGCCGGCGTCACCGTCGACCCGGCCGAGGTGAAGTGGCATCAGGCGGCGATCTGCGTTCGCGCGCTGATCGAGGTGTCGGGATGGGTGCATGCGGGCGACCTGGATGCGCACCCCGGTCATCCGTGGCTGGCGGTCGGTCCTGCGTTCGCCGCCCGCATATCGGCCACCACGGGCGTGCGCGTTCGCGCGCGGTAAGCGGCGGCGGTCATTCACGACGTTTCCGGCAACTGGCTCGTGCTGGCCGGCCCGATCGCGCTTAGCTGTAGCGTTCGGGGGCTGAGGGTCCCCGAACGCTACAGCTAAGCCGTCCGCATGGCCCCGGCGAGCGCTGACAGTACGGGCTCACCCCTTCAGCGCCCCGGATACCAGCCCGCGCACGTAGAAGCGCTGCAGCCCGACGTAAACGATGACGCAGGGCACCATGGCGATCACGGCACCGGCCAGCAGCAGGCCGTAGTTGACAGACCCGTACGTACCCGTCTCAACGTTGCTGAGGGCGACGGGCAGGGTGAACAAATTGTCGTTGGTCAGGAAGCTCAGCGCCCCGAGGAACTCGGTCCAGGAAAACAGGAACGCGTACAGGGCGGTCGTCGCGACCCCCGGCAGGATCAGCGGGCGCAGCACCGAGACGAGCGTCGTGGGAACGGATGCGCCGTCCACCCTGGCCGCGTCCACGAGTTCAAGGGGCACCTGCAGGAAGCTGTTGCGCATCACGTAGACGCCGACAGGCAGGTTGAAGGTGGTATAGAACAGCGCGAGGCCCAGCAGGCTGTTCAGCAGGTGCAGGAAATGCAGCTCAAGGAACAGCGGCGTCAGCACCGCCTGGAACGGGATCATGAAGGCCAGCAGGACCAGGCCGAACGCGATCCCGGAGGCGCGGAACCTGAACAGCGCGAACCCGTACCCGGCCAGCGTCGCCACCAGCGAGGTCAGCAACGCCGCGAGCACGGCGACGACCAGGCTGTTCACCACGTTGCGGATGATGTCGTCCTGCCCGGACAGCAGGGTCCGGTAGTTGGCGAGGGTCAGGTGACCGAAGGTCTGCCCCGAGGGCGCGTTGGTCACGACCGACTCCGGCTGGAACGACCGGAAGATCTCCCAGGCCAGCGGCACGACGAACACCGCGCTGATGGCCGTTCCCGCAGCGAGGTACCAGCCCAGCCTGCCGCCGCCCCGGCGGCCCCGGCCCGTGCGGGCCCGGTCCGTGCGGGCCCGCCCCGTTCCGCTGTCGCCGGGCGGCCTCCGGCTGGCGAGCCCGCGTGCGGTACTCGCCCCGCCTGCCGCCTCCTTGCGGCTGCGCACCGCGGCCATCAGTCGGCATCCCGCTGCAGGTAGCGGAACTGCACGAACGTGATGAGGCCGACCACGATGACGAGCACCACCGACATGGCGCTGGCCAGGCCGACGTCCATCTGCGCGAACGCGGTGTCGTAGATGGACATCACGACCGACACCGTGCTCGTGCCCGGCCCGCCGTCGGTCATGATGAAGAACTGGTTGAAGGCGAGGAAGGAGCCGACCACTGAAATGATCAGGCTCAGCGCGACCCAGCGGCGCAGCAGCGGCATCGTCAGCCTGCGCTCCGCGGCCCACCAGGAGGCGCCGTCCACCCGCGCCTGCTCGTACAGTTCTTGGGGAATGCTCTGCATGCCCGCCATCAGCAGCATCATCGCGAAACCCGAGTAGAACCAGACGACCAGCACGGAGATCGCCGTGACCGCCAGCCCGGTGTGCACCAGCCACGCCGTCGTGTCGCTGACGATGCCGAGCTTGGACAGGGCGAAGTTCACCGAGCCCGAGGTGGGTTGCAGCTCGACGACCGCCATGTAGCTCTCGGTCACCAGCCCGACGATGTAGGGCAGGAAGATCAGTGTCCGGAACAGCGTCGTTCCCGGCCGGTTGGCCCGCACGAACACCGCAAGGGCATACCCCACTACGAAGATCGGGATCGTAACGATGCCGGTGTACTTCAGCGTGAACAGGATCGACTGCAGGAAGACCGAATTGTGCAGGAGGCTGTCGTAATTCGACAGGCCGATGAACTGATACGGCCCGACGAGCGGCCAGTTGGTCAGCGAGATGTAGACGCCGAAACCGAGCGGGAACAGCGCGAAGATCGCGACGAACAGGAGCGCGGGGGTGACGAGTACGAGCCCGGTTCTGGTATCGCGGCGGGACCGCGCGCTGGCGGCCGGCCGCCGTTGACCGTGTCGCGCGAACGCTCGCGGCCCGCTCCGGGCCTGCCCCGCAACCGTCATCCAGGTACCTCCGTCACCGCTTGCTCGGCGTCATAATCCGGGAACTCTCTCACGTCCGGGTGACTTTCGTGACGATTGCCGCCGTTCCCCGCGAGGCCGTGCCGCGTTCCTGCTGGAGGTCAACCAGGGAACGCGGCACGGCCGGCCGAGGTCAGCTCTTGACGCTGTCGAGCGTGGACTGGATGCCGGACTGGCCCTCCGAGATTCCGCCGCTCAGGTCGTGGTAATAGACCGCGTCCTCGAACATCTTGAACCACGGTGAGCCGGGCTCGTTGAAGACGGCGTCGTAGGCCAGCGTGTACTCAACGGAGCCCTTGGCCAGTGCCCTCAGCGCGACCGCGTCGTAGGGGTTCTTGGCCGTGAACGCCGGGGTGAGGATGTCGGTGCGCACCGGGGTGTCGCCGAGCGAGGGGTACTGCTCCTGCTGCGCGGGCTCCAGCACCCACTTGATGAACTCCCACGCGCCGGACGGGTTGGCCGCGCCCGCCGGGATGACGAAGTCGTCGCCGCCGTCGAACGTGCTGTAAGTGTCGCCGGTCACTCCGGGCAGCGGCGCGTCGGCGAACTCGGACGTGGGCGTCATCTTGGTGGCAAATCCGTAGTCGCCGGGCAGGATGCCGACCTTGCCGGCCTCGAAGTCGGCGCCCCAGGTGAGCCCGTCCTGGGTCTGATCGTCGACGGGAACGAGGTGCTTGGTCCACAGCAGCTGGTAGTCGGCCAGCATCTGCTTGAGCGGCGCGTTGTTCGCGACGTTGGTGGTCTGGTTGCCAAGCGGGCCGTTGATCAGGTGCTCGCCGTCGGCCCACAGCGACGGCAGCATGACGAATCCGAGGCACCCCTGGCAGTCGCCGGCGAAGGAGAAGCCGTAGATGCCGTGCCCGAGCGCGCTGATTTTCTCGGCGTCGGACACGATCTGGGCATAGTTCGTCGGCGGGTCATTCGGATTGAGCCCGGCCTCCGTGAACAGCTTCTTGTTGTACCAGAGCACCGACAGGTCAGCCAGGTACGGCACGCCGTAGTACTGGTTCCCTATGGTCGCCAGGGCCAGGTGCCCGGGGCTCAGCGCGCTCTTGTAGGGCAGCGCGTTGACGTACTTCGTGATGTTCATCAGCGCGTTCTCGTGCGAGAACGTCGGCACGTCAATGTCGTTAAGGCCGACCACGTCGGGTGGCGAGCCGGCCCGGATGGCGGTGGCCAGCTGGCTGGTGTCATCGTTCGGCGGGGTCAGGTGCAACACGACCTTCAGGTTCTTGTGCGTCGCGTTGAACTCCTTGACCAGCGCCTTCGCGGGGCCGTCGGTGGCCTGGCGGGCCCAGAAGTGGACCACGCCGGTGGCGTTGACGCCGAACGTGCCCGGCGACGACGCCGCCGGGGAGCCGCCCGAGCTGCAAGCGGCGCAGATCAGCAACGCGGCCGCCGCCGCGGCCGACGGATAGACCGCGCGCCTCATCGCGGCCTGCCCTCCGTGGATTGCGCCCGGCCCGCACGCGGGTGCCGTGGCGTGTAGCGTCCGTGCATATCCTCGACCTCCTCGTTTGACGGGTTACACAGACTGCGCGGCAGGCATCCAGACCCGCATGACACCACC
>JASHOV010000391.1 GCA_030038495.1 Streptosporangiaceae bacterium
CCGAGCACGCGCAGGACGAGTGAGCCCGCTACCGACGCGGATGGCCGATCACTCCTGGGGAAGCCGCTGGGCGATAACCGGCCGGTCCTGAGTCCGTTTCGTCAGGGCGGCTGCCACGACGCCACCGCACGCGACAGCCGCGCCTGTGAGCTGAATCGCCGTCGGCCGCTGGCTGAGCACGATAGCCGCGAGGATCATGGCGCCCGCGGGTTGCAAGAGCAGAAGCATGGACGACAAAGCAGCGGGCAGTTGCGGCAGCGAGGCGGCGATGAGGAGCCAGCCCGCAACCTGGACGACGATCGACAACAGCACGAGCCAGCCGAGCGCGGACCAGGGAACGGCCAAGTGCAGTCCGCCAAAGATCACGCCGAAGAGCAGGGCTCCGGCAGTGGCGCCTGCGGTCGCGTCGAACAGCTGTCCGGCCACGTGCCTGGTGTCCCCGGCCGCCCGGCGGAAGATCAGCAAGTAACCCGCGTAGGCGACGTTAGCTGCGACGCCGTATGCCATTCCCTTACCCGGATGCGGCCCGGTCCCGCTGCCGCCGACAATCCCAGATGCCAGCACGATGCCCGCAATCACAACTGGGAGCGTGATCAGGTAGCCACGGCCGGGGCGCTCACGCAGCAGTGCCCACGCCAGGACAGCCACAAATGGCACGTACAGGCTGCCGATGACGGTGGAAACCCCCGCGCCGGCATCGGTGATGGTGTGGTTGAACAGGACCAGGTCCACCGCGAGGAACAGCCCAGCCAGGAAGGCGTAGGCCCGGCTCGCCCCTGGACGCGGCCCGTGCCGGCGGCGTTCGGCGATCGCCAGAGCGCCCAGGATCGGCAGGGCCAGACCGCACCGGTACACCACGGTGGGAACGGGCCCGCAGTTCGCCAGCGTCACAAGCACGGGCATCGGTGAAATGCAGGCCGCGCCCAGCAGCGCCTGAACCGCGGGCCGGCCCGCGGTCAGGCCCGCGGGCCGACCCGAGGTCAGGCCCGAGGTCAGGCGCGGCATCAGACCCGGTCGAGTGACCGGAACGGCTGGGCCGGAAGCCGGACGCCGATCGGGTCGCCGGGCCGGACCTCGCCGCCCGTCACGACGATGCCCATGATCCCGGCCTTGCGCACGATCTTCCCGTTCTCGTCGCGGCCGACAACCCGCCTCAGCAGGCCGTGCTGGAAGTCGTCGATCTGCTGGCAGGGATTGCGCAAGCCCGTGATTTCCACGACGGCCTCGCCGCCGAGGTCCAGCAGCGTGCCGACGGGCAGGCCGAGCAGGTCGATGCCGCGGGTGGTGATGTTCTCGCCGAGGTCTCCCGGTGCCACGGTGTATCCGGCCTGGCCGACCTCGCGGAACAACTCCTCGGGTATCAGGTGGACCTGGCGGAGGTTGGGCTGCGTCGGGTCTTGTGCCACCCGCGAGCGGTGCTGAACGGTCACGCCGGCGTGCGCGTCGCCCTGCACGCCCAGGCCCGCGAGCAGGGTGATGCTGTCCCGGTTCGGCTTACTGAACGAGTGCTCGCCGTTGCTGCTGACCGCCGTGACTGCCCCATCCATCCCGGAATACACCCTCCTGCCGCGGACTGTCCGGCCAGAGCCTACCCGCAAGGCGTCAGGCGCCTGGCCAGGCTCCGGACGCTACCGCCGGGGCCGCGGCAAGATCGGCTAAGCCGGGGCCTGAGACATCCGCACCAGGTTGCCCGAAGGGTCGCGGAACGCGCAGTCGCGCGGGCCCCAGGACTGGTCCATGGGCTCTTGCAGCACCTCGGCGCCGGACGCACGCACCCGCTCGAAGGCCGCGTCGAGATCGTCCGCGCTGAAGATGGTCATCGGCAGAACGCCCTTGGTGAGCAGCTCCTGCAGGGCGTCGCCGTCGGCCTGGGACCGGCCGGCGTGCGGCTCGGAGAGCACGATCCCAAGGCCGGGCTGACCAGCGAAGCCAAGGGTGACCCAGCGGTATCCGCCGGAGGCGACGTCGTTGCGCACCTCAAGACCGAGCGCGTCGCGGTAGAAGCCGAGCGCCTCGTCCACGTCATTGACGGTGATGTTGCAGTACTGGAGTGCGATGGTCATGTCGCAAACCCTAGGCGGCGGTTCCCCCGGCCGCTTCTTCATTCCTGATCGGCAGCTTCCTGGTCGGCCGCCTCCTGGTCGGCCTGGTGCGGACCTTCGCGACGCACGCGGGCATGGCCGCCACGGCATCGTGCTGCCGGCTCCGGTACGCGCTCGGCGGCTCCCCGACGATCTCGGTGAAGCGCGAGCTGAACGAGCCGAGCGAGGTACAGCCGACGGCCATGCACGCGTCGGTCACGCTCATGCCGCCGCGCAGCAGCGCCATCGCCCGTTCGATCCGCCGGGTCATGAGGTAGCCGTACGGCGTCTCGCCGTAGGCCGCGCGGAACTGCCGCGAGAAGTGCCCGGGCGACATCAGGGCGCGCTGAGCCATGGTCGGCACATCGAGCGGACGCGCGTACTCCCGGTCGATCAGGTCCCGGGCCCGGCGCAGGTGCGCGAGATTGGCGAGTTCTTGCGGGTCCATTAGCGTGACGCTACCACCCGACTCGCCGCGCGAGCGCGATCAGGCCGAAGGCAACCAGGCCAATCAGTACGGGCGGTACGTGCCGCGGGCGAGGTATTCAGCCCGATCCAGTCCATGCGCGACCCGCGCCCGGCCCGTGGCGGTCCTTTTCCGGGAACGGCGGCTCCGGCGAGCTGAATCACAGGCGGCTAAAATGGGCACCCATGCCGGTTACCCTCTCGCCCGGCCAGCTGACCGGCATCGTCACCACGCTGCGCGCCTCCGGGTGCGTGTTCGCCGAGGAAGAGGCGCAGCTGCTGACATCGGCCGCGAGCGGGCCGGGCGAGCTCGCCGAGATGGTGGCCAGGCGGGTCGCGGGCCTGCCCATCGAGCAGGTCGTTGGCTGGGCCGAATTCTGCGGCCTGCGGATCGCGGTCGAGCCCGGCACCTTCGTTCCCCGCCGTCGCAGTGAATTCCTGGTCCGCCGCGCCGCCGAGCTCAGCCCGCGGCCCGCGGCAGGCGCGGTGCCGGTCGTGCTCGACCTGTGCTGCGGCACTGGCGCGATCGGTCTCGCCCTGGCCGCGGCCCTGCACGGTGCCAGCCTGCATGGGGCCGAACTGCACGCGGCCGACATCGACCCGGTCGCGGTCCGGTGCGCGCGGCGTAACGTCGGGGAACGGGGCCGCGTCTACCAGGGTGACCTGTACGAGGCGCTGCCACCGGGGCTGCGCGGCCGGGTCGACATCATCGTCGTGAACGCGCCCTACGTGCCGACCGACCAGATCGCGCTCATGCCCGCGGAAGCCCGGCTGCACGAGCCGGGTGTCGCACTCGACGGCGGGCCGGACGGTGTGGAAATCCACCGCCGGGTCGCCGGCGGCGCGCCGGCCTGGCTGGCTTCCGGCGGCTGCCTGCTGATCGAGACCAGCGAGCGGCAGGCTCCGCTGACGACGGCCGCGGTTTCCGCCGCGGGCCTGATCCCGGAGGTTGTCACCGACGACGAGTGGTCGGCCGCGGTCGTCATCGGCCGGCGGCGCTCAGACCAATAACCAGCCGCGAG
>JASHOV010000392.1 GCA_030038495.1 Streptosporangiaceae bacterium
GGTCTGGCCGGTGTAGTCGTTCGGCGCGTTGTAGACCACCAGTTTGCTGATGTCAGGCGCGACCGCCAGCGTCTGCTCGATGTCGGCATCGACCTCGATGTCGTTGGAGTAGTACTCATATTCCGCCGGGCACTGGTCGCCGGACGGGCAGTCCGGGTTCAGCGGGCCGCCGTCCACGACGACGTTGGTCAGTGGCGGGTTGTAGCTCGCGCCATAGAAATGATGCGCCCACGTGTCGATGTCGGACGCCTGGTACCAGGAAAGCTCAAACACGCCCGCGGTGACGCCCGCGCCCTTGGCCCGTGCGCCCGCGTTCGGCGCACCGAAGATCGAGTTGGTCTGCGACGGCGTCAGGCCGCTGCAGCCGGGACCGTCGCCGTAGCCGTAGGGGAACCCGGTGCCCGCCTCGTAGCCGAACAGATCGGCGGTCGTGACGTATCCGGTCTCACACGATGAGTTGCTGCTGCTCGTGGCCTTGCCGGCCGGGCGCTCAGGGCTGGGAGTCCGTGCGAGCGAGGTGTGCTCGCGGGCGCTGTTCGTGAGGCCGACCACGCCGATCACGTCGCGGGAGATGTTGCTTGGCACCCGCACCGGGGTCGAGTTGGAGAAGTACTGGATGCCCCGTGGGTCCTTGTAGTTGCTGATGGTGGTTCGCAGCGCCGAGTCGATCTGCTGGCTGGATCCAGTCGCCTTGACCAGGAACGGCGAGGCGGACCTGCCTATCCGCAGCCCGGCCGACCGCAGGTAGCGGGCGATCGAGTCCCGCTCGGCCGCGGTGGGCGCGTACTTGGCGTCGAACTGGCCCTTGGCCAGCCACTTGTGGTAGCTCGCGCTGCCCTTGGTGTACGTGGCCTGCAGCTCACGGGCGAGCCCGCTGCCGTTCCGGGGCGCAAGCGCGACCTGGATGGACATGCGCGAGCTGCGGTAGGTCCCCGTCATGCGGTCGGTTGTCGGGGACACGCTGTTGCGCAGCGCGACGAAGTGCGGCGTCGACGTGGAAGCCGCACTCGCGGCAGTCGCCGCGTACGTTCCTGTCAGCGCTACCGTCGCCAGACCCACGGCGGCGACGGTGCCGACGTAGATGGGGCGTTTGAGCAAACCCATGCCAGCCCTCCTAGGCTCGGATCGATCCTGAGCAAGCCCGATCAGTCACGCCACGTAGCTGGAGCATCACTAGTAACAGTCAAAACGGTATTCATCGCCAGTACGGGATCAGAGACCTCTTTCGAGACATGCGTCAGTAAAGACTCTTGCAAGGGTTTTCCGCTGTCAAGACGGTTAAATAACCTTTTTCACCCAAGATTCCGGCATGGTCGCCGGCGCCTGCGGACGGGTACGCCGCGCAGTACATAGGGCGCGGATAAACCCCAGACTGGCCTGTTCAGCTGCCTCGTTACGTGCGAATGTGGAACCGAGTCTCCGCCCAGAGGGGTACGTGGAGGGTTTCGATGGGCAGGGATGTCCCGGCCATGATCGTGAGTCAGCAGGACCGGCGAGCCTACCGGGAGAAAGTCCGGCAGTGCCTTGACGTGTTCGCCCGAATGCTGCGCGAGTCCAGGTTCGATACCCAGCCGCACCATGTTGGCCTGGAGATTGAGCTAAACCTGGTCGACACCGGGTGCATGCCCGCGATGACAAGCACCAGGGTGCTGGATGCCATATCCGATCCGAGCTGGGCGACCGAGCTGGGGCGCTTCAACCTGGAGATCAATGTCCCGCCTCAGCGGCTGACAGGACCGGCCCTGGGCAATCTGGAAGCCAGCGTGGTCAAGATGCTGGCCTACGCCTCCGAGCGGGCCCTGAGTACGGGCAGCAGGATGGTGATGATCGGCATCCTGCCGACCGTCCGGCAGCGCGACGTGACCGCGTCGGCGATGTCGGCCAATCCCCGCTACCACCTGCTGAACGACCAGATGATCGCGGCACGCGGCGAGGACATGCGGATCTGCATCGACGGGCCCGAGCGGCTACTCACCCATGTGGACACGATCATGCCGGAGGCGGCCTGCACCAGCGTCCAGTTCCACCTGCAGGTGAGCCCGGAAACCTTCAGCAGCTACTGGAACGCCGCCCAGGCGGTCGCCGGCATTCAGGTAGCGCTAGCGGCCAACTCGCCGTTCCTGTTCGGGCGCGAGCTGTGGCGCGAGACCAGGATCCCGCTCTTCGAGCAGGTCACCGACACGCGGCCAGAAGAGCTCAAGCTGCAGGGGGTGCGGCCGAGGGTCTGGTTCGGCGAGCGCTGGATCACGTCCGTTTTCGATTTGTTTGAGGAGAACCTGCGGTACTTCCCGGCCCTGCTGCCGCTGCGCGAGGACGAGGATCCCGAGGCCGCGCTGGATAGCGGCGAGGCGCCGCAGCTGGCGGAGCTCACCCTGCACAACGGCACGGTCTACCGGTGGAACCGTCCGGTCTACGCGGTCGCGGACGGCAAGCCGCACCTGCGGGTGGAGAACCGCGTACTTCCGGCCGGCCCGACCGTCGCCGACGTACTGGCCAACGCGGCGTTCTATTACGGGATTGTCCGGGCGCTGGCCGACACCGAGCGCCCGGTATGGACGAGGATGTCGTTCGCGGCCGCCGCCGAGAACCTCGTCGAGGGCGCCAGGCATGGCATTGACGCGAGGGTCTACTGGCCGGGCGTCGGCGAGACGCCGGTCTCGGAACTGGTGCTCAGGCGGCTGCTGCCACAGGCCTGGGAGGGCCTGCGGCAGTGGGGTGTGAGCACGGCCGACGCGGACCGGATGCTGGGCATCATCGAGCAGCGCTGCCTGTCCGGCCGGACGGGCTCAACCTGGCAGGTCGACACCGTCCACGGCCTCGACAAGGGTCAGCTGGACCGCCGGACGGCGCTGAGCCGGATGACGCAGGGGTATATCGAGCGAATGGGCACAAACCAGCCTGTGCACGCCTGGCCGCCGCTCTGAGCTCTGGCTCCGCCGGCGGGCAACTCCGGGGCGCCGCAATCGCGCTATAAGTAACCGCAGGTAGCGTTGCCGCTACGGATTGTGGGGATACCCACCGGCAAAGTCCTGTCGAGGGCGCAGAAATGGGGGGTGCGACGATGACGCTCAGATCCTCCGCCGAGGCCGGGCAGTCGCAGGCTGGCCGGACAGTGACGATTGATCCTGCCCTGCCCCGCAAGGCCGGAGCCGAGCTGCTCGGCACGGCGCTATTGGTCTTCTTCGGCTGTGGCGTGGCAACGGTGTCCTTCGGCTTCCACGGCTACGGCAGCAGCTTCGCCGCTGGGGTGGTGGCTTCTTCGCTGGCATTCGGCCTGATCCTGGCAGTGATGGTGGCGGTGATCGGGCCGATATCCGGCAGCCACATAAACCCGGCGGTCACGCTGGGCGCGTTCCTGTCCAGGCGGATCACCCTCATGGATGCTGTCGGTTACTGGATAGCTCAGTTCGTCGGAGCGGTGCTCGGTGCGCTGCTGCTGCTGTGGGTCATGGTTACCACGCACACCGCGCCGGCCTACTCGAAGGCGACGGTCGGCTTGGGCGCCAATGGCTGGGGCAGCTCGCCCGCGTCGGTGCTGCGCGTCTCCGGGGGCGGCGCGTTCCTGACCGAGGTCATCATCACCGCGGTGTTCGTGCTCGTGGTGCTGAGCGCTACCAACAAGAAGGCCAATGCCGCCATCTCAGGTGCGGTCATGGGTCTCGCCCTGGCACTGATGAACCTGGTTGCCACCCCAGTTGACGGCGCCTCGGTCAACCCGGCCCGGAGCTTCGGGCCCGCACTAGTCCTCGCCGGCCAGCCGATCCGCCAGGTCTGGTTGTTCATCCTCGCCCCGCTCGTCGGCGCGGTGTTCGCGGCCGGTATATACCTGCTATTCCACCCGATCGATACGGGCGCGGGCGGTTTCGGGTTGCGGACGCAGTCGGCTGTCTCGCACTCCGCGGCCGGCGAGGGCATGCGGCCTGCAGGTGTAAGCACCACGGCCACGGCCAGCCGCCCGGCTGCCGGCACGCCTGCGCAGCCCGCGCCGATATCGCAACCCGGCAAGGCCGCGGGTGGTGGCTCTTCGCCCGGCTCGGGCGCGCCAGCGGGGACCGAGCCACCGCACTCGGGCGGCGAGCCAGGCGCTCCGGGCGCGGGCGGCATCCAGAGGTTATTAGCCCGCGAAGATCGGCTGCTGGGACGTCAGTACCGCGGCTGGCCTTCGCGGTGGCCCGGCCAGCTCCTGGCCCGGATGAGCGGCGCAGGCGGCGCCGGCTGCCGGAACGGAACGAGGTTGGTCATCCGCTGCGGCGATGAGACGATCGCCAGGTGACCTTCAGCGGGAGCGCGCCACCGGACCCGCAACTGCGGATGGGCAAGCCGGCCGGCCGGTGGGTTCTGGTCGCGACCGTCCTGGGCTCGAGCATGGTGTTCCTGGACTCGACGGTGGTCAATGTGGCGCTGCCGACCATCGGCAGGCACCTGAACGCGTCGCTGGCCGGGCTGCAGTGGACGGTCACCGCGTACACGCTGACCCTGGCCGGCCTGATCCTGCTCGGCGGCTCGCTGGGCGACCGGCTCGGCAGGCGCCGCGTCTTTCTGACCGGAGTCATCTGGTTCGCACTGGCCTCGGGCCTATGCGGAATTTCCCCTGATATCGGCGTGCTCATCGCGGCCCGAGTTCTGCAGGGCATCGGCGGGGCGCTGCTGACTCCAGGCTCGCTTGCGATCATCCAGGCCACATTTGCCAAGGACGACCGTGCGCGCGCGGTCGGCGCGTGGTCCGGACTTGGCGGAGTGGCCTCGGCGGTCGGCCCGATCGTGGGCGGCTGGCTGGTCCAGTCGGC
>JASHOV010000393.1 GCA_030038495.1 Streptosporangiaceae bacterium
TTTGAGCGTTCGTTCACCTGGCTTTCAGCCTTTGCCTCTAACGTAGTCGTCTATGACCGATAACCCTATAAACATGGGCAAGACGGACGCAGAGTCCAGCTCCGCGCTCATCGTCTCCGGCGCCCCGGACGAACAAGCCGATCTCCAGGAAGACCTCACCGATCTCGCGGAAGAGTTCACCGATTTCCCGGACGAGCTCACCGATCTTCCGGAAGAGCTGGCCGAGGCCGACGACGATGACTCGGACGGGGACGGCGTTCTGGGTAGTGGCGCGGTGAGCGGAGGCTTCGGCTTCGCCGGCCTGGCTCTGGCAGTCGTCTCCCTTACGACGAACTGGACCAGCGGCGTCGTGGTCAGTCACGGCCAGTACAGCGTAGAAATGAATGCCCCGAGCTCTGGTCTGACGGCTCAGCAGGAGCTGAACCTCTATGCGAGCGCCTGGCACACCCAGGCCTGGTGGGCGCTCGTGTTCGCCGCCGCGGCGGTGCTGTTCGGTGCCGGTGCGCTCTACGTGCCGAGGGTCCTGCGCAGCGGCGGCAACCCGGGCTGGGCCAAGGCGACCGCGATCAGCGCGGTCATCGTGGGCCTGGTCGGCGCGCTCCTCGCGGTCCTCACCATCATCGGGGTGTTCGGCGGGCACCTGACCGCTCCTGCCAGCACGGGCTGAGCCGGGCTAGGAATAGACCTGCTTCGCTGCCTGTTGCCAGACAGCGTGACAGTGCAGCCGGAAACCCCAGCGCAGCCGCAAGCCGACGAGGAAGCGCAGTTCTGGTTCGACCCGCTCTGCCCCTGGGCCTGGATCACCTCGCGCTGGATGCTCGAGGTCGAGAAGGTACGGCCGGTGCGAGTCGACTGGCGGATTATGTCCCTCGCCTACCTGAACCTGATCCAGCACGAGGGCCAGGGGCTGACTCCCGAGTATCAGGAGCGGATGGAGCGGGCGTGGGGCCCGATCCGCGTCGTCGCCGCCGCCGCTCGGGAAGCCGGCCCTGGAATCCTCGGACCGCTCTACACGGCCATCGGCACGAGACTTCACAACGAGGGTCGCCGCAGCGACCCGAACGTGATCCCCGAGGCGCTTGCCGAGGTCGGTCTGCCCGCTTCCCTGGCCGCCGCCGCGGACAGCACCGAGTTCGACGATGAGATCAAGAGATCTCACCACGAGGCCTTCGACGTGGTCGGGACGGATGTGGGCACGCCCGTGATCCGGATCCGCGGCAATGCCATCTTCGGCCCCGTCATCACGCCGATCCCGCGCGGCGAGGCGGCCGGCCGGCTGTGGGACGGCGTGGTGCTCGTTACCGAGGCCGACGGCTTCTTCGAGCTCAAGCGGACCAGGGATCGCAAGCCGACGTTCGACTAACCCGGGCCGCGGGCCGGACTGACCGTGCGGATCGGCGCGCCGGCTAGGAACGCCGCGATGTCCTCCACCGCCTCGCGGTACATGTTTCTGAGACCGGGCTCGCTGACGTACCCAAGGTGGGGAAGCAGCACCACGTTCTCCAGCGCGGTCAGCTCGTGGCCGGCCGGGAGCGGCTCCTCATCGTAGACATCCAGGCCGGCGCCGGCGATTGTCCGGTTCCGGACCGCATCAACGAGCGCGCGCTGGTCAATGATCGGCCCCCGCGAGGTGTTGATGACGACGGCGGTGGACTTCATCAGCGCCAGGTCGGCGGCCTGGAACAGGCCGCGGGTCCGGTCGCTCAGCACCAGGTGAATGGACAGGACGTCGGCGCCCGACAGCAGCTCGGCCTTGCTGACCCTGCGCGCGCCGACGGCCGCCGCGCGTTCCTCGGTCAGGTTCTGGCTCCAGGCCGTGACGTCCATGCCGAAGGCACGGGCAGGCCCGACCATGGCCGCGCCGAGGTTGCCGAGCCCGGCCAGCCCCAGTGTCGCCCCGGCGAGACTGACCGGCATGCCCAGCTGCCAGTGCCCGCTGCGGATCGCCCGGTCCTCGATCGTGACGCGCTTGCAGACGGCCAGGATGAGCGCCCACGCTACCTCGGCCGTGCTGGGGACGCCGGGCGCGGCGGCGCCTGCCGTTCCGCCCGTGCCGCAGACCGTGACGCCGCGCTCCCGCAGGTAGCCGACGTCGACCGATGCGTTCCGCATCCCGGTGGTGACCAGCAGCTTGAGGTTGGGCAGTGCCTCGAGCACGGACCTCGGGAACGCCGTCCGCTCACGCATCAGCACCAGCACGTCGAACTCAGCGAGCGTGAGGGCGAGCGCGTCCGGGCTGATGGGCTCGCGGAAGAACTCAACCTCCACGCCCGGCTCCAGCGATGCCCAGTCTGCGTACTCACGGGCACGGCCCTGGTAGTCATCGAGCACGGCTACCGTGGTCACGTCCATCCCGCCTCCTCACCGCTGCGCCGGGGCCGGGCGCCACCTCCGGACGCCACCTCCGGACGCCACCTCCGGGCGAAAGTAGCAAGATCACACGTTAGTGGTTCGCCCGTGCTAAGCAGCGGTCGATGGAAAGCTCCACCAAGATCCGCCAGCCGATGGAGACGCTGCGAGCGATGGCCGCCAGAGCCTACGGCAGCGGTTTGGTCCCGGCCGACGGTGACTGAGTAAGCGAGCTGGGCCACGGCTGGTTCAGCGTTGCCTACCAGATGCGCCTCGCTGATGGCCGCGCAGTGGTGCTGAAGATTGCCCCGCCGCCAACTGCCGAGGTGATGATGTACGAGCAGGGCGCGATGGCAATCGAGCTGGCAGCCCTGCGGCTGATCACGGAGCGCACCGGGGTGCCGGTCCCTGCCGTCGAGTTCGCCGTGAGCTGAATTCGATCCGCGGCCCCTGGTTCGGGCCTCTCACCGGGCCTGGCGATCCGAGCTGGCGGAGCGCACTCACCGTATGGCCGAGACTTGCTGCAGGACGGCGAGCGGCGGCATGTCGACCTGGGCTGGTAATTGAGACTGTCTACCGCGGCCACACTCATCGTCCGCAGTACGACTGGGCGCGCGGTCAGCTGACCGAAGTCATGGCGTTGCTCGGCGGTTCACCGCGCTGAGCTCGGCGACGAGCACAGTGGCCTCAAGCCCGTCAGCCGGCCCGCGGTGCTGGTAGCTCACGAGCGCTCATGCCGGGCGGCCGATACGAAGCGGTGGGACCGGTTACCGGCCGTCAGTGGTTTGTCATGCGGGACAGGGTGCCGGAAGCAGGAGTTGTGCCTGCGCCCATTGCTCTGGAAGTCGCTTTTGCTGGAAACTTCAACTAAAAGAGCCGGGACGTCAGTCGTTGCGAACTTGGCTCGGTCGACCTTCCGGAGGCAACGTGGCTTTCCCG
This sequence comes from Streptosporangiaceae bacterium, assembly GCA_030038495.1. GTDB lineage: Bacteria > Actinomycetota > Actinomycetes > Streptosporangiales > Streptosporangiaceae > JAJYUU01. The sequence continues at coordinate 3,289 of JASHOV010000393.1, forward strand.
AGCGACCTAGATATAGCCCGAGGCGCGGCGCTCAAGCCGCTGGACGATGTGGCCGCCGAGATGGGCATCGCCAGCCATCTGCTGGAGCCCTACGGCGACCAGGTAGTGAAGATCAAGCTAGCTGCGATCGAAGAGCTGGCGGACGGGCCGACGGCGAAGTACGTGGTGGTCTCGGCGATCACTCCGACACCGCTGGGCGAGGGCAAGACCACGACTACGGTCGGGCTCGGGCAGGGCTTGCACCACATCGGCAAGCGGGCCACAGTGACGATCCGCCAGCCGTCCATGGGACCAACGTTCGGGATCAAGGGCGGAGCCGCGGGCGGCGGGTACAGCCAGGTTGTGCCCATGGAGATACTGAACCTGCACCTGACCGGGGACATGCATGCGGTGACCGCAGCCCACAACCTGCTGGCCGCGATGATTGACAACCATCTGTATCAGGGCAATTCTCTCGGCCTCGATCTCCACAACATCACCTGGCGCCGTGTCCTGGACGTCAACGACCGGGCTTTGCGCAACATCATCATCGGGCTGGGCGGCCCCGGCGACGGAGTGCCGCGGCAGACCGGGTTCGACATCACCGCCGCCTCTGAGGTCATGGCCACGCTGGCACTAGCCAGGTCGCTGGCTGACCTGCGCGAGCGGCTCGGCCGGATCGTGGTCGGCTACACGAGGGACGGCTCGCCGGTCACCGCCGAGCAGCTGAACGTCGCCGGGTCAATGGCCGTCATGCTGCGGGAGGCGGTGAAGCCGAACCTGCTGCAGACCCTGGAAAACACGCCGGTCCTGGTACACGCCGGGCCGTTCGGCAACATCGCCACCGGCAACTCCTCGGTAATCGCCGACCTGATCGGCATCCACGCGGGTGACTACCTGGTGACCGAGGCCGGGTTCGGTGCGGACATGGGGGCAGAGCGGTTCTTCAATATCAAGTGCCGCACCTCCGGGCTGATCCCGGATGCGGCGGTGCTCGTCGCCACAGTCCGTGGACTCAAGGCCCACTCGGGCAAGTACAAGATTGTCGCCGGGCGGCCGCTGCCACCGGACCTACTCAAGGAGAACGCCGACGACGTCGCGGCCGGAGCGTCCAACCTGCGCAAGCAGGTCGCCAATATCCGCCTGCACGGGGTTACCCCGGTGGTGGCCATCAACGCGTTCCCGACTGACCATCCCGGCGAGCACCAGGTGATCAGGGACATCGCGGCGGAGCTGGGCGTCCGGGCGGCGGTGTGCACGCATTTCGCCGACGGCGGCCGCGGTGCCGTCGAACTGGCCAGTGCCGTGAACGAAGCAGCCGCCGAGCCGTCGGAATTCCGGCTGCTCTACCCGGACTCGGCGAGCCTGCGCGAGAAGATCGAGACCGTGGCTACAGAGGTATACGGCGCCGCCCGGGTCGAATACTCCGCGCAAGCTGCAAAGCAGCTCGACACCTACGAGCAGGCGGGATTCGGTCGGCTGCCGGTCTGCGTCGCGAAGACACACCTGTCCATCTCGTCCGACCCGGCGCTGAAGGGTGCGCCAACCGGGTGGACCTTGCCGGTCCGGGAGGTCCGCGCATCGGTTGGGGCCGGGTTCATTTACCCGATCTGCGGCGAGATACGGACCATGCCGGGCCTCGGCACCAGTCCCGCCGCCGCACGCATCGACCTCGACGCTGACGGGCAGATTCGAGGGCTGTCCTGACTGCGCCGCCAGACAGCCGACCGGAGCCCGAGCAGTCGGCAGACTCCTTCCTGGACCAGCCGGTGCGGGCTTTCCTGGAGCTGCTTGCCGCCCGCGTGCCTACCCCTGGCGCCGGAGGCGCGGCCGCCATAACAGGTGCACTTTCCGCCGGGCTGGTCGCTATGGCGGCCCGGTTCTCGGACGAGCAGTTCCCCGCTGCCGTTGACCTCGCGGAGGAGGCGGACCGGCTGCGTGAGCGGGCTGCCAGGCTCACCGACCGGGACGCGACCGCCTACCGTGCTGTGCTCGACGCCTATCGCCTGCCCAGGGAAGACGACGGCGGCGAGCGACGGGACAAGATCGCGGCCGCCCTCTCCGGCGCGGTCACGACCCCGCTCGAAATCGCCGAGATCGCCGCGCGCGTGGCCGAACTGGCCGCACGCGTCGCCGCTCGGGGCAACCCCAATCTGCGCGGCGAAACCATAGCCGCGGCTCACCTGGCCGAGGCGTCGGCCCGCAGTGCGGCAGCCCTGGTGGAAATCAACATCGCGCTGTGCAGCCTGCCCGGCAACCTGTCTCAGCGCGCAGTCG
>JASHOV010000038.1 GCA_030038495.1 Streptosporangiaceae bacterium
GAGTGGGCGGCGAAGAACGACATCGACGAGGACCAGCTCACTGACGCCAGTGCCGCTGCCGACGATGCCGAGGACGCCGAGGCCGAGGCCGAGGACGACGCCGTTCTCGCGGACGCAGAAGCCGAGGAGAAGGCCGCCGAGGACGACGAGGACGACGAGGCCACCGGCGAGGCGACCGACGAGTAGCGAGGCAGTCATGAACGAGCCCGGGCAGCCAGAGCTGGCCGGGCTCGTTCGGCTAAGGCTGGACCTTGGCTATGACGGCTCGCAGTTTCACGGCTGGGCTAGGCAGCCTGGCCAGCGCACCATCCAGCAAGTGGCCGAGGAGGCCCTCTGGCGGGCGCTGAGCCTGCCGGAGCCGCCCGCCCTGACCGTAGCCGGGCGAACAGACGCCGGCGTTCACGCGCGCGGCCAGGTGGCGCACGTGGACGTTCCGGCGGACGCCTGGGCCCGGACCGGTGAGCCCGCCCTGCGCAGGCTGCGCAGGCTGCTCCCTGACGACGTCACGGTCTGGTCGCTCCGGCCGGCCGCGCCGGGCTTCGACGCCCGGTTCTCGGCGCTATGGCGCCGCTATTCCTACCGGGTATGTGATGATCCGGCCGCCGCCGATCCGCTCCGCCGCAACCAGACGCTCTGGTACCGGCATGGGCTCGACCTCGGCCAGATGAACGAGGCGGCCGCGGCCTGTGTGGGCGAGCACGACTTCGCCGCGTTCTGCCGTCGCCGCGAGGGCGCGACCACGATCCGCGAGGTGGTCAGGCTGGACTGGGCCCGCGCCGAGCCCGGCATCGTGGTAGCGACCGTGATCGCGGATGCGTTCTGTCACAACATGGTCAGGGCGCTCGTGGGCGCGCTGCTCGCCGTCGGCGATGGCAGCAGGGAGGCGCGCTGGGTGGGCCAGGTACTGGCCGCACGGCGTCGTGATCCGGCAGTGCGAGTCGCGCCGCCGCACCCGTTGTGCCTGGAGGAGGTCGGCTATCCGGAAGACGCCGGCCTGGCCGCCAGGGCCGCCCTCACCAGGCGCACCAGGGAACTGCCCGCGGGAGCCTAGGTGCCGGACGCAGGCGGGGAGGGACTTCCGTTCACCATGCGGTTAGTGAGCGAGATGTTGGCCGTGTTGTCCAGCAGCTCGGTCATGAACTGGTCCAGGCCGGCGCTCTGCGTTCCCTTACGCGGCGTCCTGCGGCTGGTGAGCTCCGCCCAGATAAGGATCAGGTAGTGCCCCTTGGCCAGCGCTTCCTCGATGCCAGCGCCCTGGCCGATCTTGTTCGTCGGCGCGGCGCGGCCCGCCAGCTGAGCGATGAAGTTGCCCGACCCGGCGGCACGGGCCGCGGCGGAGGCGCTCCTGGCCGTCTTGAGGTTCAGGACCCCGATGGTGCCCATCATGTCGGTCTTCGTTGCCAGGTAGGTCGCCCTCGCGACCTGGCTGCAGCCAGCTGAGCTCACGGCCTCCTGGATGCCGGCGCCGTCGACGGCATCGACGCAGTCGGCGCTAAGGCTGCTCCTGGTGCGCACGTAGGCAACGCCTTCGGCGGTGAAGGAAGCCGGGTACAGCTCCGCGACCGTGAGCGGGACCGGATCGTCCTGGCGGGAGGCGATGTACCCATAGGGCCCGAGCGATGGAGTGGGGGACGCCGACACCGTGGGTGTCGCCCCGGGCGGGGATGCGGTTCGCGGCTTCCTGGAGGCGGCCTGCGCGCCCAGATAGAGAGCCGCCCCGCCGATGAGCACGATCACCAGCGCTCCGGCTACCGCCAGCTTCGCGCTACCGTGGCTCTTGGCCCGGCGAACGGAGGGTCTGCCGCCCAAGCGCGAGCGCCCGGTCTGGCCGGGCCCGGCGCGCCGCGGTTCGGTGCGCGGATCCGCGACAGACCCGGCTGGCACGCCCTCCCCGCCCAGCGCGGCGGTCAGGCTCGGAGCCGAGAGCGGGCCGGTGCCGATACCCCGACGGCCACCGGCACGGGCGCGGCTCGCCCCCTCCGGCTCCGATAGCGGGAAATCCTGCGGCAGGCCTCGTGGCCGGTCGGGGACTGGCTGCGGGCTCCGGGTCCCCAGCCCGGGGCCGGGGTCGTCCGGTCCGGGGACCGTCCCGCGCTCGCCGGTCCATGGCCCGGCCTGCCGGCCTGCTGGTGGCCGGGAAGCGCCCGGCCGGGCGGGGCCAGTCCAGGCGCCCGTCGCTCGTCCATCGCCTACGGCCTGCCAGGTCTGCGTCGAGGTGACGTCCGCGGCCGGGTCGGTGACGGCCAGCATCGAGTAGCCAGGATCCGTCTGCGTCTCGGCGTCGGCGGCATAGTAACCAGATCCTTCGCCCCGCCCGCCGCCCGCAGCCAGCGCGCCGGGCCTGCCCGGACCGGACCGGCCTCCGTCCGCCGCGCGCGCGTGTGCACCCCGCCGGTTCCAGGAGGCGAACTGGCCGGGCGGGTACATCGGCGGCGGCTGGCCGGGCAGCGGCGGATACCCGCGCACAGGTCCCTTGCCCGCCGAGGAACCGTGCCACGGCGAATGCCCGGCCCCGCTGCCGTCCCCGGCTACCCGACCCGGCTCTCTCCGCCCGGCGTAGCCGGGGACGAAGACCGACTCCTCATCGGGATCCTGACCGGCCGGATGCTGGCCGGAACTGCGGCCGCGCCGACGGCGCCCAGACTGGTCTGCCGTGTCGTCGGGGGGGTAGCGCATTCCGCGAGCGTATCGCTCCCCGGCAGCGAGTTAGCCTGCTAGCGGGTTTCTGGTCGGGGGGCCGGGGCGGCCAGAATCGGGCGTTTCCCGCCCTGGCGTGGCCCCGCTTCGGGCCCGGCCCCCGGCGGCTCGCTTTGACCGTAGCTGGCCAGGGCCGGTACTCTGCTAGGTGCGTCCATGCGTACTGGCATGCCCGCGCGCCTGCTGGGCGCGTGAGCCGCCGATTAGTACATGCGGATTCCCGCGCTTTGGGTAGATATAGGCACGGGCAAGTAACAGGACTCACACGCGAAGGCTTATGACTGTGCGCACATTCAGCCCGAAGGCCGCTGACATCCAGCGCCAATGGCATGTCATCGACGCATCGGACGTCGTACTCGGACGGCTGGCCAGCCACACGGCGACGCTGCTGCGCGGTAAGCACAAGCCGATCTTCGCGCCGCACATGGACACCGGCGACTTCGTCATCATCGTCAACGCCGCGAAGGTGTCGCTGAGCGGCAACAAGCTGCGCGACAAGATGGCCTACCGGCACTCCGGCTACCCGGGCGGTCTCCGCGCGATGTCGTATGCCGAGCTCATGGCCCGAAGCCCCGAGCGTGCTGTCGAGAAGGCAGTGAAGGGCATGCTGCCGAAGAACGCCCTGGGCCGTCAGATGCTGCGCAAGCTCAAGGTGTACGCCGGTCCCGAGCACCCGCACCAGGCTCAGCAGCCGGTGCCGTTCGAGATCTCCCAGGTCGAGCAGGCCGGCGCAAGCCGCTAGCGATCGCAAAACCAGAGCCAGGGCACTACCAACCAAGCGGGAAGCACGAGGAAGACAACGTGGCTGAGTCCACTGAAACGCTGGATGCAGGAATGGCAGGCGACACCGACGCGGCCGAGGAGCACGTGTCGGAGTACACCACGCAGACCAGCGACGCCCAGCCGAAGCCGGCCGCACGCAAGCCGGTAGTCACCGGCAAGGCCATCAGCACCGGCCGCCGCAAGGAGGCCATCGCCAGGGTCCGGATCCAGCCCGGTTCCGGCCAGTGGAAAATCAACGACCGCTCGCTGACGGACTACTTCCCGAACAAGGTCCATCAGCAGCTGGTCAGCGAGCCGCTGGTGACGCTGGGCGCAGAGGAGCAGTTCGACATCGTCGCCAGGATCAGCGGCGGCGGCGTCAGCGGCCAGGCGGGTGCGCTGCGGCTGGGCATCGCGAGGGCGCTCACTCTGGTCGACCCGGAGAGCCGCTCGAGCCTCAAGCGGGCCGGCTTCCTCACCAGGGACGCCCGTGTTATCGAGCGCAAGAAGGCCGGCCTGAAGAAGGCCCGCAAGGCTCCGCAGTACTCCAAGCGCTAACGGACCCGGCCATCACGGCACAGGGATCCTGAGGCGATGGGCCACCTTTTCGGTACAGACGGCGTTCGCGGCCGAGCCGGGTATGACCTTACGGCGGGCCTGGCGATGGACCTGGCGGCGGCCGCAGCCAGCGTCCTCGCGGGCACCGGCGACTTCGCTGCCGCGCGGGATCAACATCGCAGGCCCGTCGCGGTAGTCGGTCGTGACCCGCGAGCGTCAGGTGAGTTCCTCGAGGCCGCAGTGGTGGCGGGACTTGCCGCGAGTGGCGTCGACGCCGTCCGGCTTGGGGTCATCCCGACGCCGGCGGTGGCCTATCTGACGACCGCACTCGGCGCTGACCTGGGCGTGATGCTGTCGGCGAGCCACAATCCCGCACCCGACAACGGAATCAAGTTCTTCGCCCGAGGCGGAGTCAAGCTTCCCGACGCTGTCGAGCAGGACATCGAGGAAAGGCTGACTCATTCCGGCCGGTTGGCGGCCGGGGGTAAGGCCAGGGTTCCCGAGAGCGGATTCGGCCGGGTCAGCGATGGACCAGAGCACGGCGAGCGCTATCTCGATCATCTTCTGACCACGCTGCCGGCCACAGCGCAGGGGCCGCTCGCCGGGCTGAAGGTGGTCGTCGACTGCGCGCACGGCGCGGCCTCCGAATACGCCCCGGTGCTGCTGAGCCGTGCAGGCGCGGACGTGATCACAATCGGCGCCGAGCCAGACGGGCTGAACATCAACGCGGGCTGCGGCTCGACCAGCCTGGGTACGCTTTCGTCGGCGGTCATCGAATATGGCGCGGACGCCGGCATCGCGCACGACGGCGACGCCGACCGGTGCCTGGCGGTGGATGCCGCTGGCGACGTGATCGACGGTGACCAGATCCTGGCTGTGCTCGCGCTGGCCCTGAAGGATACGGGCAGGCTGGCAGGCGACACGGTAGTCGCGACCGTGATGTCGAACCTCGGCTTCCGTAAGGCGATGAACGCGGCCGGGATCAGCATCGTGGAAACCCCGGTGGGCGACCGGTACCTGATCGCGGCGATGTTGGATGGCAAGTTCATCCTCGGCGGGGAGCAGTCGGGCCACATCATCATGTTGGATCATGCGACTACGGGTGACGGCCTGCTGACCGCCATACAGTTCCTGGCCGAGGCGGTGCGACAGGACAAGACCGTGGCCGAGCTGGCTACCGTGATGACCAGGTACCCGCAGGTTCTGATCACCATCCCTGGCGTGGACAAGAGCCGGGTAATGGCATCCCCGGCGCTGGCAGCGACGGTGGCAGCGGCCGAGGCGGAACTGGGCGATAAGGGCCGGGTGCTGGTCCGCCCCAGCGGTACGGAGCCCGCCGTCCGGGTCATGGTCGAGGCGGAAGACTCCGATCAGGCCGACCGCCTGGCTGGCCAGCTCGTCGCGACGATCACGAACGTCGGCTGACTCTGGCCGCCCTGCGGCGTCGGCGGTCCTGGCCTATGGCCGGCCGACCCTGACTTGTCCTCCGTTGCGTGGGCCTAGCACGGCGATCTGCCCCGGTTTGCACCCACCGAACGGAGGAAAGGTGACGACCGCGTCGCCAGCCGCTCGACATCTGCCCCGCACTCTTCGGCCGGACCACCGCCAGCAGTGGCGGCAGGCCCGGCCCGCTGGAGCAATAGCGGGCGGGGTGGCAGGCTGGGCGAGTGATCGCAGGGATCGGCATCGATATGACGGAGATAGCCCGGCTTGAGGCGGCGCTGACGAGAACCCCTGGCCTGGCCAATCGTTTGTTCGCCGAGAGCGAACGAGAAGCTTCGGTCTATCAGCTCGCCGGCTGCTTCGCGGCCAAGGAGGCGGTCGCGAAGGCCCTCGGCGCCCCGAAGGGCCTGAAATGGACCGACGTGGTGGTTCGCCGGGAATCCAGCGGCAGACCCGTCCTTGACATCACCGGCACGGTGGCGGCTGCCGCCGCTGAGCGGGGTGTCTACCGCTGGCATGTGTCGATCAGCCACGACGGGGGATTCTGCGTGGCCATGGTGGTGGCGGAGCGATGAGGACGGCACATTCGGTCGCCGATGTCCGGTCGGCCGAGCGGGCGCTGATGGCCGAGTTGCCAGACGGAACGCTGATGCAGCGAGCCGCGGCCGGGCTCGCCGCCGTGTGTATATCCCTGCTGGGCCAGGTCTACGGCGGAAAAGTGGTGATTCTGGCGGGCAGCGGTGACAACGGCGGGGATGCGCTGTTCGCGGGTGCTCGCCTGGCCGACCGCGGTGCCCGTGTGATCGCGATCGCGGCCGGTTCCCGGCTAAATCAGGCGGGACACGCCGCGCTCAAGGCCGCCGGGGGAAGGGTGATACCGGCCGGGGGGATAGTCATGTCGGCCGAGGCCGACACGGCGGGAACGGGCGGCCACGCCGCCCTGCCGCCTCTCGGTGGCCCGGCGCCAGCGGGTAAGGTCGGCGGGCTCCCCACGCCGCCGGTCCGGGCTGCGGCGACGAACCTGAGCGCGATCGGGCCGGACGTAAGGGCCGAGATCGCCGCCGCCGACCTCATCATCGACGGGCTGACCGGCATCGGCGGGTCCGGCGGCCTCAGAGAGCCGGGAAAGTCGCTGGCGGCACTGACCGAGGCGGCCAGGGCCGACGGGGCCGTGGTGGTAGCCGTCGACCTGCCCAGCGGGGTCAGCGCGGATACCGGCGAGGCCGAAGGCAGCGCGGTCCGCGCGGACGTCACCGTCACATTCGGCACCTGGAAGCCAGGCCTGATGATCGACCCCGGCGCCGAGATGGCCGGAAGCGCCCAGCTCGTCGACATCGGCCTCGGACCGTATCTTTCCGCCCCGTCGGCAGTCGCGTTTCAGGCCGAAGACGTTGCCGCGGTCCTGCCGCGGCCGAAGGCGGAGTCCGATAAGTACCGGCGGGGCGTGCTTGGTGTCGTCGCGGGCAGCGGGCAGTACACCGGGGCCGCGGTTCTCGCCACCGGCGCCGCCATTCACGGCGGCGCCGGCATGGTCAGGCTCGTGTCTAACAGGCAGGTCCTCATGGCCGTGCGGCAGTACTGGCCCGAGGCCGTCCTCACCGACGACGACGAAAAGCCGGGAGCGCAGGCGATCGAGGCAGCCGGCCGGGTGCAGGCATGGGTGGCCGGCCCCGGCATGGGCACCGGCCCCGATGCCGTCAGCCGCCTGGCCGCCGTCCTGGCGACAAGCCTTCCCGTACTTGTAGACGCCGACGGGATCACGATTCTGGCCGAGCACCGCGAACTGCTGGACCGCGACGGCCCGATGCTCATCACCCCGCATGCGGGCGAACTGGGCAGGCTGCTAAAAGCCGACCGCGCCGACATCGAAGCCAGAAGGCTGCACTACGCGACCACGGCCGCCCGGCAACTGGGCGTGACCGTACTGCTGAAAGGCTCGACCACTGTCATCGCCACCCCCGATGACCGCGAGCCCGTCCTGGTGAACCCGACGGGAACAAGCTGGCTGGCCACGGCCGGCTCCGGCGACGTCCTGTCTGGCCTCACCGGCGCGCTGCTGGCTCAGGGCGCGGCCCCGGCCAGCGCCGCGGCGGCCGGAGCCTACCTGCACGGCGTGGCGGCGCGGCTCGCGGCCGAGGGCGCGCCTATCGGCGCCTCGGACCTGATCAGGTCGCTGCCCGCCGCCATCAGGTCGGTCACCCGGAGCGCCTGAAACCCGGACCGGCCGTGACCCCAGACCGGCCGAGACCAGGAAGAGCCCCGTTCCGCTCCTAGTACTGAGCCCGGCCGCCCAGGTGCTTGGCCAGGAAGCCCTCGGCGGCGGCGTAGAACCTGAGCCGGTTCTCCGGCTTGGCGAAGCCGTGGCCCTCGTCAGGGAACAGCATGTACTCGTGGTCGATGCCGGCCTTCTCCAGCGCCGCCACGATTTGCTCCGCCTCGGCCTGCTTGACTCTCGGGTCGTTGGCGCCCTGGGCAATCAGCAGCGGGATGCGGATCCGGTCGACGGCCGACAGCGGTGACCTGGACCAGAGGAAGTCGGCGTCCTTCTCCGGGTCGCCGACCCGGCGGTGGAACTGGGCGATCAGCGGCGCCCAGTACGGCGGGATCGTCTGGATCAGCGTGATCAGGTTCGACGGGCCGACGATGTCAACCGCGCACCGGTACAGATCAGGCGTGAACGTGGCACCCGCGAGCGCCGCGTAGCCGCCGTAGGAGCCGCCGTAGATCGCGACCCTGGCCGGGTCGGCCCAGCCCTGTCCGATGACGTGGGCGACCGCGTCGCTCAGATCGTCCTGCATCCGGGCGCCCCACTCGCGGTCGCCGGCGTTGATGAACGCCTTGCCGTAGCCGGTCGAGCCGCGGAAGTTCACCTGGACGCACAGGCAGCCGCGGTTGGCCAGCCATTGCGCCTCCGGGCTGTAGCCCCACCGGTCGCGGGCCCACGGGCCGCCGTGCACGTTGAGGACGGTCGGCAATCCGGTGCGCTCCGTGTCGGCCGGGAACGTCAGGTACCCGTTAATGGTGAGCCCGTCGCGGGAGGTGAACGAGAACGGTTCCATGGCCGCCAGCTCATAGCGGGACAGCTCCGGCTGATGCTCGAACAGGAACCGGCCGATTCCGGTCTGGCGGTCGTAGGCGTAATACGGCACCGGCCCGGCGTCGTTGGTGAACGCGACCAGCCAGATCCGGTCCGCGTCGTCGCCGCTGGCGATCGACGGGTCGCCGGGGTGCAGGCCGCGGATCGAGGCCAGATCGTCGGCGGCACTCGGGTCCAGCACCTGGTAATCCATGCGGGCGTACTGGAAGGACACGATCTGCGGCTCGCGGGTGCGGGGGTGGATCTTGACCCCGCTCACGTCCGCCACCGGGTCGCTGGCCAGTATCTCGGCCGCCCCCGTCGCCACGTCTATCCGCACCAGCCGGGCGGTTTCCGCGCCGGCCGAGGAAGCCAGCAGCAGCGACGAGCCGTCCTGGCTGAAGGTGATCGCGTCCGTGCTCAGCGCGTCCTCCTCGGCCACCTCGAGCAGTGCCCGCCAGCCGCCGTCAGCCCCGTTCCGCACCATGATCGTCATCGAGCCGTCGGGGTGCGGCTGGAACCCGGCCCGTACGGTCAGCTGCGGGTCGGCGAGCCAGCCGATGAATCCGGGGTTCTCGACCTCCTTGGTCAGCTCGCCGGTGCGCAGGTCGAGGCGGTAGACGTCGTGCAGCTGCGGGTTGTCCTTGTTGAGGCCGACCAGGATCTCGGACGGGAACGATGGCTCCACGGCGATCAGCTCGGTCTGCACACCGTCGAACGGGGTGAGATCGCGCTCGTCCATCGTGATGAGGTCGACGTCGTGCAGCCGCCAGTTCTCATCGCCCCCGGTGTCCTGCAGGTAGAGCAGGTGCCGGCCGTCGTGCGCCCACTCGAATTGCCGGATGCCGCGGTCGGTGTCGCTGGTCACGACCCTGGCGGCGGCCAGGTCCAGCCCGGTCTCGGCGCTGACGGGGGCCACCCAGACGTTGAGCACGCCGTCGCGGGGGGCGATCCAGGCCAGCTGGGCGGCGTCGGGGGATATCTGCGGGGCGACGCGCTCCGGGTTGCCGAACAGGACGGGCAGCGGAATGAGTTCAGCCATGCCGACTTGCCTATCACGCGGCGGACCTCGGCGGCGAGCCAGCGCCGGAGTCCGGTGGCTGGGCGTATCGGCCCGCCCGTGCTGGCAGACTGTGATGCCATGGACGGCCAGCCGGAAGCGCTCATCGACCTCGACGCCATCAGGGCAAACGTGGCCGCGCTGAACAGGCACGTTGGCGCGGCGCAGGTGATGGCCGTGGTCAAGTCCGACGGCTACGGGCACGGCCTGCTGCCGTCGGCCCGCGCGGCGCTTGCGGGCGGCGCGACCTGGCTGGGCGTCGTGCAGGCGGCGGACGCGATCGCGCTCCGGCAGGCGGGTGTCGACGTGCCCGTGCTCAGCCTGCACGGCAGTCCGGATGCGCCGCACGCCGACGCGATCGCGCACGATATCGACCTGACCGCGGGAACGCCGGCGCTGATCGGCCAGATCGCCGCCGCGGCACGGGCCGCCGGGCGGGCGGCGCGGCTGCACCTGGA
>JASHOV010000394.1 GCA_030038495.1 Streptosporangiaceae bacterium
CCTGCCGGTGCGGCTGCAGGCCGAATGCGCGCCAGATCCGCGACACCGCCGACTGCGACAGGCCCAGCTCGGCCGCCATCGACCGGGTCGACCAGTGCGTCGCGTTCGCCGGCGTGCTCTCCAGCGTCCGGGCGATGACCGCCTCGACCTGCTCGTCGGTGACCGTCCGCGGCCGGCCTGGCCGCGGCTCGTCGGTCAGCCCGTCCAGCCGCAGCGCCAGGAACCGCAACCGCCACTTGCTGGCACTGCTCAGCGCGATCCCCAGCTTCGCCGCGACCGCGGTGTTGCCCAGCCCGTCCGCCGCCGCCAGCACGATCCGCGCCCGCATCGCCAGGAACTGGGCGCTCTTCGGCCGCCGCGCCCACGCCTCCAGCTGCGCCCGTTCCTCAGCAGTCAGCACCACCGCAGCGGCCACAGGACTCGGCATACCCCGAGCCTACCAAGCTAGAGGCGAATTATTGACTCACGACACTAGCTGACGTGCAGCAGCTTCCTGGCGTTGCCAGAGAAGATCGCTTGGGTGGCCGTCTCGTCGAGGCCGAGCGCCTCGATGTCGGCGATGGTGTCCGCGACGACGGCCGGGCCGCCGAGCGGCATGTCGGTGCCGAACAGGACGTGCTCGGCACCGAAGAACTCGACGGCGCAGCGCACCGCGTGCGCCGCGCCGAATAGCGCGCTGTCGGTATAGAACCGGCGGAAGTAATCCAGCGGCTCCGCGGACAGGCGCGCCATGATCGCGTCCCGGTCGGGGTCCTCAAGCGGCGCTGCCAGCCGCGCCGCGAAGTGGGGCACCATGGCGCCTGCGTGGTGGGCGATGATCCGCAGGTCCTGATAGCGGTCGAAGTAACCGGAGAACACCAGCCGGGTCATGCAGACCGACGTCTCGTACGGCCAGCCGAGCGACCACCAGATGCCATACCGGGACCGGCTCTCCGCCGGATAGTCCGACCACACCTCGCTGCGGGTCGGATGCAGCCAGAGCGTGCCGCCGCGCCCGGTCACGACGTCGAAGATCGGCTCGAATCTCGCGTCGTCCAGCGGCGCGCCACTGACGTTCGTGTATACCTGCGCGCCGAGCGCGCCGAGCTCGGTCATCGCGCGGTCCAGCTCGGCCGCGGCGGCATCGGGGTCGCACATCGGCAGCGCCGCGGTGAACCCGGCGAACCGGTCCGGGTACTTGCCGACGAGCCCGGCGATCTCATCGTTGGCCGACCGGGCCAGGTCGAGAGCCGCCGCCGGTCCGCCGAGCTCCTCCAGCGGAGGGACGGCCAGCGTCACCACCTGGGCGTAGTCGCCGAACGGGTCCATCACCCGCCAGCGCGCATCCAGGTCGGTCAGCGCGGGGTCCTCGCGGATCCACGGCCGGTAGCCCAGGATGCGGTCGCTGACATTCGCGCCGCCGGTGATCGCCTCCAGGCGCCGGGTGTAGGACGGCGGGAGGATGTGAGCGAAGGCGTCGATCTTCCGCACGTTTCTCCCTCCGGGAGCGCCGCGGCCGTCGATGTCGGGATCGTATGGAAGCAAACGATTCACTGTCAAGGGCAGAAAGTGCCGCCCGTCAGCCCCTGACGGCGCGCACCGGCAGCTCCTTGAGGCCATTGGTGAAGTTCGACCGGATCCGCCGCGCCGGCCCGGCCAGCTCGAATCGCGCGACCCGCCGGCTCAGCGCGGCCAGCAGGATCCGTATCTCCAGCCTGGCCACGTGGGCTCCGAGGCAGAGGTGAGGACCGCCGCGGCCGAAGCTCAGATGGCGGTTAGGTGACCGCCCGACGTCGAACATCTCCGGATCCGCGAACTCGGCGTCGTCCCTGTTGCCGGACACGTACCACAGCACGACCTTGTCGCCCGCGCGGATCGAGGTGCCGCCGAGGTCGGTATCCGCGGCGGCCGTCCGGCGCATGAAATGCGTCGGGCAGCTCCACCGGAGCACCTCCTCGGTCGCAGTGTCCAGCAAGCCGTCGTCGGCCCGCAGGCGGTCCCACTCGCCGGGGTACTGGCAGAACGCCAGTACCGCGTGCGCCATCGCGATCCTGGTCGTCTCGTTGCCGGCGATGACGAGGATCGAGAACAGGTTGTCCAGATCCACCTCGCTGAGCGCATCGCCGTCGACCCGCGCGAGCAGCAGCTTGGACAGCAGATCCTCGCCGGGTGCGCGCAGCCGACCGCGGACGATCTCCCGGCCGAGATCCCAAAGCTGCTTGCCGTACGGGCTGCGGAACGGGAACCGGCGGTAGGCATCGGTGTCGTCGCGGCCCCAGACCACGTCGGTGAGCTCGGGGTCGGTGTTCGCGATCAGCCGGTCGCCGAGGTCGATGAACTGACCGAGGCGGGCCTGCGGCAGGCCCATGATCCGGGCCAGCACCCGGATCGGTATCTCCTTCGCGACCGCGTCGACGAAATCGAATGGCTCGTCGGCGAGGCCCGCGGTCAGCACCTCATCGGTCAGCCCCTCGACGAAGTGCTGATACACCGCGACCGCCCGCTGGGAGAACGTGCCAGTCATGATCTTGCGCAGCTTGGTGTGCTCGGGCGGGTCGGTGTCGATGATCGTGCGCCGCGCCGCCATGTCCTCGTCGGTGGGCTCCTCGAACGAGACGCCGCGCGCCGAGGAGAACGCGGCGACGTCCCGGCTGGCGGTCACGATGTCGTCGTAGCGGTGCACCGACCAGAAGCCCGAGTTGGGCGGCGGCTCGTCGAACCACGCCACCGGCGCCTCCCGCCGCAGCCGGGCGAACTCGGCGTAGGGAACGCCCTCCACCCACAGATCAAGATCGGTCAGGTCAACTGCCATGCAAATTAGTTTGGCACCAAACGATCTGGCCGGGAAGGTGCTGCGGGCTGGGGAAGGCGCGAAACTGCCCCCTCGCCCGAACGTGTGCGGATTTGGTGATGCTCCTACGGCACCATCGACGCACACGTTGCTGGACTGAGCGTCAGCCGCCCTCGGTCTGCCGGATTATCTTGCGCAGCAGCGATGCGAGCTGAGCCTTCTCCCGCTCGGACAGGCCGGCGCTGACATAGGTCTCGCTCATGTTGAATGCCGGGAACAGGCGCTCGATGACCGCGAGGCCCTTCGGCTCCAGGCTGACCAGGACCAGCCTGCCATCCTCCTCGTGGGTACGCCGCCGGGCCAGGCCGCGCTTCTCCAGCGTCTTGAGCACCCCGGTCAGCGTGCCCTTGGTGACGCCGGCTTCCTCGGCCAGATGGCGGGTCTGCTGATCGCCCCAGATCCACAGCACGAACAGCACCGTGAAGGCGGCCCAGGACAGGTCCTCGTCGGCCAGGACCTTCCGTTCCATGTGATTGCGTACGACGTTGGCGGCGCGGTAGATGTTCGAGACCGCGGCCATCGCGGCGAAGTCAAGGTGCTGGTCGCCGATGCGAGCGCGGATGTCGCGCTCGGCGCGGACGAGATCCCCGGCGCTCCCGGCGGCGAGTCGACGCGGCATGGCACGATCGTACGTTGCGCGGGCCCTGGCGACCGCCACCGTCACGTCAGGCCAGGTCGTACGCGGTTGTGGGCAGATCGACCGCGGTCGCGCCGCAGTCGACCGTGAGCACTGCTCCGGTCACGGCCGAGGCGTCCTGGCCGGCGAGGAAGGCAATGGCCGCGGCGACCTCATCGGCGCTGGCCGGCCTGCGCAGCGGCACCTGCGAGGTGGCCAGCTCATAGGCGGCGTCCCGGCTGGCGAGGCCGCGCAGCCGCATCAGCTGATCCATCTCCTGGTCCGCCATCGGCGTGCGCACCCAGCCCGGGCAGACGACATTGACGCGCACTCCGCGCGGGCCGAAATCACGGGCCATCGATCGGGCCAGGCCGATCAGCCCGTGCTTCGCGGTGACATACCCGACCGACTCCGGCGACGCGGCCAGCCCGGCGATCGAGGAGACAACCACGATCACGCCCCTGGTCGCAATCAGGTCAGGCAGGCACGCCCGCGCGCTCACCAGGCAGGTCGACAGGTTGACCTGCAGGCTGTCCGCCCAGGCGGCGTCGGTCACGTCCGCGGCGGTGCCGGCCCCCGGTCCGCCGGCGTTGGCGACGAGGATGCCGGCCGGCCCGAATCGCTCCCGTGCCGCCGCGACTACCCGCACCATGTCGGGCGCCGAGCCGACGTCGGCGGCGACCGCGAGCGCACGGTCACCGAGTTCGCCTGCCAGCGCCGCCAGTGGCTGGTAGCGCCGTCCGGCGAGGACAACCGCCGCGCCGTCGCGGGCAAGCCGCCGTGCGGTCGCCGCGCCGATGCCAGTTCCGCCTCCGGTGATGATCGCGGCCCGGCCGCCCGCGCCGCCGGCCGCCGCGCTCACCCGACGCCCTGCGGCGTCTCCGGGTCGGCCGGGAAGACGGCGATCGAGGCCGTAAAGCCGTGCAGGTAGTTCCGTCCGGCGACGGGCCCGAGTTCGCCCGCGCAGGAGCACCCGGCCACCGGCACGTCGCCTACGAGCCGGGCCACCAGCTCCGCGTCGTGGTCCGGCTCGGAGAACAGCCGTGAGCCACGCCCGTTGCACGTGAACAGCAGCGCGCCAGCGGGCGGGCGGCCGTCCAGCGCGGCGACCTCGCGTTCCAGCATGCGGCGCAGGTCTTCGTCCGCCGAGCCCGCGTCGCGCACCTGGAACTGCACGGTCTGGCCCACCTCCACCTGGTCGCCGACCGCGATCGCCCCCGATTCCTGGTCGGCGGCGATGACACCGCGGATGACAAAGTCTCCCTGCCGCCGCTCGGCCTGATACTCGTCGACCACCATGCCGACATGCAGGCCGGAGGCAAGCAGCTCGCGCTCGCGGGCGGACAGCGCCCCGGCCAGATCCTGCAGGCGCTCCATCGGCGGGCGGCCGCCAAGCTCGTGGATCACGTTGCCGCTGGCGGCCGTCACCGTGTACGGGTTACCCACCGGCCGACAGCCCTGCGACACCAGGGTGTGGACCTCGGCTTCGGGCAGGTAGGCGCCGACGGCGCCCTGGGACAGGACCCGGCCGTCCAGGAAGAGCCGGCTCTGGCGCTGGTCCAGCCCGCCGCTGGCCATGCCGCCCAGTATCACGGTATGGGGGACGTGCTGGTTGAGGTGAGCGAGCAGGTCATCGGCCGGGAACGTGAACGGGTCGCAGATCATCAGGTGAATGCCGGGCCGCCCGGGCTCGAATCGGTAGCCGCCGATGGCGCCCCCGCTCGGCGTCCGGACGAATTCCATCGCGAACGTCTCGACCGGGCCAAGCCCGGCGGCGAGCCACAGCGACACGGCCGGACCGGACTCGACCTCGCGCGCTCCGCCGACGACCGCCTCGGCGATGCAGCCTACAAGCGGTATCGGCCCAGTTTGGGCGGTAATCGCCCGGAGCAGGGTCTCGGCCGAGCTCAGGAAGTGGCCGGAGGCAAAGAGCACACCGAGCGCTGGCCGAATTCCGCCCAAGGCCGCGCAGGCCTCGCCCGCCGCGCGGCCACCCGCTTCCTCGGGGTCCGCGGTCAGCACCAGAGCCGCCCCGGCCTTCACGTTTCCCAGGGTACTTGGCGTTTTATCCCGATAGCGGGCGGCGGGCGAGCTTCCGGTCAGGAGCCCGGCCGACGTCAGCCTCGCATGTCGACGGCGTTGATCCGCGCCGGGCGGATGTCGACCCGGACCCGGGCGTGCCCGGGCTGGTCGTGGACCCTCAGGTCGGCGTCGTATTTCGCGCCGAGCTTGTCGGCGAACGCGTAGTCGTCGTCGGGCGTGACCTCGGCCTCGCCCCGGATCTCCAGGTACCGGTACGGGCTGGCGAGATCCAGCAGGAACAGGGTCGCGGCCGGGTTGGCCAGCATATTCTTCGTCTTCTGCCGCGCCGTGTTGAGCGACAGGCTCACGGTGTCGTTCTCCGCCAGGAACCAGACCTCGGACAGCTGCGGGCGGCCGTCCGGGCCGACGGTCGCCAACGTGGCGAACTGTCCGTCGAGCAGGTCGCGGTGTGACGCCGGAATCGCTGGCATGCGTGCTCCTTCCCTGCGGGCGGGGCCACCCGCCCGTCCAAAGACCGGTCTGCGCCTGACGCTCGCTCTATTCTGCCGCTACCCGGCCGACGAACCAGGCCGCCTGCGCGACCGCGCTGTCGGCGGCGGCCAGCAAGCCGGGCTGCAGCACGAAGTCATGCCACATGCGCGGCCACCTGGTGTAGGTCATGTCCACACCCGAGCCGGATGCGCTCGCCGCCAGAAGTTCGGCGTCAGGGGCGAGCATCTCGTCGGTGCCGGCCTGGACCAGCAGCGGCGGCAGGCCACCATGCTCGGCGTTCAGCGGCGACACCAGCGGGTCGGCCCGTGCCGCGCCGTCGGCGTAAGCGCGGGCGCAGGCGTCAAGCCACCGGGGGGTCAGCAGAACGTCCCGGCGCACCAGTTCCGGAATTGCGCGACGGTCGCGGGCGAGGTCAAGCCAGGGTGAGAGCAGAATGCAGCCCGCCGGCAGGTCGCTGCCCTCCTCGCGCATGGACAGCAGCAGCGCGAGGGCCAGCCCGCCGCCCGCGGAGTCGCCCGATATCACCAGCGAGCCGGCCTTCGCCTCGCCGCCGAGCGCCCGGACCACCGCGCGCGCGTCCTCCAGTGCGGCCGGATGGGGATGCTCGGGGGCAAGCCGGTACTCCGGCAGGACGACCCGGCAGCCGACCGCGGCACTCAGGTGCGCGGCCCAGGACCTAGCCGTCCGGGCCGAGCCGATGCAGTAGCCGCCACCGTGAAAGTGGATCACCGTCGGGCCCGAGCCCCGCGAGCCGACCGTCAGCACCTCGGCCCGAACCCCGCCGATGACCTCGTTGGTGA
>JASHOV010000395.1 GCA_030038495.1 Streptosporangiaceae bacterium
GAGGATGATGACGCCGACCGACTCGTCCTCACGGGCCACGGTCAGGGCCTGCGAGATCTCGATGATCGTCTGCGGCCGGAACGCATTGTGCAGCTCAGGCCGGCAGATCGTGATCTTCGCGATGCCGTCATCCGTGGTCTCGTAGCGGATGTCGGTGTAGTCACCGGACGCGTGCCAGACGATTTTGGGGGAGTCAGCCATACCGTCAATTCTGCCCTGGCCGCCGCGGGCCACCCGACCCAGGCCGGAGCCGGCAGGATTCGGCCCACGCAGAGCCCGGCAGTCCTCGTGGTACCGCAGCGGCAGGGCTCGCTCCGGTGAGCGGCGCCGCGGCTGGCGACCGGTGCCGCCCAGCTGGCCGGGGTGGCCAGGGGAACGGGCGCCGACGTACGGGATCCCGGTCGCCTGCCGCCGGCCTCGGTCGTCCTCGCCGGGACCCGCTCGGTCGACCCGGCGGAGCGGCCTGGTCGGCCGGCCACTGGCTCACTCCGTGACGGCCCACGTTGACGTTGACACGCGCTGACAGCCGATCATGTCAACTCTCGCATTACCGGCTCCGGGCGGGATCCTGTTGCTAACAGCGGCCCGCAGTCGAAGTGCCGGAGAGCCAACGCCAATGTCAGAGAACGCGACAGCAGACCTGATCGGCCCGCTGGAGGCGCTGGCCAGCGAGCTGGCCGCGCGAGGCTTCGCGGCGCGGGTATCGGCCGCGCGCCACCCATACGTCCGGGTCGTGAACCGGCACGCCACGGCCTTGTCGGAACTCATCTACGCCGCCCGGTCCGACGCGGATGGCTCGGTCTGGTTCTGGTGGTCGTGGGCAGAGCGCATCTGCCCGGCCAACGACCCGCAACATGCCGTTGGCAAGATCGCGCACGTGCTCACGCCCCAGGGCCTCGCCGTCGACGACGCGGCCGATCGCCATGACCAGCTCCCAGCCGACGCGCGAGTGGAATCCTCATCGCTCTGACAAGCGCTCCGCCACGACGGCACTGCCCGCGCCGCGCTCTGGCTTGAGGCCCGCTCGTTCACCTGGCGCGCCAGGCTAACCTGCCACCGTGCCAGATTTTCGCAGCGCGGAATTGGCTTCGGGACGGAGACGTAGTCCAGGGACCCACGGGAGAAGTGATCGTTTACTCCCTGCACCACGTGAGTCATCACGCCGAGGTCGCGCCAGTCTGCATGGGTGATCAGGCAGACGCCTGCGTGCCGAGCCGATCTCGGCGTCCCTGCCCTCCGGCCGACTGTCACTGTGACGCTCAGCCACTTAGCGGTACTCGTGAGACCGCACGCCACGAATACGAGCGCGGCTGCCGGTCAAGGACAACCATTGCTCCTTGCCTGACGGTTACGTCGACGCTGGCAGTGGGATTCAGTTTTTCGACGGCCGCTATGGCATCTGCGGCGGGGATGTGGTCGGCATTGCAATAGGCAATCGCCATGTGCGGATGGAATTCTGCCCGCCTGATGGGCGCTTGCGGGTAGATCGATAGAGTCGCCTCGCGGAGCACGTCTCGAAGGTGCTGTATCCGCTGGGCAGGGAGCGCAGCAAAGCCGACGGCCCCACGAGTGCCGCCGAGAGAGCCAATAGTGATGTCAAGCGGCGAGACATGCTGGCAAGCACCGACTGCGGCAGTTCTGATTGCACACAGCTGAGCTTCAGTGATCTGCCCGGCAAAGGCAATCCGGTCAAGCGTGAGATGGAGCTGATCCGCATGTGTCAGGTCATAGTAGGGGAAGCTAATGGCCTGCTGGCACTGCCAGACGAACGAGCGGAGAACGGGTGAGTCCTCGAACGTCAGGTACCAGTAGTAAGAGCGCGGGCCAATGGGACGCGACCAGTGGTTGCCGAGCCGGCCGACCTCACGGAAGCGCTTCAGGTCTCCCGGACTTGCGGAGTCGTCGGCGTGCCCATCGCCTGACTCGTTCATGAAATTCGCCGGAGAGCAGACGCAGCGTCTCGGATAGCACTGACCTGCCGGATCTCGCCCCATTGGTGAGTGGCATCGCGGACAAGTTCCATCGCCCGCTGCTGAACCGAGATGATGGGACGGTCCCGCGAGATGCTCAGCGCGCTTAGGACAAGGCCGACGGCGCGGTCCAGGTCAGCCTCTCTGGACCGGATCAGCGAGGACGCAAGGTCAATCATGACAAGAGAGCGGCTCCAGGCAGACTCTGACGTACTGATGTCCGGCAGGGCGAGCTCGACGTAGTGCTGCACCTTGTCGGGCATGCCCAGGGAAACGTAGGCCGTGGCCGCGTTGCTGGCAGTCTGAGCCGGGCTGTAGCAGCCAAGGGCGATGCTGGAGGGAACGCCGCCAGGCGCGTCGTTGCGTGCCAGAAGGTCGTAGGCACCGTCAACGGCGCGGCGGACGCCTTCGGCATCCCCGAGCTTCCCCATCGCCCGGGCCACCCCGTTGATTGTCAGCCGCACGCTCTGCGGTCCCGATCGGGCGTAGCTGAGCCCGTCTATTGCCAGGCGCAGGGCCTGGTCATACCGTCCCGCGTAGTACTCGCAGAAACTCTGCAGGCCGCGCGCCCACGCCTGCAGGTTGGTGTCCACGGCGAACTCGCCTAGGTGGAATGCCTCAAGGCAGTAAGCTCGCGCGAGCGGGAACTCGCCAACACCGACGGCAACATATCCCAGCAGCCCCGACGTCACGCCGGCTACTTCGAACAGCTGCTGGCGCTGCCCCGGGTGACTGCATTCGTCAAGGAGCGAGTCCACCCAGAACCGCTGCCTGAGCAGGGCCGACGCAAGATCGGAATGATCCAGCTTCTCGTAGTACACGATCGCATGCTGCAGATCATCCCGAAGGTGATCAATGATCTCGGGCTCGACGGATCGGTTCAGCATGCGGATACGGCCTAGGACGTCAACGACATCCTCGGCAGGCGGCTGTCCCTGAGGCTTGTCGCGCCGTCCCCGGGGACTGAGCGGCACTAGCGCGGTGAGCTTCCCGCCTGCGTTTAACGTCTCGTCAATCCGTTGCGCCATGCGCCGTGACGGCTCTTGCTTGCCGTTCACGTACCGGCTGATCAGCCCTCGGTCACACGGGATCCTGCGGGCGAGCGCGTACCCGGACATGCCGCGCTCGACCATCAGGGATCGAAGCGCCTCACTGAAGCTGCCGGCCACCGAGCGCTCACCGATCCTTCCGGGACCTCAAGACGGCACAGCGCCTACATCACGTAGCGTACCGGCCAGCGCACGCGAGAGCCCGGCCCGGCCTTTGTGCACCGCGGACGTGCACGCCTCGCGCCCGGGCATTGGCCAGCTACGATGCGTGGTCGCATCATCGCGGGTAGAAGCCTTGACTTAGCCGCTGCGGCATTCGGGTCAGGGCGAGTCGCCACCCGCGTCCCCGGCGCCGTACAGGCGCGCCATCGCGGCGCAGGCCTGGGCGGCCTCGGCCCGCAGGTCGTCGGGCCCGAGCACCTCCAGGTCGGCACCGAGCCGCAGGAAGTCGGCCAGTGCCTGGCTCTGAGACTCGATCGGCACCGTCGCCTGGATCCAGCCACCGGGCAGGACGGTCCCGGCATCCAGCACCGCGGTCACGACCGCGGCGGGCAGCAGCCCGCGCATGCGCTGCGCGCCGCCGGGAGAGATCGCGATCAGCGCGTACCCGGTGTGCAGCCGCTCCTGGAAGTCGGCGAGATAGCGGTGCCAGTACGTCTGGAGCTCGAAGTCGGGCGCCGGGGCGAAGCTCTCGTCGCCGGCCTGCGCGTCGGTGATCTGGTCGACCCGGTACGTGCGGAACGTGCCGTCGCAGCGGGCCGCCACGTACCAGGTCCCGGCCTTGAGCACGAGGCCGTGCGGCTCGATCGTGCGCTCCACCTCGGTCGGTTCCTTCCACCGCCGGTAGCGCATGCGGATGACCCGCCGTTCCCAGACGGCGCTCGCCACCATCGGCAGGAACCTGGTGTCGGCGGACGTTCGGTACCAGCCGGGCGCGTCGAGATAGAACCGCTCGCTGAGCCGGTCGGAGCTCTCGCGAAGGGACGCGGGCAGGGCTGCGCGGAGCTTGAGCGTCGCGGCCGCGAGCACGTTGCCGAGCCCGAGCTCGGCCGCCGGGCCCGGCAGCCCGGACAGGAACAGGGTCTCGGCCTCCGGGCCGGTCAGCCCGGTCAGCCGCGTGCGGTAGCCGCCGAGCAGCTGGTATCCGCCGTCGTGCCCGGCGTCGCCGTAGACCGGCACCCCGGCCGCGCTCAGGGCATCCACGTCCCGGTAGATCGTGCGCACGGAGACTTCGAGCTCGTCGGCAAGCTGCTCCGCGGTCATCCGGCCGCGCGTCTGCAGGAGCAGGAGCAGGGAGAGCAGTCGGCTGGCGCGCACGGGTCAAGTGTCGCTGACCCCACTGACATTAGTTGTCAGCGAATGCGTCCTAGCCTGCCCGTGAAGATCACGAGTAAAGCGAGAGGACGGCAATGAACGACTTCGACTTCCTGGTCGGCACCTGGGACGTGGCCAACCGCTGGCTGGCTGACTTCCTGGACCCCGGCAGCGGCTGGGAGGAGTTCCCCGGCGTCAGCCGGGCGTCACGGCACCTCGACGGCGGGGCCAGCTTCGACGAGATCAGTTTCCCGACCAAGGGGATGGGCGGGATCACGCTGCGACTCTACGACCCGGCCGCCGGGAAGTGGTCGCTGTACTGGGCCAGCAAGCGGACCGGCACGCTGTTCCCGCCGGTGGTCGGCGGGTTCGCCGATGGCATCGGCGAGACGCTGGGAGCAGGCGTTCTCCGCCGACGAGGGTCAGACCTGGGTGGACAACTGGTACATGGATCTCACCCGCCAGTCTCAGGCGACGTAGCTCGAGGGCGAGCCCACCTCCAGCAGGTCGGGCGGCGCGGCGCGGGTCAGGTCGAGGTAGGTCTCTGCCACTGGCTCGGGCAGCGCCGCCGCGGCCGCGCTGGGTGCCGGGCGCGGTCGGCGCGGTTTGCCGGAGGCGGAACTGCCGCCACGTCCGCGATAGATCAGCAGGCCGTTCACGGGGTCGGGCACGGCGTCAAGGGCGGCGCGGACAACCGGCAGGCTGCGGAACGCCTCCCACTGATCGGAGTCCTCGAAGCAGACCTCGAAGGCCACGCCCCAGCTGTCCACGTGCCAGGTGCTGTCGCTCGCGCCGTTGGTAAGCGCAGCCTCGATCAGGTCGGAGGCGTACGCGGTCTGCCACTGCAGGGCGGAGAACTCGCCGTGCAGCACCTCGATCGACCACCACTCCGCCATAACTTGAGATATTACGTCTACTTTCCCGCCACGGGAATGGCTGATCAGGGCCCATCTCTATGCCCCAAGCGAACACCGTAGGGCCACGTCAGCACGGCCCGCGAGCCTGCCCCGGCTCATGATCGCCGGTCGCCATGAGAACCGCGCGCATGTCGCAAATGCTTGGGCTAAGATCTGCTCTCGTTAGTGGATAGCGGAGGAGGCACATTTTCTTATGGGGATAGATGTTCACGGGTTACGTTTCCTTGAGTATGCCCTCCGCGCCGGTGGAGCGTTTGGATCCACGTTGACCGTAGGTCGTCAAAGCCTTAATGTCTCACAAAAGGAATTAGAGCACTACCTGGGAGTGCCCGCTTACCGGAAGTGTTTCCGATCGAGGTACGTCGACGAGCTCCTCGTCAAGGCGTTCGGAGCAACCTCGGTCGATTCGATTGATGCTTCGGATTACGAGCAAGCCACGTATGTGCGGGATCTAAATCTTGAGCTAGAGCCTGATTTTCCTCAATTCGAAACAGTCGTGGATGCTGGCGCTCTTGAGCACATATTCGATGTCCGGACTTCCTTCAGCAATATTAGGCGTTGCTGCCGAGTTGGAGGC
>JASHOV010000396.1 GCA_030038495.1 Streptosporangiaceae bacterium
GATGTCGCGCACTTCATCGCGGCGACGCTGACGGAGAGCGGCTGGGTCCGCGGCCGGCCCGCCCTGGCCTACTGATCCGTCGACGAACATCGTGGGAATGCTCTTTTAGGGCATCGTTGGACCATTGCTGCCCTTCTATGGGCAACGTAGGAGCTTTGCTGCCCTATCAGAGCCGCCCACTGGCCGGATCCGCCGGACATCTACGGCAGAGCCCTGCGCTCAAGGGATTGCCGCACCGCCCCTGCGCCCGCCGCGTCGCTCAAGCAAGAGATCATGAACGGCTACGTTGGTACATCTTGACAGTGCCGGTCTATGAACATCGCGGTAGCTTTGCTGTTCTCACAGCCGCCGCGCTAGGTGGACCTGACTTCAGCCCGCGGCGACGCCCCGCTGAGCGGCGATCACGTCCCGGTACCAGGCGTAGGAAGATTTCGGCGTCCGCCGCAGCGTGGTGTAATCCACATGCACCAGCCCGAACCGCTGGTGGTAGCCCTCCGACCATTCGAAGTTGTCCATCATCGACCAGGTCAGGTAACCGCGGACATCCACGCCCGCGCTGATCGCGTCGGCCACCGCCCGGATGTGCCCGTCCAGGTAGCCGATCCGGAACTGATCGTCGACGGTGCCGTCGGGGCCGGGCTCGTCGGCGACCGAGCAGCCGTTCTCCGTGACGTACACCGGCGGGAGCCGGTCGCCGTAGCGGTCGCGGAGCCGGACCAGCAACTCGGTCAGGCCCGCCGGGATGACCGGCCAGCCGAATGCGGTGACCGGGTACCCGTCGATGGGCTCCATCTGGAACGGCAGCGGCGAGTCGGGCAGTGCCGAGACGCGGGTCGGCATGTAGTAATTCACGCCCAGGCCGTCGATCGGCGCCGAGATTATCTCCAGGTCGCCGTCGCGGACGAACTCAAGTCCGGCCGGGCCGAGATCGAAGGCCGACAGGTTGGGATAGCTGCCGAACAGCACGGGGTCGGTGAACAGGCGGTTCTGCAGCGCGTCGAAGGCCTGCGCGGCCGCCATGTCGGCCGTGCTGCCGGACGCGGGCCAGATGGGCGAGTAGTTATTCGTGATCATGACCCGCCGCGCACCAGCGGACCGGAGCGCAGCTGTCGCGAGGCCGTGTCCGAGCAACTGGTGGTGCGCGGTCGGCAGCGCGCCGAGCATGAGCGCTTTGCCTGGCGCGTGCATCCCGAGCGCGTACCCGAAGGCCATCACGACGAACGGCTCGTTGAGCGTGATCCAGGTGTCGATCCGGTCCGCGAGCCGGTCGGCGGTCAGGCTCGCGAACTCGGCGAATCTGGCGGCGGTGTCGCGTGCCAGCCAGCCGCCGACCTCCTCTAGCTCCTGCGGCAGGTCCCAGTGGAACAGCGTCGGCATTGGCGTGATGCCCCTGGCCAGCAGCCCGTCGGTGAGCCGGTCGTAGAAGTCCAGGCCCGCCGCGTTGGCCTTGCCCGTGCCGCCGGGCTGCACCCGCGGCCAGCCGATGGAGAACCGGTACGCGTCGATGCCCAGACCGGCCATCAGCGCGACGTCCTCCTCCCACCGGTGATAGTGGTCGTCGGCGACGTCGCCGGTGTGCCCGTCGCGGATCACGCCCGGCTGGCGGCAGAAGACATCCCACACCGAGTCGGTGCGGCCGTCCTCGGCCACCGCGCCCTCTATCTGGTACGCGGCCGTCGCGACACCCCAGGCGAAGCCGGGCGGGAACTGCGGGAACTCAAGATCGCTCACGCTGCGATCGTAACCGGCCGGGCGGCCAGCGGGGTGCGCGCGGGTAGCGTGACCGACTGTGAGCGACCCCGACGCGATTGTCCTCGGTTCCGGGCCCAACGGCCTGGCGGCGGCCCTGACGCTGGCCCGGGCCGGGCTGCAGGTGCAGGTGTTCGAGGGCGCGGACGAGCCCGGCGGCGGCTGCCGGACCGCCGAGCTGACGCTGCCCGGCTTCGCTCACGACGTGTGCTCAACCGTGCATGCGCTGGCCGCGGCCTCGCCGTTCTTCGCGACTTGTGACCTGATCGCGCGCGGCGTCCGCCTGCTAACGCCAAAGGTCGCGGCGGCGCAGCCGCTAGACGGCGGCCGGGCGGCTGCGGTCGGCGGATCGGTGGACGAGACCGCGGCCGGGCTCGGCGCCGACGCCGCTGCCTACCGGCACCTGATGGGGCCGCTGGAGCGCGATAACGAGGCGATCGTGTCGCTGACGCTCGCCCCGCTGCGGTCGGTGCCCGCCCGGCCGGTCCCGGCGTTGCGCTTTGCCGGTCGGGGCGTGCTGCCGGCCACAGTGCTGGCCCGCCGCCTCCACACGGCGGAGGGCCGGGCCCTGTTCGCCGGCATGGCCGCGCACTCGATCAGGCCACTGACCGCCCCGCTGACGGGCGCGTTCGGGCTGACGATGCTGCTGCTCGCGCATGCCACCGGCTGGCCGGTCGTCGAGGGCGGCAGCGGCCGCCTGGTCGCGGCGATGACGGCCGAGCTCACCGAGCTTGGCGGCACGGTGACGACAGGCGCGTGGATAAGGCGGCTCGCCGACTTGCCCCCGGCCCGTGTGGTGATGCTCGATGTCACGCCGCGCCAGTTGCTCGACCTTGCCTGTGACCGGCTACCGCCGGGCTATCGGCGCGCGCTAGCGCGGTTCCGCTACGGGCCCGGCGTATGCAAAGTGGACTGGGCACTGGACGGCCCCGTTCCCTGGCTCAACGCGGTCTGCCGGGAGACGGTCACGCTGCATGTCGGCGGGACCATCGGCGAGGTCGCGCGCAGCGAGGCGGCCGTCGCCGCGGGCGGGCATCCGGATCGGCCTTTCTGCCTGGTGACCCAGCCGGGGGTCGTCGACCCGAGCCGGGCGCCGGCAGGCAAGCAGGTGCTGTGGGCCTACTGCCATGTGCCGCCGGGGTCGGACGTGGACATGGCCGGACGGATCGAGGCGCAGATCGAGCGGTTCGCTCCCGGCTTCGGCGAACTGATTCTGGCCCGGACGGTCGCGACGGCGGCGGACATGGAGCGCCATAACCCTGGCTACGTGGGCGGCGACATCGGCGCGGGTGCCGCCACGCTGCGGCAGACCATCGCCGGGCCCGCGCTGCGGTGGAATCCGTACCGGCTGCCCCTGACGCGGGGGCCGGGCACGTACCTGTGCTCGGGCTCGACACCGCCGGGCGGCGGCGTGCACGGGATGTGCGGCCTGTGGGCGGCGCGGACGGCGCTGCGCGACCTGCGGATGTGACGCGCCGGCGCCGATGATCGGGTCGTTGCTGGGTACGGTCAGCGCATGAAGAAAATCATCGAGATTCTGCTCTGCTTCCTGCACCCGATCGCCGTGGTCCTCATCTGGATTGACCTGCTGACGCGTCGCGAGATTGGCACCGGTGCGAAGATCGCCTGGGCAATCTTCGTCATCATCCCGATCATCCCGTTCGTGTACGTGCTTACCGGCGGGGATCTCTGGTAACGAAGCACACGCATTACCCTTCCGCGCGCCGTTAGGGCTGTCTAGAATGCGGCCATACAGGGGCGTTCGGAGGATAATGCGAATGCGAATTCGGCGAGCGAGCTGCCTCCTTGTGGCGGCCCTGACTGGCGTTGGACTGGCAGCACCGGCAAGCGCTTCTGCGGGAGTTCGGGCCACGGGGGACCGGGTCACGGGGGACCGGGCCGCGAGCGCGGCCACGGTCCGCCTGACGCTTACCGGACTGAACCGCGCCGACAAGAAGGTCGCCGTTCCCGAGGCGAGCCTGCTCAGCGCCGCGAGCGGAGCCCAGTACATTTACGGCGGCTCGGCGCTCGTGCTACCGCGCGGCACCTACCTGATCGCGGCCGAGGTGCCGACCTACGCGGGGTCGACCGTGACCAGCCAGACGCTCGTGTTCCGCAAGGTCGCAGTCGAGCGCAGCGAAACGATCAGCCTGGACGGGCGCGACGGCAAGGAGCTGACGGTATCGCTGACCGGTGCGCAGGCGACCGTGAGCGAGTTGTCCGCGGACGTCTGCATGTCGGCGGATCCCCATGGCGAGGAGTTCCTGGAAGGCGGTGCCTACGGCGGGCCCGGCGTCAGCGTCTACGCGGTGCCGACGAAGTCCTCCTATATCTCGTTCGGCTACTCCGACATCCTCACCTCAACCACCGGGGCGTCGTACTACCTGATCGGATCAAAGGCCGGCCAGATCCCCTCCCGCCTCGGGTACACGCAGCGGGCATCGGGCCTGGCCAAGGTCACGACGGACCTGCGCAGCGGCGCGTACGGGTCGAGCGAGTTCAACTGGACGATCCAGTCCGGTAACGGCCAGGGATTCTGCGAGGCCGGCCAGAACCTGGATCTGAACGGCGCGCAGAGCCTGGTCAGTTACGTCACGCCCGGTACCTGGACGACGACGGTGATCGCGTACTCCCAGGGCTCGAGCGGAAGACCCGCCCAGAACGCCTACCTTTACGGCACCGGGCGTTACCGCGCGGGCCGTTCCTACACCAACGTGTTCGGGGCCGCGGTAGTTGGTCCGGGTCCGGAGTACCCGCAGACCTCCGATAACTACAACGACGACGCCAGCAGGTACGCCCTGCTCACCTACCAGCCGTCCTTGTTCTACAGCCCGGTGCTAAGCGGCGGGCAGGACTGCTGCGATCGGAGCACCATAACCCTGCGGCTCGGCAGCAGGATTGTCGCGAAGAGAAGCCTGCGCACCGCCGGCCTGTTCACCGAGTCGATCCGCCAGTCCGGCTGGTACACGCTGGCTGTGACCGACAGTCGGTCGTTCCCGAGCGGCGGTACGCCGGCGTTGTCGCCGCAGGTGGCGGTCAACTTCAGGTTCCACGCGTCGTCGACGCCGGCCGGCAACGGCGCGCAGCAGAACGCACCGCTGACCGACGCGCGCTACGTGCCGCTGGGTTTGAACAGTGCCAACCAGGCACCCGCGGGCGGCACCACCAAGCTGAACATCACGATCGCGCGGCCGGGCAACGTGGGCGTCGCGAGCCCGGTGTACCGGCTCAAGACCGTCGAGTTCTACGTGTCGGTTAACGGCGGATCGACCTGGCGGCGGCTGACCCTGCGCCGGATCGGCAGCTACTGGCAGGCGACCATCGCCGACCCGGCGTCCGGGTACGTCACGATCCGCTCGATCGTTACCGACGTGCACGGCGACCAGACCGAGCAGACGGTGTACCGCGCGTACGCGGTCGCCAGCTGACCGCAGCGATCGTCGGGTAACGGCGGCAACCGGCCGTCCGCAGCCGCGTGTCCGTTCGGGTAATTGTCGGTGGGTGGCGATAGTATCGAACACATCAGCGATCGATAGTCCGCTGGGACCAAGCCGGAGGCGCCGATGTGCGAGCCAGGGCAGCAGGCCAGCCAGGCCAGCCAGGCCAGCCCGGCCGGTCCGGCCGACGTGCTGGCGGCGGTCGCCGATGGGCTGTCGCGCCTGGCCGGGCTGGACATGACCACGCTGACCGGCGTCGAGCAGGCGGAGATGCTGCGGGCGCTGGGTGCGGCGGAGGGTCAGTGGCTGGCGGCCCGGTCGGCGGCGCTGGCGGCGTTCGACTCTGCGGGCGGGTTTGAGGCCGACGGCGCCGCGTCGGCGCGGTCGTGGCTGCGGTGGCAGACCCGGGTCACTGCTGTTGCCGCGTCGGCCGCGACCGGGTGGGTGCGGCGGCTGCGGGCGCATCC
>JASHOV010000397.1 GCA_030038495.1 Streptosporangiaceae bacterium
GGCGCGGCGCCGACCCGGCCCGGCCCGGCGCGCGATTACCCCGGCGTGGCTGGTCACCGCGGCGGCGGCAGCGGGCGTTGCGCTGCTGGCAGCCGGCTGGGCGGCGGGCTCGACGCTGTCCGGTCATCCGAGCCCGTCGCCAGGTGCCAGCCGTTCCGCGTCGACAACAGGGAATTCGCTCGCGGCCAACGGCACTAGCGCGAGCCCGAGTACCAGCCCCAACCCGCTCGGCCTCGGCCCGGTGATCGGCGGCGGCCCGCCAGGGGGCGGCGGCGCGCAGTCGGGTGTACCGAACATCGCCGTGAGCCAGCCGACGGGCGATCCGCACACGATCTTCGTCGTGCGCGGCGAGTTCTGGCCGCAGCTGACCCGGCTCACGATCACCCTGGTCGGGGTGAAAACGTCGCGGATTCATCCGGTCACCGACCTGATGGGCAACTTCAACTACGCGATCAACCAGGATCACGAGTTCTTCCGTGGTTACCTGCCCATCGGCATCTATACCGTGCGCGTCACCGGACCCGACGGCAGGCGGGCCCAGGCCAGGTTCCAGGTTCTGGCGCATCCGGCGCCGCCGCCGGGCTAATCACAGGGCCGTCTAATCACAGGGCCGTGGTCCACCACAGGTCCTCCTGGCGGGAGCACCAGCCGGGATCGCTGAGCCGGTCGAGATCCGCGGGGGTGATGATCCCGTTCTCGATCAGCGCCCCGACGGCGACCTCATCGGACAGCCGGACGCCCGGCCGCACCAGTCCGCGATCGACAATCTTCCGGCGCAGCACCTTCAGGTGCTCCCCTACCCTGGCCGAGAGCCGGTCCCTTACCGCGGGGTCGCGGTCGAACCGGTCAAGCTCGTGGTGAGCGTCGGTCACCTGAAGCGCGGCCCTGGCGATTTCCGGCGTCCGCGGCAGCGGCGTGCTGCGGGCCTGGTCGACGAGCCACGGCCGGCACCACATCAGCGCGACCAGGTACAGCTTGGTGTTCGGATCCAGGTACAGGGGCAGCAGCGTCGCGTCACCCTCGGCGCGCGCCTGCGCGCCGCCGCCGTCGCCGGCCGCGTCACCGCCGGTAACCACCACCACGCGGAGCGCGAGGCCCTCGTCCAGCATGGCCCGTGACCCGACCAGGACCGAGCCGTGCCGGAGGAACCAGCCCTGCTCGGGCTCGCCCGCCTGATCCATGCGGGGAAGCCGGATCCGGTATCCGTCGCCCTCGGCATACAGCGCGTGCGTGTGGCTGATGTTGGCGATCCAGGCGCCGCCCTCGACGGCGGTGATGGTGCCCGCGCGCCGGGACAGCCCGCGGCCCGCGGCGATCACCAGGTCCGCGTCCGGACCGCGGCCGAACACCTGCCGTGTGCCGACAGGAATCGCGGTGACGGCACCCGACGAGGTGGTGACGTATGCCGTCACCACTGTCGAATCGAGCGCCATGCCAATCCAGCCCGTTCTCGCCGGCGTCAGTGGTCACGCCACTGACCGGAATGTAACCGCGGTAGCGCGCCATTTTAGGGCGGCGGTTCCCGGACTCGCATCCCTGAGTTCGGGGATGGCCCCCCGGCCCGATGCCCGCTTGACTTGTCGGGAAGTCAGGGCGAGGGCCGAAGGCTCTACGTCAGGTGAAGGGGAGGGCCGGCGGTCCGGGGCCAGCGGTGCCTCGCCCTGGCCGAAGATCGCGCAGTGGCGTTGACCTCGAGGGGGGAACTTTGAGGTTCGATCAGGAGCGGAAAGGTGATCCGGCGCCGTACGCAGGGCGGCACCGGAAGGGCAACACGAAAGGCCGGGCGGCGCTGCGGCTCACCTACCTGCAGCGGGTTCGCGTCGCCCGCATGTCGGCCGCGACGGCGAAGCCTGCCCATCGTGGCCCTCCGGCCGTACACGATCTGCACCAGTACTGACGCGGCGCGCTAGCTATCCTGGACCGCGTGGCTGAGGCTCCCCGTGGTCGACGTACCGTAACTGAGTCGCCAGCGGCGGAGACTGCCGTCAGCGCGGCCGGTCAGGCGGCGCTGGCCGCCTCCGCTGGCCTGCTGTGCCGGCCGGCGGCCGAACTCGACGGGGCGGTGCGAGCAATCGCGGCCCGGCTGACCGAGCGCGCCGAGGTCATCCTGGCGGCCAACGCCGCCGACGTGCGTGCGGCCAGGGACGATGGGCTGGCAGACGCGTTCATGGACCGGCTGACACTCGATGCCAGCCGGATCCGCGCCATGACTGATCAGCTCCGCACGCTGGCCGACGTTCCCGCCGAAGAACAGTCGGCTTACATCGCAGACCTGCCGGGCGGGCTCGAGCTGCGCGAGCGACGCCGACCAGTCGGCGTCGTCGGCGCGAACTTCGAGGCCCGCCCTGGCGTCGTCATCGACATAGCCTCGCAACTCATCAAGTCACGCAACGCCGGCGTGCTGCGGACCGGGTCCAGCGCCATCCGGTCCGCGGCCGCGCTGGTCGACGAGGTGGTTGGCCCGGCCCTGAAGGACTGCGGGCTTGACCCGGCCGCGATCCAGCTGCTGCGCGTTCCCGGCCATGAGAGCGCGTTCGCGCTGGTCCGCCAGCCCCGGCTGGTGCCGCTGGTCATCCTGCGGGGCAGCGGGGATACCACGCGCGCGCTGGCCCGCGATGCGGCGCTGCACGGGGTCCGCACGCTCGCGCACGCCGACGGCGGCGCGGTCCTGTACCTGGATGCGTCGGCGGACCGTTCGCTGGCACTGGACCTGATCGAGCGCAGCCTCGACCGGCTCGGCGTGTGCAACCGGCTGAACCTGCTGCTGATCCACGACGCGATCTGGGCGGGAATGCTGCCGGAGGTCACAGGGCTCGCGGAACGCCTGGGGATCGCGGTCTCGCTGCCGCCGCACCAGCATGCGCTCGGCCATGAATGGGCGCTGGACGCCGGTCACGAGGCGACGATCACCGTCGCCCCCGCATCCGGGCCGCAGGACGCGGCGGGTATCGCCAACCGCGAGACCTCCGGCCTTGCCGCCGCGATCGTGGCATCCGACGCCGACGCCGCGGGCCGGTTCCTCGATGACTACGCGGGCACGGGCGCGTTCTGGAACGCCACGACCCGGCTGCTGGACGGCTTCAAGCTGCTGTCGCTGCCGGAGACCGGGATCAACATTGACGTGGTGCCCGGCCCGCGCGGGCCGGTCACGTTCCGTGACCTGTACCTGCGCCAGTATGTCGTCGTACCTCGTCAGGCCGGGTAGACGACCAGCGATTCGCGGTGCACGGCGTGAATGTCACGCAGCACCCGCCGTGCCGCTGCCTGCGCGGGCACCTGGCCGTGCAGGAAGCCGCCGTCGAGCAGGAACGTCGTGCACAGCTGCGGCTGCGCGAGCAGCAGCGCGTCGGCCAGCTCGGCCGACCGGTCCGCGGAAAGGCCGGCGAGCTGTGCGTAGGCCTCCTGACTCGCTCGCGAGTCGCCGGCAGCCAGTTCCTTGCAGTCGGGGTAGGTGGCCGGATCGACCAGCCCGCCGGGGGCATCGGGCCGCGCGTACCGCAGCCGAAGCAGCACCGAGATAACGCACGCGACCTGCTGCGGTGACAGCGCGCGCAGCAGCCGGAGAATGCTGGCAGGCAGCGCGACCGAGCCGCGGCCGAGCAGCCGTTCCGGATGCCGGACATCCAGCAGCTCGACCACGGATCCCGCCAGGAACTCCCCGTCGACCCGCTTGACCCCGGACAGGAACAGCGTGCTGCCGGTGCGCAGGCTCACCTCGGCCTCCATGTTCACGTAGAGCGAGCCCTGCGAGTACGCCATACCGCCGATCCACCGGCCGGCGGGCTCCAGCTGCGGTCCCGCGGCCGGCACGACGGTGCCGATCCTGGCGCGCGGGTTGAGGCTGCGGCCGACGACGCCAGGCTCCGTGGCCGAGCCGATGATGCACTCCACTCCGCAGCATGCCGCCCGTGCGGCCGCACCAAGCTTGGAGCCCATGCCGCCCCGGCCGGTGCCGCTCGCGGTCACCCGGACGGCTCGCGCCTGGGCCGGCGTCAGCCGGGCGATCCGCTCGCGCAGCGAGGAGTCGCGGTACGCGGCGCGCACGTCGGTGAGGAACAGCAGCCGCGACGCCTCGGCCGCGACAGCGATTGCCACCGCCACCTGGTCGTTGTCGAGCGCGGAGACCGGATCGGTAGCGTCGTTGCCGTTCACCACCGGCAGCACGCCGCGGCCGACGGCCTCCCGCAGCAGCTGGCCGAGGTCGGCCATCGCCCTGGCCGAGGATAGGTCGCTGCGGGAGATCAGCACCTGGCAGATCTCGATGCCCACCGCCGCGGCGAGCTGCCGGTAAAGCGCCATCAGTGCGGGCTGGCCGACCGCAGCCGGCAGGGCCGTGCCGAGGCTGTCGGCGGCGGAGGGCGGTGCCTCGTACCGCCGGAGCGTTTCCTGCAGCGCGGCAGCCAGCCGGTAGTAGTCGTCGTCCGCTCCGGTCGCGCGCAGGGAGGACCGGACCGAGTCGATCAGGCTGCGCAGGGCCGGAGCCGCTCCGGCCGTCGGTCCCTCGAACGCGAGCAGGCGGCGGCCAAGGCGGGCCGCGCCGGAGGTGACCAGGATGATCTCGTGGCCGTCGCGATGCGCCGCCGCGATCTGGCTTACCAGGCCGGCAATGACGTCAAGGGCCAGGCCGTCGCGACTGGCTATGGAACTCGAGCCGAGCTTGATTACCTGTCTGGTCACGATGCACTGCCTGAGAATGCACAGCTAGGGGAGATAGTGTCGGCGCGACACTCGCGGCCGGCCGGGCGCCATCGCCGCGCCGGAACCGCGCAAATGATCATCGCAAAGGCTATCACGGGGCACGGCCGGCGCAGCCGGCTCGCCCGGGCTGGCCCGCGGCCGGCGCAGGAGGCTCCTAGGCTGACACCGTGGCCGGAGAGTCGATGAGTAGGGGCAGCGTCATCCCAGACACCGAGAGCTGGCCCGGCGCGAGCCGGGACGACGACAGCCGCCAGGTCCCGGCGCCGATGCGCCGCGACGTGCGGCTTCTCGGCGAGATTCTCGGCCAGGTCATCCGTGAGGCATCGGGACAGGACCTGCTCGACGATGTCGAGGACCTCCGGCACCGGGCGATCGCGGCCCGCCGCCCGGACGCCGCGGTCGCCAGCGCATCCGCCGATGACGACGAGATCGCCGCACTCGTCGCGGGCTGGCCCCTGGCTCGCGCCGAGGCCGTCGCGAGGGCCTTCACGGTCTACTTTCACCTCGCGAACCTCGCCGAGGAGCATCAGCGGATCAGGACGCTGCGTGAGCGCGACACCAGCACGGAGCCGGTCCGCGAGTCGCTGGCCGCGGCCGTCGCGCGCGTCGCCAGCCCCGCGGTCGGTGACCGCGAGCGCGCCGCGCTGATCGACCGGCTCGAGGTGCATCCCGTCCTCACCGCACATCCGACCGAGGCGCGACGGCGCGCGGTCACCGAGGCGCTGCGCCGGATCAGCGCGCAACTGGACGTCGTGGACCGGCCGGAGCTCGGTGCCGCCGCACAGGCCGAGGCGCTACGGCGGCTGCGGGAGGAGATCGACCTGCTCTGGCGCACGTCCGCGCTGCGCAGCCGGGCCATGCAGCCGCTCGACGAGGTCCGGTCGGGGATGGCCGTCTTCGACGATGGACTGTTCCGCCTGGCGCCCAGCGTTTACCGTGCCCTGGACCGGGCGCTCCAGGGTGAGTCGTCCGGGGCCGCGCCGCCGCGGGCGCCGGCGTTCCTGCGATTCGGCAGCTGGATCGGGGCCGACCGGGACGGCAACCCGTTCGTGACGGCCGCCGTCACCGAAGAGACCGCCCGCATCCAGGCCGACCACGTGCTGCGCGCGCTGGAGAACGCGACCACCAGGATCGGCCGCTCTCTCACCGTCGATGCGGTGCTGACCTACGGCCCTCATATGGAATCAACAGGGATGGACGCCTCCGGCCCGGCCAGCGGCACCGCCGGGGCGGACCTGGCCGCCGCGCTGGCCGCGGCGGCCGACCAGCATCCGGCGCTGCTCGGGGAACTGAGCGCGCACGCGCCGGGCGAGCCGTTCCGCACCTTCCTGCTGTACGCGGCCCGGCGGCTGCAGGCCACCAGAACGGGGCGGTCCGACGGACTCGCCTACCACTCGGCGGCCGAGTTCCTCGCCGACCTGCGCCTCGTGCAGCGCAGTCTGACCGACGCCGGCGCCGCCCGGCAGGCTTTCGGCGAGCTGCAGCACCTGATCTGGCAGGCAGAGACGTTCGGCTTCCACCTCGCCGGCCTCGAGGTGCGCCAGCACAGCGCCGTGCATGCCGCGGCCCTGCGCGAGCTGCGTTCCGGCCGGGAATCGTCGGAGCAGACCCGTGAGGTGCTGGCCACGTTCGCGGCGATCGCGGCGATCCAGCGTCGCCACGGCGTGGAAGCGTGCCGCCGGTACGTGGTCAGCTTCACCACGTCGGCCGCCGACATCGCGGCGGTGCACGAGCTGGCCCAGCGCGCCTGCCCCGGCCATGTTCCTACGCTGGACGTCGTACCGCTGTTCGAGAGCGGTGACGACCTGGCTCGTGCCACCGACGTGCTCGACGGCATGCTCGCGCTGGAGCCGGTGGCCCGCCGTCTGGCGGTGACCGGCCGCCGCCTGGAGGTCATGCTCGGCTACTCCGACTCGGCCAAGGAGCTGGGCATGGTCAGCGCCACCCTCAGGCTCTTCGGCACGCAGGCCAGCCTGGTGGAGTGGGCCCGGTCGCGGGATATCACGCTGGTGCTCTTCCACGGGCGCGGCGGAGCGCTCGGCCGCGGCGGCGGGCCCGCGGGCCGGGCCGTGCTCGCGCAGGCACCTGGCTCGGTCGGCGGCAGGTTCAAGGTGACCGAGCAGGGCGAGGTTATTTTCGCGCGGTACGGACATCCGGCGATCGGGCAGCGGCATCTGGAACAGGTCACCTCGGCGGTGCTGCTCGCGTCCGCCGGCGCGACAACGGCCGGCCCGGCGCCCGGCCGGGCCTCTGGGCCGGGCACGGCACTTGAGCCGGGCACGGCACTTGAGCCGGGCACGGCAGTTGAGCCGGGCACGGCAGTTGAGCCGGGCCGGGCGTCCGGGCCGGGAGCACCTGAGCTGGACGCGGCAGCTGGACCCGGCGCGGCGTTCGCGCCGGTCGCCGGACCGCTGGAGGCCGGAGCGCTGCGGGCCTACCGGGACCTGGTGACCGCGGACGGCTTCGCCGAGTGGTTCGCGGAGCTGAGCCCGCTGGCCGAGATCGGTGGCATGCGCCTTGGGTCGCGGCCGGCCCGGCGCGGCGTCGCGCCGCCGACGGGACTAGCGGACCTGCGCGCGATCCCATGGGTGTTCGCCTGGGCGCAGACGAGAGTGAACCTGCCGGGCTGGTACGGCCTGGGCAGCGGCCTGGCCGCGGCCATCGCCGCGCCGGGCGGGCCGGACGCGGTGCGGGCCGCGTACCGGGACTGGCCGCTGCTGCAGGTGCTGCTCGACAACGCCGAGATGAGCCTGGCGAAGACCAACCGGCGGATCGCCGTCCGCTACCTCGCGCTCGGCGGGAATGAGCAGCTGGCGGCGCGGGTGCTCACCGAGTACGACCTGACCCGCGACCTGGTGCTGCTGGTGACTGGCCATGACCGGCTGCTGGCCGACCGCGCCGTGCTGTCCCGCGCGGTCGCCCTGCGGGACCCGTACGTGGACGCGCTCTCGCATCTGCAGCTGCGCGCTCTGCGCGAGCTGCGGGCCCGCGAGAGCGGGGACAGGGAGAACGGCCACACCGAGAACGCAGATGAGCGGGCCGCGCTGGAGCGACTCCTGCTACTGACCGTCAACGGAGTGGCGGCCGGCCTCCAGAACACCGGCTGATCCGACCGGCCTATCGCCATCCTCCCGCTTTGGGCATCCCGGCTAGTGTGCTTCCACGCTGAGACGGCCGACGGGCGTCACGGGGGCCGGGCAGCTTCCGACGGCCAATCGCCGCGCAGACTGCCGATGCCGAGCGAGCCGGCCGGGCGCCCCCCTGGCAGCGATGCCTCGGCCGCCCGTACGTAACCTTCAGGGTCGCGGTCCTCGGGCGTGACGCCGGCCATGTGCCGCGCTTCGAACGTGGCGAAGGCGACCGCGAGGTCATGCCGCAGCTGCAGGCTCGCCTCGCGGCGGAAGTCGGTCAGTCCCTCGCGCTCCTCCTCGGCCATGTGGTCCCCGTTGGCGACGTTTACGGTGGCGACCGCTTCCAGCCAGCCGGGGCCGCCAACCGGGTGACTGCCGACCGCGGCAATGGCGTCCCTGATGTCGTTGTGATCGTGAATGGCGTCCAGCGTCTCGTCCTCCGTGGCGCCGAGCCGTCCCGCTACCCGGCCGACATAGAGGAGCTGCGGGTAGAAGATCTCCTCCTCGGCGCGAGCGTGGGTTTCGAGGAACGCCGACAGCCGGCCCCAGATCTGGCCGAGCGAGGCGGTGTCCGCGCTGCCGACCTGCTCAAGGATCGCGAACAGGCGCCGCTGCTCGCGGTGATCATCGAGGATGAGCTGGGTGATATCCATGTCGTCAGAGCTTCCCGGGGAAGGCGCGGGCACGCCAGCGCGTTGAATCGTGGCATGCAAGTAGAGATCTGGTCAGACGTCGTATGCCCATGGTGCTACCTGGGCAAGCGGAACTTCGACGAAGCACTCGGGCAATTCGGTCACCGCGACGATGTCGAGGTCGTCTACCGGTCGTTCGAGCTTGACCCGTCCGCGCCGCCGGGCCAGGCGGAGCCGGTGGTCGAGCTGCTCGCCAGCAAGTACGGGATGACCACGGCCCAGGCCGAAACCGCGCAGCGGCAGATGGAGGAGCGCGCGGCCCGGGTCGGCCTGACGTTCCGGATGGAGGGCCTGCGCCGAGGCAGCACCAGGGACGCGCACCGCCTCATTCAGCTGGCCAGGGACCGCGGACGGCAGTCGGAGCTGGTCGAGCGGCTGCACCGCGCCTACTTCACCGACCAGGAGTCGATCTTCGACCATTCCTCGCTCATCCGCCTGGCCACCGAGGCTGGGCTCGACCCGGCCGAGGCCGAGGCCGTCTTGAGCTCCGATCAGTACGCAGACGCCGTGGCTGCGGACGAGCAGACCGCGCAGGCACTGGGCGCCAACGGCGTCCCGTTCTTCGTGATCGACCGGCGTTACGGCATCTCCGGCGCCCAGCCGTCCGCTGTGATCGGGCAGGCCCTCGATCAGGCCTGGGCCGAGGCCGCCAGCTGAGCCCGGAACGCCAGCGACACCGCGTCGGGGCGGACGGCCGGCAGACTTTCCGTAACACATGGATACTTGATACCGGAATCAGGGAATTGCCGCGGACGTCGGCCGGAGGCGGAGGCCTGGTGAGCGGAGAGGAAGCAACTCCCCTGGTGGCCTTCGGGCAGATGCTCCGGCGTCACCGACGCGCTTACGGCCTGAGCCAGGAAGAGCTGGCTGAGCGTGCGGCGGTAAGCGTTCGGGCCATCTGCGACCTTGAGCGCGGCCGCACGACCCGGCCGCGCCCGCAGACCGTCCGCTTAATCGCCGCAGCCCTCAACCTGCAGGGTTCGCAGCGTGACGACTTCGTGCGCCTCTCCCGCCGCTGGCGTGAACACGCCTCGCTGGCGCACGCCGATCGGCGCGCGTCCCAGAGCGGGCGGCCGGAGGCTGGGCCAGCTCCCCGGCAGCTGCCGGCCACGGTGAGTCACTTCACCGGCCGGACCGCGGAGCTCGACGCGCTCGACGCCATGCTCCGCGACGCCGACCAGACGAGGACGGTAGTGATCTCCGCGCTGGCCGGGACCGCGGGCGTGGGCAAGACCGCACTGGCCGTGCACTGGGCACACCGGGTCGCAGACCAGTTCCCGGACGGGCAGCTGTATCTGAACCTGCGCGGCTACGACCCGAACGAGCCGGTGTCGCCGGCCGGCGCGCTGGCCGGATTCCTGGACGCACTTGGCGTGGCCGGGCACCAGGTGCCGGACGATCTCGATGACCGGGCCCGGCTGTACCGCAGCCGGCTGGCAGGGCGGCGGACGCTGGTGGTGCTGGACAACGCCCGCGACGCCGAGCAGGTCCGGCCGCTGCTGCCTGGCGACCCCGGCTGTGCCGCGATAGTGACCAGCCGCGACTCGCTCGCGGGCCTGGCCGCCAGGGACGGCGCCCTGCGGCTGGACCTGGACGTGCTCGCCGCGACGGAGGCAATCGGCCTGCTGCGGTCGCTGATTGGCCCGCGGGCCGATGAGGACCCGGCGGCAGCGGCAGAGCTGGCCCGGCTGTGCGCCCGGCTGCCGCTGGCGCTGCGGATCGCGGCCGAACTGGCCGCCGCCCGGCCGGAGGCGCCGCTGGCGGCGCTGGTGGCCGAGCTGGCGGCCGACCGGCTGGACGGCCTGGACGCTGGCGAGGACCGGGCGGAAATGCGGGCGGTGTTCTCCTGGTCGGTCCGCCAGCTCCCCGACGACGTCACTGCGGCGTTCGCACTGATTGGCCTGCACCCCGGCGAGGCACTCGACGCGTACGCTGCCGCCGCGCTAGCCGGGACCACCCCGGCGCTGGCCGGAAGGGTACTGGGCCGGCTGCGCCGGGCCAGCCTGCTCCAGGCCGCCGGGAATGACCGGTACGGGATGCATGACCTGCTGCGTGCCTACGCCCGCGAGCTTGCGGCCGCGCGCGGCACCGGCGGCGGGCGGCGGCAGGCGCTGACCCGGCTGTTCGGCTACTACCTGGCCGCCGCGGCCACGGCCATGGACGCCGCGTTCCCGGCCGAGGCTCACAACCGGCCAGCCGTCGCACCGGGGACCGTAGCCCTGCCGGAGATGCCGAGCGAGCCGTCTGCCCGCGCGTGGCTCGACCGGGAGCGAGCCAACCTGGTCGCCGTGGCGGTGTACTGCGCCGGACAGGGCTGGCCCGAGCACGCGACCAGCCTGGCCGGCACGCTGTTCCGTTACCTGATCAACGGCAGTCACCTGCCCGAGGCAAGCACGATCTGCGAGCAGGCACTGCTTGCCGCGCGCGAGCGCGGTGACCTGGCCGCGGAGGCCGGCGCGCTCAACGGCCTGGGCAGCATCCGCTCCATGAAGGGTCACTTCCACGACGCCGCCGGTCACTTCCAGGGCGCGCTGCGGTGTTACCGCCGGTGCGGCGACCGGGCCGGCGAGGCCAGGGCCCTGTACAACTTGGGCCGCATCGAGTACCGGCTGGGCAGCCACCGTGCGGCGGCCAGCTACTACGGCGAGTCCATCGCCGCGTTCGAGAACGCCGGAGACCCCCTGGGCATGGCCAGCGCACTGTGCGATCTGGCGGGTCCCGAGACCGAGCTGGGCGCTCTCGACGAGGCTTCCGAGCACCTGCGGCTCGCCCTCCAGGTGTTCCGCGACCACAGGGACCACGTCCGCGAGGCTGAGGCGCTGGAGCGCACGGGCACGCTCAGTCTCCACCGCGGCGAGCTGACCGAGGCTTCCAGGTTCCACGAGCAGTCGCTGGCCCTGTACCGTCGCATCGGTCATCCGACCGGCGTCGCCACCGAGCTCAGCAACCTCGGCGAGGTCAGCCTGCGCCGGGACGACTACCTGCAGGCCATCAGCTATCTGCGGCGCGCGCTCAGGCTGTTCTGTCAGATCGGCGACCAGCACGGCGAGACGATGACACGGCGCAGCCTCGCCGGGGCCCTGCACCGGGCCGGCCAGAGCACCGCGGCCAGAACTCATCTCGAGACCGCGCTCCGGCTCGCGACCAGCACCGGCAACACCTATCAGCAGGCAGGCACGCACTTCGACCTCGGCGAGAACTACCGCTCGGCCGGCCAGTGCGAGCAGGCCCGCGATCACTGGAAGCAGGCACTCGCGCTCTACACCGAGCTCGGCGCGCCGGAGGCAGACCAGGCCAGGAACCGGATCCGTGAGGCTCTGGCGGTACCTCAGGTACCGCGCAGCGCCCGGAGGGATTCCTTCAGCGAGCCCATCGTGGCGAGCACGGCCGACGGCTCATAGCCGCAGTGCGCCATGCAGTTGGCGCAGCGCGGGTCCTTGCCCCGGCCGTAGGCGTCCCAGTCGGTGGTCTCGATCAGCTCCTTATAGGTCTGCACGTAGCCGTCGGCCATGAGGTAGCACGGCTTCTGCCAGCCCAGTAGCGAGTACGACGGAATCCCCCAGGCGGTACAGCCAAAGTCGGTCTTGCCCTCGAGGAAATCCAGGAACATCGGCGAGTGGTTCAGCCGCCAGCGCTGCCTGTTCCCGTCCGCGAACGCCTTCCTGAACAGCTCACGGGTCTCGGTGACGCCCAGGAAGTGCTCCTGGTCCGGCGCCTTCTCGTAGGCGTAGGCCGGCGAGATCTGCATGTCGTCGATCATCAGGTCGTCGTTCAGGTAGTTAAGGACGTCTATCACGGTGTGCGGCGTGTCGGTATTGAAGAACGTGGTATTCGTGTTGACCCGGAACCCGCGCCGCTTGGCCTCCTTGATCGCCGCGACGGCCTCGTCGAAGACGCCTTCCTTGCAGACGGACTCGTCGTGCCGCTCCTTCAGCCCGTCGATGTGAACCACCCATGCGAAGTAACGCGACGGCGTGAACTTGTCGATCTTCTTCGGCAGCAGCAGCGCGTTCGTGCACAGGAACACGAACTTCTTCCGCTTGATCAGCTCGGCCACGAGCACGTCGATCTGCGGATGCATGAGCGGCTCGCCGCCCGCGATCGAGACCATCGGGGCGCCGCATTCCTCGATCGCGGCCAGCGCCTGCTCGACCGGCATGCGCTGCTTGAGCAGGCTCGCCGGCTGCTGGATCTTCCCGCAGCCCGCGCACTTCAGGTTGCAGGCAAAAAGCGGCTCAAGCTCCACGATCAGCGGGAACTTGTCGTGCCGGGCCAGTTTCTGGCCCAGCAGGTAACTCGCCACTCGCAGGCTCTGCCGCAGCGGCATCGTCATTGCTTCCTGACCTCCTTGGGAAGACCGAACTGCACCGACTCGGTCGTAACGGTTCGCTCAGTGACCTCGGCCGGGCCCAGGCCGGCCAGCGCGGCCGTGATCTGGCTGACCAGGGCGGGCGGCGCGGACGCGCCGGCCGTCAGGCCGACTACGGAGGCACCGGCCAGCCAGCCGAGCTGGATGTCCTCCGGCCCGTCCACCAGGTAGGCGGGAGTTCCCGCCCGCTCCGCCGTCTCCACCAGCCGCCGGGAGTTGGAGGAGTTGGCCGACCCCGCCACGAGCACGACGTCGCACTCGGCCGCCATCGCCCGTACCGCCAGCTGACGGTTGGTCGTGGCGTAACATATGTCGTCGCTGCCCGGACCGGTAGCGGCAGGGAAGCGGTCAACCAGCGCGTCGACCAGGCCCGACGCCTCGTCCGCCGACAGCGTCGTCTGCATCAGGTAGGCGACCTTCCCCGGATCGTCCGGCCGCAACCGCGCGACGTCGGAGGCGGTCTGCACCAGCGCCATCGCCGCCGGGGCCTCGCCCAGGGTGCCCTCGACCTCCTCATGCCCCGCGTGCCCGATCAGCGCGACCAGGTACCCCTCGGCCGCGAACCTGCGCGCCTCGGCGTGCACCTTGGCGACGAGCGGGCAGGTCGCGTCCACCGTGCGCAGGCCGCGCCGATCGGCTTCCCGCCGCACCTCGGGCGACACGCCATGCGCGGAGAACACGACGGTCGCGCCGTCAGGGACCTCGCTGAGCTCGTCCACGAAAACCGCGCCCCGGTCGGCCAGCTCGGCAACCACGCGACTGTTGTGCACGATCTGCTTGCGCACGTAGACCGGCGAGCCGTGCAGCTCAAGCACCCGCTCCACGATCTCGATGGCGCGCTCGACGCCGGCGCAGAACGAGCGCGGGCTCGCCAGCAGAATGCGCCGCGGCCGGCACGCCTCCGCCCATCGCGTGAGCGCCGGGGCGGCCTGGCGCAGGTTCCGCAGCGCGATGATCCCGTCCGCCACGATGCGCGGGCTGAAAACCGAGTGCTCGGGCGTGTCGGAGATCGCCCGCATCACCACCGCCGGGGCGCCTGCGGCGCCCGCGAGCAGCGGCCCCGATTCCATGTCGACGGCCAGAA
Source organism: Streptosporangiaceae bacterium (assembly GCA_030038495.1). Lineage (GTDB taxonomy): Bacteria > Actinomycetota > Actinomycetes > Streptosporangiales > Streptosporangiaceae > JAJYUU01. The sequence continues at coordinate 13,975 of JASHOV010000397.1, forward strand.
CGCCGGTAGCCGCGAGCGCGGCCAGCTGTCTGGGGCGGAACAGATGGTCCACGGTCGCGATCGGGCCGACGCTGGCCCGCAGGCCCGCGCGGCGCAACTCGCCCGCGAGCAGCGGTGCGGCCGGGCACGCGACGGAGGACCCGCGGTAGGTCACCTCGGAGGCGACCACGATGTCCCCGATTCTCAGGTCACCGCTGACGCCGCCGCCAACCCCGCCGACCGCCAGGGCCTCCGGCTGCGAGCGCGCGATCGCGGCCGCCGACGAGGCAGCGCGAGCCGGACCGTAGCCCGTCCTGAACACGACCGCTGGCCGGCCGCCAGCACCGGAGGCCGCGCCGGCCAGCCCGCGCCGCAGCGCCCGTGCCTCGAAGCTCAGCGGCGCGCAGATCGTCAGCGCGCTCACCGGCCTCCTCCCACGTAACGGCCGAGCGCGCTGATGGGGAAAACCAGCCGGTAGAGGTGGTAGTTGATGTAGAAGTCGCCTGGAAAGCCGGTGCCGGTGAACTGCGGCTCGTCCCACCCGCCGTCCGGCCGTTGCGAGGCGGCCAGCCACGCGGCGCCCCGTTCCGCGCTCTGGCGTGCGTCCTCGCCGCCGGCGGACAGCAGCGCCAGCAGCGCCCACGCGGTCTGCGAGGGGGTCGACGCGCCGCGCCCGGCCCACGAGAGGTCGGTGTAGGAGCGCAGGTCCTCCCCCCAGCCGCCGTCCTCGTTCTGATGGGAGACGAGCCAGCCGACTGCCCGCCGGATGCAGGGCTTACCCGGCTGCACGCCCGCGGCGATCAGGGCGGGAACGGCGGCGCCGGTACCGTACACATAGTTGGCCCCCCAGCGCCCGAACCAGGACCCGTCGGGCTCCTGCTCTCGCAGCAGCCAGGTAACGCCCCGGCGCACGGCCAGCGAGCCGCCCAGGCCGGAGGCGCACAGGGCTTCGACGGTGTGCGCGGTGACGTCCGCCGAGGGTGGGTCGATGACCGCACCAAAGTCGCAGAACGGCAGCTTGGTCACCAGCCTCCTTGTGTTGTCGGCGTCGAAAGCGCCCCAGCCGCCGTCGCGCGACTGCATCCCGGTCAGCCAGGCGATGCCCCGGCCCGACGCCGCAGCCGCCTGCCGGGCCAGCGCTCCGCCTCCCAGGCCGGCCGCCCGGCGGAGCGCGAGCACGATCTCGGCCGTGTCGTCTACGTCCGGATACCCGTCATTGTCGAACTCAAAAGCCCAGCCGCCGGGCGCGAGCCCTGGCCTGCGAATCTGCCAGTCGCCCGGCCCGCGGATCTCCTCGCCCAGCAGCCACCGGGCGGCTGCCCGCAGGGCCGGGTGGTCGGCAGGCAGCCCCGCGTCACCGAGCGCGACTACCGCCAGCGCGGTGTCCCATACCGGCGACTGGCAGGCCTCAAGCCGGCGGACCGGCCCGTCGGGGCCTGGCTCGGTGATCGTGAACCGCTCAAGCCCGGCCAGGCCACGCTCGATCACCGGATGGTCTAGCCCGTAACCGAGCAGGTGCAGCGCGAGCAGCGAGTACACCCAGGGCGGCTGGATGCCGCCCCAGCACCCGTCCCGTTCCTGCCTGGCGATGATCCACTCCGCGCACCT
>JASHOV010000398.1 GCA_030038495.1 Streptosporangiaceae bacterium
GCGCCCGGCCGACCGCCTATGTATGGACGAGCTCCGTGCCCCAGAACTCGGCGCCGGTGTTCGGCCATCCGCCAGAAACTGCGGTGACCCCGATTCGGCTGAGCACCGGGACGGCTTACAAGCCGCTGCGCGTTCCCGGCCAGATCTATAGCATGGCCGCCTCCCCCGGCGGCACCGCCGTCTACGTCTTCAGCTACACCGGGCGCGCGCTCTACCCACCCGTCTATATGACCAGTATCAATGGCGTGACCGGCGCTGCAGGCAGGCCAGTCGGGCTAGCGCGGGGCCTGGAGGTGGCACAGGCCCTGATTGCGCCCGGCGGCAGGACCGCGTATGCAGTGGGCTACCGGGATAGCCATGGTCGTGCCTCGTGGGCGCTGATCGCCATCAATCTCGTGACTGGCGCTGCGCACAAGCTGCTGGCCGTGACTCCCGACGCCGTACCGGTATTCGTCGGCGACTCCTACGAGCTGATACTCCACGACCACGTCCTGTACCTGCCTGGCAACGGCGGCCTGGCCGCCGTCGACGTGACGACGGGACGGGCCCTGCCGCTGATCAAGGTGCAGCACGGCGCGGTTTATGGCGTCGCGATCGCGCCGGACGGCGTAAACGCATACCTCTACTCGAGCCCGGCATTGGGCATAAGCCAGCCGGGTAAGCCGAATCCCGCCTGGGTGACGCCGATCAGCCTTGCCACCGGCAGGGCGGGAACGCCGATCCTCGCCCTGGCAGACGGCTATGGCGGTGGCGATCAGATCGCAATCACGCCGGACGGCCGGACCGCGTACCTCTACGGAGAACAGGCCGTGGTACCGGTCGATCTGGTGACCGGCCGGGCACTCAAGCCGATCGCAGTCGACCTTGGCAACCTCCCCGGCAACACCATCGCGATCTCCGCGACAGGCGGCCCTGCCTATGTCTCCTCACTGTCAAAGCGGCTGCAGCCGATTAGCGTCGCGACCGGCGCTCCGGGCCGGCAGCTGGTGCTGCCCGGCGGATATTCGGAGTCCGGACCCGCGGCCTTCTCCGCGGGCGGAGACGTGCTTTATGTTCCTGCTGCCATACCGGGGAAGTCGGCGGGCGCGATCATCCCCATCGACACCTCTACTCAGCAGGCCGGCCGAGCCATCCGGGTCGCCGGGATCCCATGGCAGATCGTGGTGATGCCGTAGCGGCTGACCCGCAGGCAGGTCGCCAGGGTGGCCCCTCCGGCGGGCCATCCTGGCGAGCCGCTCGGCCGAGGCTGCCGGGCGCGCCTGCGATGACGCTGGCGTTGCCATGACGGCGGGGCTGCGATGATGACAGGGTGCCCACGCTGACCGATTTGGCCAAGCGGGCCGGGCTCGCCGGCCCGGACCTGGACTGGCTGCACGCTCTCCTGTCCGACTGGCAGCTGCTCGCAGACCTGTCGTTCGCCGACCTGACGCTCTGGGCTCCGCTGCCGGACGGCGGCTGGCTGGCCCTGGCGCAGATGCGCCCGACGACCGCGCCGACGGCGCTCGCGGATGACATCGTCGGCGCGATTCGGAAGGGAAGCAGCGAGGTGCCGCTGGTCACGGCGATGGAGGAACGGCGGATCTGCCGGGAAGGCGACCCGGAGTGGACCAGGGGCATTCCGGTGCGGCACGAGACGATCCCCGTGGTGTCGGGTGACCGGGTGGTGGCCGTGATCGAGAGGTCCACCAACCTGAGCGCCGCCCGCACCCCGAGCCGCCTCGACCTGGCCTACCTGCGAGCGGCCGACGACCTGGCCCGGATGGTTGCGGCGGGCATGTTCCCTAGTCCGGGCGAGGAGCCGGTGCTGGTTCGCTCGCCCAGGGTCGGTGACGGGATGCTGCGGCTCAGCCGGTCGGGCCGGGTGACCTACGCCAGCCCGAACGCGCTGTCCGCGTACCGGCGGCTCGGCCTGACCGCGGACCTGGTCGGCAAGCCGCTCGGGCCGCTGACGGCCAAGCTGTGCCCGAGCCGGGAGGCCCGCGACGACTCGCTGATGGCCGCGGCGAGCGGCCGGTCGCACGCCGAGACCGAGGTCGAGGCCAACGGTGCGGTCGTGCAGCTACGGACGATCCCGCTCGTGGTCGACGGCACCAGGGCGGGCGCGCTGATCCTGATGCGGGACGTGACCGAGCTGAGGCACCGCGAGCGGGAGCTGATCAGCAAGGACGCGACGATCAGGGAGATTCATCACCGGGTGAAGAACAACCTCCAGACCGTCGCGGCGCTGCTGCGGCTGCAGGCACGGCGCCTGCACGCACCCGAGGCCAAGTTCGCCCTTGAGGAGGCCGTCCGCCGGGTCGGATCGATCGCGATGGTGCACGAGACGCTGTCCCTCGTGCCGGATGAAGTGGTCGATTTCGACGAAATCGCCAGCCGGGTGGCGATGATGGCCGGTGAGGTTTCCGCGCCCGAGACAAGGGTGACGCCGACGCTACTGGGCGAGTTCGGCCAGCTGTCGGCGGCTGTCGCGACTCCGCTGGCCCTCGTGCTGACCGAGCTGCTGCAGAATGCCCTCCAGCACGGCCTCAGCGGACCGCACCACGCCGCTGGGGGATTCCTGGAGGTGACTGCCCGTCGCGGCCCCGGCATGCTGACGGTGACGGTTACGGACAACGGCGCGGGACTGCCGCCGGACTTCGACCCGGACTCGGCGTCCAGCCTGGGCCTGCAGATCGTCCGCGCGCTGGTGCTGACCGAGCTGGATGGCAGGCTCGAGATCCTGCCCCGGCCTGGCGGCGGGACGAGGGTGCTGGTCGAATTGCCGCTGGGCGAGCCTGACCGCGACGAACCCCCGGTGCCAGGGAACCTCCCGGTGCCCGGCCTCGCCGCCCGCAGGCTGGCATCGGGCTAGCCCTGGTCTGGGGAGCGAGGTACTTTGCCTGCGCGTTACGCGCGGGCGGCAACCCGGGTGCGCCGCTTGAGCGCGCGGCGCTCGTCTTCGCTGAGTCCACCCCAGACGCCGGCGTCCTGGCCGCTCTCGAGCGCCCACTGCAGGCAAGGCTCCATCACCTTGCAGCGTTGGCACACCTGCTTGGCCTCGTCGATCTGGGTAACCGCAGGCCCGGTGTTACCGATCGGAAAGAACAGCTCCGGGTCTACGTCACGGCAGGCGGCGTGGTGACGCCAGTCCATGAGGTCCACTCCTCTATGAGGTCCAGGTCCCTGCCAGGGCCCTGTAGCGCTCCGTCGTGCTTGTGAACGATTTCACGAGCTAGATTATATGTCTGGTATTGCGCTCTTTAGGTGGATGGAACGATCTTGTCGGTCATGCTCTGCCCGGCTCAACTGCGTTGCCGGGGTCTTACGGTCTGGGTCCGCCAGGACCCTCGTCCCGGCCTGCTCCAGATGTTCGTCAGGCGGGGCTCGCTTGCGCGGACCCGCAGACCTGGCACGACGCACACCATCACACCGTTCACCAGGAGCGTTACAACCCTCTCAAGCTCGGCGATCAACCGCAAGAGGCTTGGGCAAAGGTTCGGCAGGATTTCGGTGTCAGATCAGTCACATTGCGGGCATGAGGGCCGGGTTCAACGTAGGCATTCGGCTGATTAACCTGCCGTTCTGCTGGCCTTAATCATATATATAGGGCGGTTTTGAGGTTCCAGCAGTTTTAGCGCGCAGAACTGGCGACGCTACACCACCTGACGCTGATCGCGCCAATCGGCGCGACTATCGGGTAAGCCGATCACGCGGAGCGCATCGGGTATCTCATGAAATTCCACTGCTTCCGCTTCCCCCATGTACTCGCCGTCCACCTGGAATGCCACCGGGCGGTCCGCGGCCAGCGTGATTGCCGCCAGGTCATGACCGGTCCTGACGGTCCGCCCGCGCGGCGGGTCGGCGCGGTCGGCGAGCATCTGCCGCAGCGTGCGCAGCGTGCTGACGGTGCCCAGGCTCCGCAGCGCGAATAGGTCGAGCCCGGTGTCGAATCCGGCGTCGGGATTGGTGTTCACCTGCCTGCCGCCGAGGTAGGTCCACGGGGCCGAGTTCGAGACGATGCACAGGTATACCGGATCCGGGCACAGCCCGGCGGGCCTGGTGATCGAGATGGCCGGATGCCGCCTGTCGGTTACGCGGAAGAACTGCCGCAGCGCGGTCCTGGTATACCGGGCGGGTGTCAGCGCCAGCCCGTGCGCCCGCCTGCCCTCCACCGCGCGCACGACCTCGGCGTCGAGGCCGAGGCCGGCGTTGAAGGTGAAATACCGCCCGTTGGCCGTGCCGAGGCCGATGCAGCGCTCGCGTCCGCTCGCCAGGTCCTCGATCAGCCTGCCCGCCGCATCCACCGCGTCGGGCGGCGTGCGAAGCGACCGGGTGAACACGTTGGCGTTGCCGCCGGGCAGCGCCGCCAGCGCGGGCAGGTCGGCGGCGGGCCTGCCGGACTCGTCCGCGACGGCCCGCAGGCCGTTGACGGCCTCGTTCACGGTGCCGTCTCCGCCGAGCGTCATGACCAGGCCGAACTTGTCCGCTGCCGCGCCTGCGGCGAGCCTGGTCGCGTCGCCCCGGTAACGTGTCTGCACGACCTCTAGGTCGACTGCTGATGCGAGAGCGCGGACTATGACATCCCGGCGGGGCCGCGTAGTGGAGGTGGCGTGTGGGTTCACGATCAAAAGCGCGCGCACGGGCCCAGGCTAGCCAGAACGCGTCACAGCGCTCATCGGCCCCCCAGCCGGGCGCTGGCGGCGCGGCGGGGCAGCAGGGGCAGCCGCCGAGGACGGTCCTCGCCCTGGCGGTTATCCAGGCGATCGAGGCGGCCGGGATCCTGCTGGCAGCGATCTTGGCCGGCTTCGACACCGGAGCCGGCAAGTCCTACCAGCTTGCCAGCGGCATCGCGATCACCGCGATCGGCATCGGCACCGCGGTGGCCCTCGGCCTGGTCGCCCGTGGCATCCGCAATGGCCGCCGGTGGGCCAGGACCCCGGCCCTGCTCACGCAGCTGTTCACCGGCATCATCGGCATCTACCTGCTGCAGGCCCCGCGGTACGACTGGGGCGTGCCCGCGGCCCTGCTAGCTGTCGCTGGGCTGGCGATGCTGTTCGCTCCGGCCAGCCTGGCGGCGCTGACGCCGGGCCGCCCGGACGAGCCTGACCCCCGGTAGACCTGCGGACGGATCAGGCTGGCTGGCCGCGGCCTCGTTCCCGGTCAATCCTCGCTGGTCAGTCCGTCGCGCAGCTGCGCCAGGGTCCTGGCCAGCAGTCTCGACACGTGCATCTGCGAGATGCCGAGCTCGGTGGCGATCTGCGACTGCGTCATGTTGCCGAAGAACCGCAGCAAGAGGATCCGCTTTTCCCGCGGCGGCAGCTGCTCCAGAAGCGGCTTCAGCGACTCCCGGTACTCGACCCCCTCCAGCGCCTCGTCCACCATGCCGAGCGACTCGGCCACGGCCGGAGCGTCGTCGTCACCCGAGTCCGGAGCGTCGAGCGAGACAGTAGAGTAGGCGTTCGCGGACTCCAGTCCCTCGAGCACCTCTTCCTCGCTCATCTGCAGATGCTGGGCCAGTTCGGCCACCGTGGGCGCGCGGCCGAGGTTCTGCGCGAGCTCGGAGATGGCTTTGGCCAGGGCGAGCTTCAGTTCCTGCAGGCGACGAGGCACGCGCACGGCCCAGCCCTTGTCGCGGAAGTGCCGCTTGATCTCACCGACGATCGTCGGCGTCGCATAGGTGGAGAACTCGACGCCACGGTCGAGGTCGAACCGGTCGATGGACTTGATCAGCCCGATCGTGGCGACCTGGGTCAGATCGTCTAGCCACTCGCCCCGGTTGCGAAACCTGCGGGCGAGGTACTCCACCAGCGGCAGGTGCAGTTCGACGAGCTCACTGCGAATCCGGAGGCGCTCCTCGTCGCCGGGCGGCAGCTGCGCGAGCCGCTCGAACAGGTCCCGTGCGTGGCCGCGCTCACGGACCCCGTGCTGGGCCCGCATGGGCGGCGGCGGGATGTCCTCGGTGAGATCGCCCTCGTCGCTGAGCTCGAGGACGGCCGGTCCCAGCCCGTCGGGATCATCGGTGGCCGGTGCCCCTCGGGCCGGCGCGGCCGACATCATCTCGAACTCCTCGGTCAATGCGACCTCTGTCTCCCCCGTCACGCGGACCCCGACCCCGGGCGGGCCTTGCGCATGACGATCGCGAGCCTGTCTCCAGGCCCGGCCTGCGCCTCCACACTGCCAGCGAGTGCGGCCAGCACGGTCCATGCGAACGTATCGCCGGATGGTGTACGCGGGTTGAGGCACGGCACCGAGACCGAAATGGTCATCGCGTCGTGTTCGAGCGCGAAGCCGCACTCAAGGCTGCTGCCGGGGATTGCCTGGCTGAGCAGCATGGCGCACGCCTCGTCGACGGCTATGCGCAGGTCCTCGATGTCATCCAGGGTGAAGTCGAGCCGGGCGGCCAGTCCGGCGGTCGCCGTGCGCAGCACCGACAGGTACGCCCCGTCGGCGGGCATCCGGACCGTCACCCGGTCGGCCGGAATCAGCTCGGCCGAGCCAGGCGCCTGGCGCTGCGCGGCTGTGGCACCCCCGCCCGTGTTGACCGCGCCCGTGGTGGCTGCATCCGCTCCGACCACGGCCGACCCGGAGCCAGGCACCGTCGCAGCCGTGGCGCCGGCCGGTATTCTCGCTGCCGCCGCAACCGCGGACGTCGTCTCGTCCGTCACGTAAGGCCCTCCCCGAAATGCCGGCCACGCCCGCCGCGTGCAGGCGGTGGCTTCTCACCGCAACTTACAGTGACCGTCTGGATGCACCAACACCGGACCTGGGATTGCAGCGGCCGAGGTGCTCCAGGGCCCGCGCTCCCCGCGGCCAGAACGGGAGCTTCGACGAGGTGCAGGCTGGCTGGCCAGCCGGCCCGTGCGGGCCCGCCAGCCAGCCAGCGGCGCATTGCTGCTCAGCCCTGCTTGGTGTCCCAGAAGATCTTGGCGATCTCGTCGATCTTGGCCAGCAGCTCGTCGGCCTTGGCCACGCTGGCGCTGCCCTTGGTGCCGCCGGCGCCCGCGAGCTTGGTCGCCTCGTTGAACAGCTGGTGCAGCTGCGGGTACTTCTCGAAGTGCGGTGGCTTGAAGTAGTCCGTCCACAGCACCCACAGGTGGTGCTTGACCAGTTCCGATCGCTCCTCTTTGATCTGCAGCGCCCGGGTACGGAACTCGGGGTCGGAGTTGTCCTGGTACTTCTGGCAGATCGCCTTCACCGACTCCGCCTCGATCCGTGCCTGCGCCGGGTCATAGACGCCGCAAGGGAGGTCACAGTGCGCGTGCGCGGTAACCTTCGGCGCGAGGAGACGTGTGAGCAGCCTCATTGATCGCCTTCTCTCATCTCAGATGTGGCTTGGATTCCGACAGTACAGCCTTGACCCGGACTGCCCACGGGGGAGGGACGCATGCGCTGGCCGCTCTATCGAGTTGCCGTCGCGGAGCGCTCGATGGAGCCCGCGCTGCGTCCCGGCGACTGGCTGATCGCATGGCGCGGCTTTCGCCGGCCACCGCGGATCAGGGCCGGGCAGGTCGTGCTCGCGCGGCATCCAGGGGATACAGACATGCTGCTGGTCAAGCGGGCTGTGCGGACCGAGTCCGGCGGCTGGTGGCTCGGCTCGGATAACCCCGGTGGCGGCGCCGTCGACAGCCGGCACTTTGGCCGGGTGAGGCCGGAGCAGATCGAGGGCCGGGTTCTGTGCCGCTACTGGCGGCACAGAACCCGGCCCTCGACATGAACCGGGGCGGTCCGGGCGAAGCGCCAGGACCACCCCGGTTACTGAACGGTCAGACCAGGCTGGACTCCAGCTCGATCGAGGCCTCGGCCTCGACCTCCGTGACAGCAGCCTGGACCTTCTCGGTGGACATGGACACGTGCACGGCCCAGTAGTAGATCACCAGGCTGAACGCCGCGATGATGATCAGATCGACCCACTTGCCGATGCCGGACGGGTGCAGCCCGCCGATGTTGTAGGTCGGGTTCAGCGTGATCCCGAACACCTTGTTGAACGAGGTCGTGTACTGGCCCTGCCAGGAGATGATGCCGAGTCCGATCAGCCACGGCACCACCCACACCGACGCCCGCCAGTCGATGATCGTGCGCCGCTCCTTCGGGATCGAGGCCTGGTAAATACCGAAGAGCAGGAAACCGATGACGATCAGCACGTAGAGCCAGAACACGTTGCTCCAGCCCGCGAAGTACACGATGCAGTTGGCGAAGATGAACGACAGCGGGCAGAGCACCTTGGCGGCCGGCAGCCGGTAGGCCCGCGGCCGGTCCGGATCAGACCGGCGCAGCCCTGCCAGCGACAGCGGCGCGAACGAGTACATCAGCACCGTCGCCGAGGTGACCAGTGCCACCAGGGCTCCCCAGCTCGGGAACGGCAAGAAGGTCACCATGCCGATCACGAAGCAGATGACGATCGACCAGATCGGGACGCCTCTGCGGTCGATCCAGCTGATGGTCTTCGGGAAGTAGCCGTTCCGGCCCAGCCCGTAGGACAGCCGGGACGAGGTGCCCAGGTAGACCAGGCCGGTGCCGGCCGGGGACACGACCGCGTCGATCAGCAGCAACGTCGCGAGCCAGCCGAGGCCCGCCTGCGACGCCAGTGCGTAGTACGGCCCGGCCGCCGCCGAGGTTGTGATCGGACTACTCCAGTTGTGGACGACGTTCGCCGGGTTGATGGCGCCGATGAACGCGACCTCGAGCAGCAGGTAGATGACGGTACCGACGATCATGGAGATGATCACCGCGCGTGGGATGTTGCGCTGCGGATTCTCGGTTTCACCGCCCACTTGGATGGCTTGTTCAAATCCTTCCAGGGCGAAGATGATGCCGAGGGGCAGGGCCGCGAAGATGCCGTGGACACCGTACGGCATGAAGCCGCCGCCGGCCTTGAAGTTGCTGCTGTGGAAGACCGTGAACAGCAGCGCGAAGATCGTGATCGTCGGGATCAGGACCTTCCAGTAGGTCGCGATTGCGTTGGTCTCGGCCAGCCACTTCACGCCCATGATGTTGAAGACCGTGAACACCAGCATGAAGATCGTGCCGATGCCAATGCCCTTGGGGGTCAGGGCACCTTCGACGCCTAGGGTGCCGCTGGTATAGACCCAGCCCAGGTGCGGCCATTTGGCGTTCAGGTAGCCGATCGATGCCTCGACCTCGATCGGGGCGATGGTCACGGCCTGCAGGAATGCCATCCAGCCGCCGGTGAAGCCGCCGAGGCCGCCGAAGACCATGTACGGGAATCGTGCCGTGCCGCCGGAGACCGGGTAGGTCGAGCCGAGTTCGGCGTGCACGAGCGCGAGCAGGGCGAGTACCAGTCCGCCGACCAGCCAGGAGACCGCCGACGCCGGGCCTGCCGTCTCGGATCCGTGCAGTGCACCGAGCAGCCAGCCCGAGCCGATGATCGAGCCGATCGACACGAAGGTGAGCGCGCGCAGGCCCACCTTTCTACGCAGGTGGTATTCCCCTGTTGGCGCTGCGCCAGGGGCAGTGGCAGCCATGAGTTCCTCCCTATGTGGTTGGCCGACTAGGTCGGCGCAAGGTTGGCGCATCTACGCCTATTGGGGACTTGTGGGAATAGGACACGACACGCTCCCGGCCGGAGCCGGATCCGCGGCTCTGGCGACCTTGCCGCGAGCCCTCTCGCGGACAGCACGCAGCGTCACGCCGGGGGATGCCGGGGCGATCACATATCACGATCGAACCTGACCTCTCGGGTCCGCATACGTGGGCCATATGCCCGTGGAGTAGGGCTCATGGTAATGATCGACTTGGGCGATGAGAAGAAGTCGCTTGGCGTCATTTCGGTAACGCGAGTCACTGATTCATCGCTTCTGTAACACGAGGCCGCCGTCGACCGGCCGACGTTTGCGCAGGTCAGGCATGGTAGTACCACCACCGGCCCCGATTGGCCGGTCCCGATCGGCCTCGACGCGGCGGTAAAGAAAAAGTAACAGCCCCGTCACGGGCTTAGCTGGCAGCGGGCGTCGCGTGACTCTCAAGTTCTGGGCTTATCGGCGGCTGCGTGCGCAGCGTGCTCACGTTCACGCGGGCCCCGTGCTCGGCGCAGTACCGGCGGGATCTGTTCGTGCTGGCGTCAATGAACACACGCGGGCAGGCCGCAATTGCGCAGATTCCCAGCCTGCTGACGCCATATAGCGAAACTGTCAGCGCGACGCCGATAATCGCGCAGGCCGCGAACTGGTCGGCCGCCGAGCCGTGGGCCGCCAGGTGCACGTGCCAGCGCTGATCGTCGTGGCTGACGAGTTCCGGCTGGATCGGGAACTGCACGAGGAGCGCGTTCAGCCTTCTGATCGCGACCCGGTCGTCCCCCGCCGCCGCGGACGTGAAGATCGCGGTGAACTCGGTCCGCAGATGCTGGAGCACGGCGAGGTCGTCGCGGGAGAAAGGCGTGGTTACGCAGTCGCTGAACGCCTCGGCGCACGCGACTGTGCTGCCTAGGCAGTCCGGCTCGCCATCGGCCTGGACGGCAGTATTGGCAAGGCGGACCGCGAGCTCTGCGTAGGACGACAGATCCACTACGGTCCTTACCTGGAGTAGTCAGGTGGCCGCTTCCCGAGAACTGAGTATGGCATAACCAGCTGGGGCGGCGCCGTTCATCACATAACTGCTTACATCGCCTGCCTTGGGTGCGGTGTCCGGCTCGGCCGAGTGCGGCCACGAGCGGCCGCCCCCGGCAGCGACGCCGGTACCGCGCCTTCCAGCCTGGCCGGAGCGGGCGCTAGTGTCCAGTCCCATGTTCGCCGTTAGCGCCGCGCGCTTTGACGCAGAGAACCCGATCGCCGCTCTCGACCTTGGCGAGCGCGCCGATCCGGCCGCTCCCGATGGCTGGACCACGGTACGGGTTAGGGCGGCCGCGCTCAATCACCACGACGTGTGGACGCTGCGTGGCGTCGGCCTGCCCGCCGATCGGCTGCCCATGACCCTCGGCTGTGACGCGGCCGGAGTCGACGCCGATGGCAACGACGTCGTCGTGCACGCGGTCATTGCTGACCCGATGGCGGGCGGCGGCGACGAGACGCTCGACCCGTCCAGGACCCTGCTCTCCGAGTTCCACCAGGGCACCTTCGCTGAACTGGTCACGGTCCCCCGCCGCAACCTCGTTCCCAAGCCATCGACCTTGTCGTTCGAGGAAGCGGCGTGCCTTCCGACCGCATACCTGACGGCCTTCCGCATGCTGTTCGACCGGGCGCCGATCGGACCGGGCGCGACCGTGCTGGTGCAGGGCGCGGGCGGCGGGGTGGCGACCGCTCTGATCCGGCTCGGCCGAGCGGCCGGCTACCGGATGTGGGCGACGAGCCGGAGCGAGGCCAAGCGCGCGCGGGCGCTGGAGCTGGGCGCGGACCAGGTGTTCGAGACTGGCGCGCGGCTGCCCGAGCGGGTGGATGCGGTGATGGAGACCGTGGGGGAGGCGACCTGGGCGCATTCGCTGCGCTCGCTCAAGCCCGGCGGCGCCATCGTGATCTCCGGCGCCACCAGCGGCGCGGTGCCGCCCGCGGACCTGGCCCGCATCTTCTTCCTGCAGCTTTCGGTGATCGGCTCGACGATGGGCACCCGCGATGAGCTGGCCCGGCTGGTGACCTTCTGCGAGCAGACCGGCATGCGGCCGCTTATCGACCGGGCCATGCCGCTCACCCAGGCGCGGGTCGGCTTCGAGGCGATGATCGCCGGCGACGTGTTCGGCAAGGTTGTCTTCACCCTCTAACGCGCCAACCCGCGGGCCTGAAGGGCATCGTTGGACCTTTGCTGCCCTTCTATGGGCAGCGTAGGAGCTTTGCTGCCCTTCGATGCCCGCTGCGGCTGGCCTTCGAGAGGTGCTGTCACTGTCAGAGGGCGCTGCAAAACTCGGATCATGCCTATAGTGGCGGGGTATGACCGGCGCGCGCTTGATGCGATTCTGATCGAGCAGGATCAGGTCATAACCCGGAAGCAGGCCCTCAACTGTGCGATGAGCGAGAAGGCTCTCCGGCAGCGACTCCGACCTGACGGGCCCTGGCAGGTCGTACTGCCAGGCGTCTATCTCGCGCAGAACGGCGCGTTGCGCTACGAGCACCGAATTGCCGCGGCGTTCCTGCACGCCGGCTCGGGACTCGCAGTCACCGGCCTGGGAGCTGCGGCGCGGCACGGCATCCCGTGCGGTCCCACCGATTTCGTGGACATACTGGTGCCGCAGGACTGCAGGCGCGCCGATATGCGATTCGTGCGGCTGCACCGGACGATAGTCGCACCCAAGACCTACAACGACGGCGGATTCGTTCCCTTTGCCGCCCCGGCGCGAGCTGTCGCCGACGCGGCCCGGCAGATGAGGGAGCTCACCGAGGTGCGGGCGCTCGTGGCGGCGGCAGTGCAGCGCCGCAAGGCATCGATCTGGCAGCTGGCGGACGAACTGAAGGTCGGCCCCAAGCAGGGTTCGGCCCTGCTCCGGCTGGCGCTGGCCGAGGTCGCCGACGGCGTCAGGTCGATCGCTGAAGGGGATCTGCGCTCCCTGGTCAGGCGCGGCAAGCTGCCCGAGCCGCTGTACAACCCAAGCCTGTACGTGGGTGGGGACTTCCTGGCCAGTCCCGATGCATGGTGGCAGGAAGCGGGCGTGGCGGCCGAGGTGGACTCGAAGGAGTACCACCTGTCGCCGGAGCAGTGGGCGAAGACTCTGGACCGGCACGCGCAGATGACCGCTCAGGGCATCCTGGTGCTGCACTTTCCGCCGAGCAAGATACGTGGTGACGGCCGGTCCGTGGCCGAGCAGGTCAGATCGGCGCTGGAGTCCTCCCGCGGGCCGCTGCCGCACATCAGGACCGTCCCTGCACAGGAGCGGTTAAGCCGGTAAGGCCGGGAACGGCGGCCGCGTGCGCTCGGCCGCTAGGCCCGGCCGGACTGCTCGTCCGAGCCGGAGGCCTTGTCGTCGTCCGCGCCCGCGGCCTTGTCCCCTGTGGTCCCGGCCGTGGTCTTCATGTCCTCGCCCCGCTCGGCGAAGACCTCGCTGCGGACCTTGGTAAGCGTGTCGGTCAGGATGTCACGCAGGTCGCTGAGCGAGCGCTCGCCGACGCCGCCTGCCTGCTTCGCGGCAGCGCGCAGTTCGGTGGCGAACTGGATGGCCATCCGCTCGAGGTCACTGAACGGGGTCTGCCCGCCCCGGCCTGCCCGCTGAGCGGCACCGCCCTCGCCCGCGTCGCCAGGCCCGTCGGCCCAGGCGCTCCAGGGCGCCGACCAGGCACCGGCCCGGTCCTGCCAGCCCGGCCAGTCCCGGCCACTGCGGGTGCGGAACCGGTCGCGCATCTCGTCCCGCGTGCGCCGGGCTTCCTCCCGGATGCGGCGCGCGTCGTCGGTACCGGAATCGGCCCCGCTCGCCTGCTGCTCGGCATCGTAAGCCCCCGCCGCGCCCGCAGTACCCGCCGGGCCGGCAGCACCTGCCGTGCCCGCGTGGCTGCGGAATTCCCTGGCCGCGGCGCTGAGTTCCTCGCGAATGCCGCGCACGGTCTCCCTGACGTCCTCCGAGATCTCCCTGGCCACGTCGCGAAGCGACTCGGTGAGCTCGTCCTCGAGGTCGGCCAGATCGGAGATCCGGCTACGGATCTCCTCGCGGCCCTTGTCGGTGATGCTGTAGACCTTCTTGCCGTCGACTTCCTCGTGGGTCACGAGGCCGTCTTCCTCGAGCCTGGCCAGCCGGGGATAGATGGTGCCGGGTGAGGGCGCGTAAACCCCCAGGAACCGGTCCTGGAGCAGCCGGATTACCTCATATCCGTGCCGCGGTGACTCGTCCAGCAGCTTGAGCAGATACAGCCGGAGCCGACCGTGCCGGAAGACAGGGCTCATCTCATCTCACCACCAGCCGCGGACCGTGGCCGCTGAAGAACAGAGCGTGGCATCAACAGGCCTCTCGTCCGGAAGATCGTAGCCCCAGTGTAGATACGATATGTCGCGTCCGTCAAAAGTCAAGATGCATCGCGTTCGCTGCGGTGAGCGACGGACGCGAACATTACACCGCTATTCGACGGACTCCGGGCCGGAACCGGCCGCCCCGGGCGTGTCGGCCCGGGCACCGGGATCGTCGTACAGGTCCTCGTCCTCGTCGTCGTCGTCCAGCCGGGCGAGCCAGGTCGCCAGGTTGTCGATTGTCGATTCGGCTTCCGGATGCTCGTCCACGTAGTCCCGCAGGCGCTCCGCCAGCCACGCGACCGAGACCTGCTCGTCGCCGCGCCGGTCGTCAAGCTCCTCGATGCCGCGATCGGTGAAGTACACGCGAGCTCACCCCGCCGGGCGGAACGCGGCGTCCAGGATCGCCGCCTGCTCGGCCGCGTGCGCCTTAGCCGACCCCGACGCCGGGGCCGAGCTTGCCGGGCGGGATACCACCGTGACCCTCCGGTTGGCCACGGCGGGCAGGTGGAGCGCCATGTAGGGCCAGCCGCCCATGTTGGCGGGCTCCTCCTGCACCCAGGTCAGCTCGGCATCGGCGGGATACCGGGCCAGCTCGGCAGCGATCTCCGTGGCGGGAAGCGGATACAGCGTCTCCAGCCGGATCAGGGCGACGTCGGACCGGCCGGTTGCCTCCCGGCGGTCGGCGAGGTCGTAGTAGATCTTGCCCGAGCACAGCAGCACCCGCCGGACCGCGGCCTGGTCGGTCACCCGCGGGTCGGCCAAGCCCGGGTCCGGCAGCACCGGCCGGAACGAGCCGCTGGCAAAGTCCGCCGCCGCCGAGGCCGCGGCCTTCAGCCGCAGCATCGACTTCGGGGTGAACACGATCAGCGGCTTGATCCGGCCGGAAAGGGCCTGCCACCGCAGCAGGTGGAAATAGGACGCCGGCGTGGTCGGCATCGCGACCGTCATATTGTCCTGGGCGCACAGGGACAGGAACCGCTCCACCCGGGCCGAAGAGTGGTCGGGGCCCTGGCCCTCATAACCGTGCGGCAGCAGCAGGACTACGCCGGACTGCTGGCCCCACTTCTGCTCGCCCGAGCTGATGAACTCGTCCACTACCGTCTGCGCGCCGTTGACGAAGTCGCCGAACTGGGCCTCCCAGCAGACCAGCGCGTCCGGCCGGGCAACGGAGTAGCCGTACTCGAAGCCGACGGCCGCGTACTCAGATAGCAGCGAGTCATAGACGTGGAACCGCGCCGACTGGGTGTTGAACGCACGCAGCGGAACGTGCTCGGCCCCGGTGTGCCGGTCCACCAGCACCGCGTGCCGCTGGCCGAACGTGCCGCGGCGGGAGTCCTGGCCAATCAGCCGCACCGCGTGCCCGTCGATGAGAACCGAGCCGAAGGCCAGCAGCTCGCCGGTGGCCCAGTCGATCTCGTCCCGCTCGACCATCGCCGCGCGCCGCTGCAGCTGGGGCAGCAGCCGCGGGTGCACGGTGAAGCCGTCGGGCAGCGACACCTGGGTGTCGATGATCCGCTTGATCGTCTCCGGGGTGATCGCGGTCGGCACGCTCGCGTAGTCGGCTGGCACCTCGGTGCCGGGCCTCGGGCGCATGAGCGCGCCGGGCTCGGCCGGCCTGCTGATCGCGTCCTTGGTTTCGGTGAAGGCGCGCTCCAGCTCCTGCTGGTAGTTGCGCAGAGCCTCCTCCGCTTCCTCCATGGTGATGTCACCGCGGCCGATCAGCGATTCGGTGTACAGCTTGCGCGTGGACCGCTGCTTGTCGATCAGGTCGTACATCAGCGGCTGGGTGAACGACGGGTTGTCCGCCTCGTTGTGGCCCCGCCTGCGGTAGCAGATCATGTCGATCACGACGTCCTTGTGGAACGCCTCGCGGTAGGCGAAGGCCAGCCGGCCGACCCGGACGACCGCCTCGGGGTCGTCGCCGTTCACGTGGAAGATCGGCGCCTGGATCATCCTGGCCACGTCGGTCGAGTACACGCTGGACCGCGACGACTCCGGCGCCGTGGTGAAACCGACCTGGTTGTTGACCACGATGTGCACGGTGCCGCCGGTACGGTAGCCGCGCAGCTGTGACAGCTCCAGGGTCTCGGCCACCACGCCCTGCCCGGCGAACGCCGCGTCGCCGTGGATCAGCACCGGCAGCACGGTGAAGCCGGGCTCGCCCATGTCGATCACGTCCTGCTTGGCCCGGACCACGCCCTCCAGTACCGGGTCCACCGCCTCCAGATGGCTCGCGTTGGCCACCAGCGAGGTCGGGATCTGAGCCCCGCCCGCGCCGTGGTAGGTGCCACCAGCGCCCAGGTGGTACTTCACGTCGCCCGAGCCGTGCGTTGTGGCGGGGTCCAGGTTGCCCTCGAACTCCTGGAAGATCTGGGCATAGGACTTGCCGACGATGTTGGCCAGCACGTTCAGCCTGCCGCGGTGGGCCATGCCGATGACCGCCTCGTGCAGGTTGTTCGCCGCCGCCTCGGTGAGTACCGCATCGAGCAGCGGGATCAGCGACTCCGCGCCCTCCAGCGAGAACCGCCGCTGGCCGACGAACTTGGTCTGCAGGAACATCTCGAATGCCTCGGCCACGTTCAGCCGGGACAGGATGCGCAGCTGCTCGGCGTGATCGGCCCGGCCGTGCGGCCGCTCGACCCGCGCCTGAATCCAGGCCCGCTCCTCGGGGTTCTGGATGTGCATGTACTCGATGCCGACCGTCCGGCAGTAGGAGTCGCGCAGCACGCCCAGGATCTCCCGCAGCTGCATCCGCGGCTTGCCGCCGAACCCGCCGGTGGCAAACTCGCGCTCCAGGTCCCAGAGGGTCAGCCCGTGCTGGTTGATGTCCAGGTCGGGGT
This sequence comes from Streptosporangiaceae bacterium, assembly GCA_030038495.1. GTDB lineage: Bacteria > Actinomycetota > Actinomycetes > Streptosporangiales > Streptosporangiaceae > JAJYUU01. The sequence goes on from JASHOV010000398.1 coordinate 16,695, forward strand.
GCTTGCGCTGCTTGTACTCCAGCGGGTCCGTGTCGGCCATCAGGTGGCCGCGGACGCGGTAGGCGTGGATCAGCTCGTAGACGCGTGCCGCCTTGCTGAGGTCGTCCTCGTGCCCGGCCGGGATGTCATGGACCCAGCGGACCGGCTCGTAGGGGATCCGCAGCGACTTGAAGACGTCGTCGTAGAACCCGTGCTCGCCGAGCAGCAGCTCGTGCACGACCCGCAGGAACTCGCCAGACTGCGCGCCCTGGATGATGCGGTGGTCGTAGGTCGAGGTCAGCGTGACGGTCTTGCTGATCGCCATCCTGGCCATCGTCTCTTCCGAGGCACCCTGGAAGGCCGCCGGGTACTCCATCGCCCCGACGCCGACGATGCAGCCCTGGCCCGCCATGAGCCGCGGTACCGAGTGCTCGGTGCCGATCGTGCCCGGGTTCGTCAGGCTGATCGTCGTGCCGGCGAAGTCATCCACCGCGAGCTTCCAAGACCTGGCCTTGCGGATGAGGTCCTCGTAGGCCATCCAGAACTGCCGGAAGTCCAGCGTCCCGGCGTTCTTGATGCTGGGAACGAACAGCTGCCTGGTCCCGTCGTCCTTGCGCAGGTCGATGGCCAGTCCCAGGTTGACATGCTCCGGCTCCACCAGCGTTGGCTTGCCGTCAACCTCGGCGTACGAGAAATTCATCTCCGGCACGGTGGCCAGCGCCCGGACTACCGCGTACCCGATCAGATGAGTAAAGGAGATCTTGCCGCCGCGCCCGCGAGCGAGGTGATTGTTGATGACTATCCGGTTGTCGACGAGCAGCTTCGCGGGAACGGCACGCACGCTGGTCGCGGTCGGCACCGTGAGGCTGGATTCCATGTTGGCCGCTGTCCGCGCGGCCGCACCGCGCAGGCGCACCAGCTGGCCGGCCGAGTCCGCAGGCGCCGCAGGAGTGGCGAGCGAGGGCT
>JASHOV010000399.1 GCA_030038495.1 Streptosporangiaceae bacterium
ATGTCAACGCGATCCACATCACCGAGACCGGTAACGAGACCACCAACCAGCAGATCCTGGAGACTGGTGGCCCGACGGCGGGGATGGAGTTCAACAGCTGGCCGCCGAACGCGGCCGTTCCCGGCCTGGTCAAGGAGATGACCAGCGACACCACCCATAACATGAACCTGGGCCCGACGGCCGGGAGCAACCCGTACCTCGTGTTCAACACGATCTCGCCGAACAACAACCACGCGCTGGCCAAGCAGCAGGTGCGCGAGGCCATCGAGTACGCGCTCAACCGGAGCGCGCTGATCGGGGACCTCGACGGACCTGAGGTCTCCCCGCCGCTGTGCCACATCCTGCCCAACGGCATCGGCGGCGCGGAGGACGTGCCGGCTAACTTCTGCCCGTACTCCTACGACCCGGCGAAGGCCAAGGCGCTGCTGAAGGCGGCTGGGGTCTCGAACATGAAGCTCACCGTCGTCTACAACGCTCAGTCGACGTCCGAGCCGCTGCTGTTCGCGACCATGCAGTCCGAGCTGGCGGCGGTTGGCGTCACGCTGAAGGCACTGGCGGTCCCGTCGGCTGACCTGTACACCAAGTACGCCTACGGCCCGACTACCGCGAGCACCGGCGAGTGGGACATCATCATGGTCGGCTGGGACCCGGACTGGTACGGCAGCTCGGCGCTGACCTTCTTCAACCCGCTGTACTCCAAGGCATCGATCGTGCCGCTCGGCAGCAACTACACCTACTGGTCCAGCACGCAGCTCCAGTCCGACATCGACGCGGCGCTGGCGGCGCCGACCACGGCGGCGGCGGACCAGATCTGGGCCAAGGCCGACGAGCTCGTCACCAACGCGGCTATCACCTACCAGATCACCCAGAGTTTCCAGCCCAACTACCACTCCAGCTTCGTGCACAACTGCGTGTATGTGCCGGCGCTGCAGAACTGCGACCCGTCCAACGTGTGGCTGAGTGCCTCATAGGCCGGTCGTCAGGCTCTGACGAGTAAATTCGCCCAGTTCCCCTGCGCTTATGGCTGGCGCAGGGGAACTGGGCGGATACAATCTGTTATCGGCGTTGCGCGTATTTCGGGCGTCCGATGAGCATCCCGTGATCTTCACGAAGGGTACAGAGCAGCGTGGCGCTACTCGAGGTCAAGGACCTGCACGTCTCGTTCCGGACCGACGATGGCATCGTCAGGGCCGTTCGCGGCGCATCGTTCCAGGTGGAGCCGGGCCAGACACTCGGCATCGTAGGGGAGTCCGGCTCCGGCAAGAGTGTCTCCACTCAGACCATCATGGGCCTGACGCGCGGCGCTCAGGTCGACGGTCAGGCGCTGTTCGAGGGCCGGGACCTGCTCACGATGAGTAAGCAGGAGCTGGTCGGCGTCCGCGGCGCCAAGGTCGGCATGATCTTCCAGGACCCGCTGTCCAGCCTGCACCCGTTCTACAAGGTCGGCTGGCAGATCGTGGAAATGATCCGGCTGCACGACAAGGAGATCTCCAGGGCCGCGGCCCGCAAGCGCGCGGTCGAACTGCTGCAGCTTGTCGGCATCCCGCAGCCGGACCGCCGGGTTGACGACTACCCGCATCAGTTCTCTGGCGGCATGCGCCAGCGCGCCATGATCGCCATGGCGATGGCACTGAACCCCGCGCTGCTGATCGCGGACGAGCCGACCACCGCGCTGGACGTGACCGTGCAGGCGCAGGTGCTGCAGATGATTAACCGGCTGCAGCAGGAGTTCGGCACCGCCGTGATCCTGATCACCCATGACCTTGGCGTCATCGCCGATGTGGCGGACGATGTAGTGGTGATGTACGGCGGGATGGTGATGGAGCAGGCCGACCGGATAACCACGTTCAAGGCCTTCCACCACCCCTACACCGAGGGGCTGCTGCAGTCCCTGCCCGCCTACGGGGGCGAGCGCACCCGGCTGCGTGCGATTCCTGGCACCCCGCCCAGCCCGATCAACGTCCCGCCCGGGTGCCCGTTCGCGGCCCGGTGCCCGTACGTCATGGACCGCTGCAAGACCGAGCTGCCGTCGCTGGAGGCGGTCGCCGAGTCAATGGGCCACCTGTCCAGGTGCTGGCTGCCGCACAACAGCGTCGCCCGGCAGGCGGCACGCGCCAAGCTCGGTCAGTCGCTGCCGCTCAGCGCCGACGCGTAAGGAAACGAGATGACGTTCGAGACGACCGGCTCTGGGCCGGCGCCATCCACGCAGTCCGGTGACGTGCTGCTGAAGATCGAGAACCTAGTCAAGCACTTCCCGGTGAAGTCCAGCAAGCTGATTACCCGCGAGCGCGAGTTCGTGCACGCGGTCGAGGACGTCAGCCTGGAGGTCCGTCAGGGCGAGACGCTCGGCCTGGTCGGCGAAACGGGCTGCGGGAAGTCCACCCTGGCCCGGTGCGTCGCCCGGCTGTACCCGGTCACCGGCGGCAAGATCTTCTTCGACGGCCGGGACATCACGAGCCTGTCGCCCAGGAAGATGCGGCCGCTGCGCCGGGACATCCAGATGATCTTCCAGGACCCCTACGGCTCGCTCAACCCGCGTCGGCGGGTCGGCTCGATCATCGGCGACCCGTTCGCGATCCACAGGACCGCCAAGGGCGAGGACCGCAAGAGCAAGGTCCAGCACCTGATGGAGATGGTCGGCCTCAACCCGGAGCACTACAACCGGTTCCCGGCCGAGTTCTCCGGTGGCCAGCGGCAGCGGATCGGCGTCGCCAGGGCGCTCGCCTTCAGCCCGAAGCTGATCATCTGCGACGAGCCGGTCTCCGCGCTGGACGTCTCGATCCAGGCCCAGATCCTCAACCTGCTCTCCGACCTGCAGCGCGAGCTCGGGCTCACCTACATCTTCATCGCGCATGACCTGTCGGTCGTGCGGCATGTCAGCAACCGGGTCGCGGTCATGTACCTGGGCCGGATCGCCGAGCAGGCGCCGTCCGAGGAGATGTGGAATCACCCGAGGCACCCGTACACCGACGCCCTGCTGTCGGCGGTGCCGCTGCCCGATCCCGATCACGCGCAGCAGCGCGAGCGGATCATCCTGGCCGGCGACGTGCCGTCGCCGATCCATCCGCCGTCGGGCTGCCGGTTCCACCCGCGCTGCCCGAAGGCCAGGCAGACCTGCGTGAGCACCGAGCCCGAGCTGATCACCAGGCTCGGCGACGACGCGGGCCATATTGCCGCGTGTCACTTCCCGGTGGAGGATGGCGAGGACATCTCGCTGTCAACCCCGGCCATCGCCGAGGACCAGCGCGTGGTCGAGTCCGGCCTCATCGCCGGCGCCTGAGCTTGCGGGCAGTAGGAGGGTCACAATGACGTATGACGTTCAGGCGGTCGGGGAGTCTCAGGAGGTCGTAGAGCCTACCGAAGTCACCGCCGCGGCAGCGCAGAAAGCGATCGAGGGCAAGAGCCCGCTGGTGCTGGCCTGGCGTAGGCTGCGGCGCGACCGCGCCGCGATGATCTCCCTGGGCGTGATCGCCCTGATCGTCGCCTGCGCCATCGGCGCGCCGGTGTTCGCGACGATCACCGGGCACGGGGTCAATGAGCTGCTCCCCAACGGGAAGAACGCCTCCGGCCAGCCGGTCGGGCCGAGCAGCTCGTTCTGGCTCGGCACCGACGAATCGGGCCGGGACCTGCTGGTCCGGATCGCCTACGGCGCCAGGGTCTCGCTGTTCGTCGGCGTGGTCGCCACGGCGGTCACGGTTGCGGGCGGGACGGTGATCGGCCTGGCGGCCGGGTACTTCGGCGGTCTCGTCGACTCCCTGCTGGGCCGGTTCATGGACTGGCTGCTGGCGGTGCCGTTCCTGCTGTTCGCGATCTGCCTGTTCTCGGTCGCGGTGCAGAAGCCTCTGTTCGGATTTATCGGCGCGGGCCTGCCGATCGTGATCATCGTGCTCGGCTTCTTCGGCTGGGCCACAACCGGCCGTCTCGTCCGGGGGCAGGTGCTCTCGATCAAGGAGAAGGAATATATCGAGGCGGCCCGCGCGCTCGGCGCCGGGCCGTGGCGGATCATGTTCATCGACATCCTGCCGAACCTGCTGGCGCCGCTGATCGTGTACGCCACGCTGCTGATCCCGGCGACGATCGTCGGCGAGGCCTCGCTGTCGTTCCTGGGCGTCGGCGTGCAGCCGCCCACGGCCGACTGGGGGCAGATGATCTCCGTCGCTTCAGGGTATTTCCTCTACGGGTCGTGGTGGTTCCTGGTCTTCCCGAGTGCGGCGCTGCTCATCACCACGCTGGCCTTCAACATCTTCGGCGACGGGGTCAGGGATGCCTTTGACCCGCGCGGCGACCTTTACGCTTAGGAGCATGCAGTGGCACGATTCCTGATCCGCCGGATCCTGCAGGCACTGCTGGTGCTCCTGTTGATGACGGTCACGGTGTACGCGATCTTCTTCCTCGGCCCTGGACCGCAGTCGGTCGCCCGGGTGATGGCCGGGAAGGAGGCGACGCCGGCCCAGGTCAACGCGATCGCGACCCAGTTCTACCTGAACAAGCCGTGGTATGACTCGTACTGGCACTTCGTGGTCAACTTGCTGCACGGAAACCTGGGCACTGACTATTTCAACAGCGTGCCGGTGACGACGGTCATCGCCCAGGCGTTCCCGATCACGCTGTCCCTCGTCATCGGTGCCGCCGTCCTGTGGCTGCTCTTCGGCCTCGGCACCGGAATCCTGTCGGCGGTGAGGACCAGGTCGTTCCTGGACCGTTTCTTCACGACCCAGGCGCTGACGTTCTACTCGATGCCCACCTTCGTGCTCGGCCTGCTGCTCATCCTGGTCTTCTACCAGCTCCTGACTCAGCATGGCGTGACGATCTTCCCGGCACCCGGTACCTGGACGCCGTTCTCTCAGGACCCGCTGTCCTGGGCCCACGATCTGATCCTGCCGTGGTTCACCCTCGCGCTGGTGCAGGCGGCCACCTATACCCGGCTGACTCGCGGCTCGATGCTGGACGTGTTCGGCGAGGACTACATCAGGACCGCGCGGTCCAAGGGCATGCCCGAGCGGCGGGTGATCCTTCGGCACAACCTGCGGGCGTCGCTGACGCCGGTGGTGACTCAGTTCGGCCTGGACATCGGCATCCTGATCGGCGGCGTCATCCTCACCGAGGACGTGTTCGGGCTGCCGGGCCTGGGCTGGCAGACGCTGCAGGCGGTCTCGCAGCAGGACCTGCCGGTGATCATGGGCATCGTGATCGTCGCCTCGAGCGGCGTGGTGATCGCGAACCTGCTTGTCGACATCTTCTACGGTGTCCTCGACCCGCGGGTCCGGGTGCACTGAGCACAACAGTCGGCCCCGGCGACGCTGCGATTGCAGCCGCCGGGGCCTACTGCTATCGGAAGCGAGGGCTGCTCGCGCGCCCTGGCCGCCGCTACCTGCCGCCGTGCTCGCCGCGATCCCCGCGGCGGCGCAGGTACCGCTCGAACTCCCTGGCGATGGCGTCGCCGCTGGCCTCGGGCAGGTCGGTGGCGTCCTTGGCCTCCTCGAGGGTCCGCACGTACTCGGCCACCTCGGCGTCCTGCTCCGCGAGCTCGTCGACCCCGCGCTCCCAGGCCCGTGCCTCGGACGGCAGGTCGGCCAGCGGGAGCGAGATATCCAGGATGTCCTCGATTCCGCGCAGCAGGGCGAGCGTGGCCTTCGGGCTCGGCGGCTGGGCCACGTAATGCGGCACCGCGGCCCACAGCGAGACCGCGGACAGTCCCGCGCCGGCGCAGGCATGCTGCAGAACGCCGACGATCCCTGTCGGTCCCTTGTAGTCAACCGGCTCCAGGTGCAGTTGCGCCGCCAGGGCACTGTCGGACGCGGCCGCGGATACCGGCACCGGCCGGGTATGCGGCGAGTCGGCAAGCAGCGCGCCCAGCAGGATGACCATCTCCACCTGCAGCTCGCGGAAGGCCGACACCAGCTCCGCGGTGAAACCGCGCCAGCGCATGTTGGGCTCGATGCCCTGGACGAGCACGATATCCCGCCCGATGCCGGGAGGCTTGGCCAGCGCCATCCTGGTAGTGGGCCAGACCAGCCGCTCGGTCTTCCCCTCGCTGACGTCCATGACCGGCCGGGTGACCTGAAAGTCGTAGTAGTCCTCGGGGTCGATCTCGCCGGCGGGCGTGGCGCTCCAGGATTCGATCAGGTGGCTGATGGCCCCGCTTGCCGCCTCGCCGGCGTCGTTCCACCCCTCGAAGGCCGCGATGAGCGCCGGCGACTCCAGCTTGCCCACGGACTGCAGCTCGATCGTCAGCCACCTCCCTCGCCGCGAACTACGGGCCCGTGGTCCCGGCGCCGTGTTTCGGCACCCGGGCCCGGGCGGATACGGTCAGCCTACGTGCAGGACGGTCAGACTGGGCCGATCAGGTGTGCGCAGCCAGCCGGGCGCGATGATCACTCATCGGCCTGCACCGGCATAATTCTGCATGTGCAGCCTTCTCCCACGCAGCCGCCCCCCGGTCCTGGGCAATCACAACCGCGACCGCCGTCCGGCGGATTGCAGGCCGTGCTATTCGACATGGATGGCGTGCTCGTCGACTCCGAGCCCCTGTGGTTCGAGGCGGAGACCGCGGTCATGGCGCGGCTCGGCGGAAGCTGGGGCGATGCGGACCAGCACGCCCTGCTGGGCGGCTCGATGGACGTCACGGTGGCGTACCTGCTCGAGCGGGGAACGAGGCCGGTCGCGCCCGCGGTTGTCGAGAACTGGCTCACACGGGAGATGGCAGGCCTTCTGGCCGGCGGCCCGCTGCCGGTCATGCCCGGCGCGCGGGAGCTGGTGGAGCAGGTGCGCGCGGCCGGCCTACCGTACGGCCTGGTGACCTCGTCGGAGCGGGAGATCATGGACGCGGTGCTCTCGCGCTTCGAGCCCGCGTTCCCTGTCACGGTCTGCGCCGATGACATGGCGCGGTGCAAGCCCGATCCCGAGGGCTACCTGCTGGCCGCCGCGGAGCTCTCGGTGGACCCGAGGGCGTGCCTGGTTATCGAGGACTCGCGCAACGGAGTCGCGGCCGCCGAGGCGGCGGGCTGCCTGGTGGTGGCGGTACCGGGGGCGGTGCCCATCTCACCCGCGCCGGGGCGCGTTGTGGTGTCCTCGCTCGCGGGCGTGAGCCTCGCCTGGCTGCGGGCCCAGTATGCGCGGCTACGGCCGTAGCCATAACGGCCCGGCCGGGCTGGCCCGGCGTCGGGCGCCCTGACCCGCGCCATGTGTCACCATGGAGGCATCGGTGTCACCATGGAGGTAACGCGTCCTTGCCGCCAGTCCGGGCGGCGGCGGAGTCCGGGGGAGGCACAGTGGGTACCTGGCTCAGCATCGCGACTGGTACTACCTGTCTGATCGTCACGATTGTCGGCCTTATCCTGAGTTTCGTCGCCTGGCGGAAGAAGGGCCTGCGCAGCGGGCTGCGCGGCGTCGCCTGGTCGCTGCTGCCGATCGTGATCTACCTGACCGGCGCCATACGCCTGGTCGGCCACCTCGGATCGGCGATCGTGCAGTTCGCCGGCAGCTTCGTGTTCTCGCCCAAGGCCTGGCTCGGCGTAATCCTCGCGGCCGTCGCGCTGCTGTGCTTCCTGATTTCCGGCGGCATCCCGCTGCGCGGCGGCACCCGCAGGCGCAACAAGGAGCGCCGCCAGCGTGACCGCGCCCGTGGTGAGTACGCCCACGACGGCCCTCAGCAGGCGACACCGGCGGTGTCTCCGGCTCGCCCGCAGTCGCAGGTTCCGCCGGCGGCAGCCGATGACGATCTCTCGGACGTGCAGGAGATCCTGCGCCGCCGCGGTATAAAGTGACTGGTTTATCCCCCGTGGGGCCCGATGCCGGGTCTGTCGCGGGAGGATCTTCATTCGGTCACAATCAAGCCAAGATGATCCACAGGTCTTGGCTCATTCCCCGAAACTTGGCATTCTCCACAACAAGAAGTAACTGGGGCCCTGGCCTGCCGTCATGAGCGTCGGCACGGACGGTCCGCTCCAGTGCGAGTCGGCCGAGCCGGGCCGGCAAGCTAACGCTGCCGGGAGGACCGTGCTGGCGGGAATGGCAGGTCGGGAGTGAGCAGCTAGATGGCGGCACCGCTTGACGTATCGCCGGCCGAGATTGAGGTCAGCCCGGATGCCGTGCTGCAAGGCATCGGCGGCCGGAAGATCGAGGGCCGGTCACTCGGCCAGATCGCCTGGATGCGGCTGCGGCGCGACAAGGTCGCGATGACCGGGCTGTATTTCATCATCTTCCTGGTCCTGGTCGCGATCTTCGGGCCGTACCTCGTGCAGAACCCGGACACGCTGCACCCGAACCTGCTCAACCAGACGCTGCTGAACCCGAACGGTGCGTTCGGCGGCATCAGCCTGGCCCACCCGTTCGGCCTCGACCCGCTTTACGGCCGGGATCTGCTCGCGCGGGTGGTCGTGGGCAGCCGGTACTCGCTCCTGATCGGGTTCCTGGCCACCGTCCTCGCGGTGGTCATCGGCGTGTTCTTCGGCCTCATCGCCGGATATTTCGGGGGCTGGGTGGACACCCTGATCGCCCGCACGATGGACGTCTTTCTCGCCTTCCCGCTGCTGGTCTTCGCGATCGCGCTGGTCGGCGTTATCCCGCCGAAGGCGGACTTCTTCGGTCTGAACCTGTCCGGCAATGACCTTCGGATCAGCATGCTGGTGTTCATCATCGGGTTCTTCAGCTGGCCGTACATGGGCCGGATCATTCGAGGCCAGGCGCTGTCCCTGCGCGAGCGCGAATTCGTGGACGCCGCCCGCAGCCTGGGCGCGCGCGGTCCTTACATCCTGTTCCGCGAGCTGCTGCCGAACATGGTCGGCCCGATCCTGGTCTACGCGACCCTCCTGATCCCCACCAACATCCTGTTCGAGGCCGCGCTGTCCTACCTGGGCGTGGGTATCGTCCCGCCCACCCCGAGCTGGGGCGCGATGCTGTCCGACGCCGTGCAGAACCAGTGGTACGTGGTGGATCCGATGTACATGGTCATCCCCGGCCTGGCGATCTTCCTCACGGTCATGGCGTTCAACCTCTTCGGCGACGGGCTGCGGGACGCGCTCGATCCCAAGACCCGGTAACAAAGGCTTGCTTCTTCGCACCGACATGCAGTACTGACAGGAGGCGCTCAAACCCAATGAAGAGACGGAAGATAACCGGGCTCGGCGCGCTGGCCGCCGCGGGGGCTCTGACGCTGGCTGCGTGCGGCACCAGCGGCGGCAGCTCCACCTCACATGGATCGACCAGCTTCTACGGCGCTGGCCTGGTCAAGGTGGTGAACCCGTCGAACCACAAGGGCGGGGTCATGACCATGGACATGAACGTCACGCCCGACTCGACGGACCCGCAGAACACCTACTACGCCTTCATGTGGGACTTCGTCCGGCTGTACACCATGCAGCTGCTGACCTACAAGTCCTGCCCCGGCCTCTGCGGCACCCAGCTCACGCCCGACCTGGCGACCAGCCTCGGCACGCCCAGCGACGGCAACCGGGTGTGGACCTACCACATTCAGCCGGACGTCAAGTTCCAGAACGGCGACACGGTCACCACCTCGGACATCAAGTACGGCATCGAGCGCACATTCGCCAAGAGCCTCCTGCCGCTCGGCCCGATCTACTACCAGGTGCTCCTGCAGGACAACACCTACCCGGGTCCGTACACCGACCCGAGCAAGAACCTGATGGGGCTCTCGTCGATCACGACGCCGAACCCGACGACGATCGTGTTCCACCTGAACCAGCCGTTCGCGGACTTCAACTACGTGGTCGCGATCTCGCAGAGCACGCCGGTCGAGCCCAAGTGGGACAGCGGCACCCACGGCGGCGCGAACTACCAGCTCGACCCGGAGTCCACCGGACCGTATGAGTTCCAGAGCCACACGCTGAACAAGCAGCTCACACTGGTGCCGAACCCGTACTGGAAGCAGTCCACCGACCCGCAGGCAAAGCAGCTGCTCAGCAAGATCGTCGTGGACATGAACGTCAACCAGTCCACGGTCGACCAGAACCAGCTCGCCAACTACGCGCAGATGGACGTGCACGGCCTCGGCGTGCAGACGGCCGCCAAGGCCAGGATCTTCAGCACGCCGTCGCTGAAGGCGGACGCGGACAACCCGATCAACGGGTTCCTGCGGTTCGACTACATCGACAGCAAGGTGATCACGAACGTGCACTGCCGGGAGGCCATCGAGTACGCCGCGGACAAGACGACGCTGCAGGACGCCTACGGCGGCCCGATTCTCGGCGGCAACATCGCGACGACGGTCATGCCGCCCACTGTGACCGGCTATAAGGACTACGGAGACCTGTACGACTCGCTGTCCAAGCCAAGCGGCGACATCGCGGCGGCCAAGCAGCAGCTCGCGCTGTGCGGCAAGCCGAACGGCTTCAACACCAGCATGGCCTACCGGACCGACACGCCGGGCGACCCGGCGTCGGCGACGGACCTGCAGGCGGCGCTGAAGGCGGTTGGCATCAACCTGACGCTGCTGGGCTTCCCGACCGCCAAGTACTACGGCGACTACGCCGGATCGCCCGCGTACATGTCCGCGCACGGCATCGGCATCGCGACCGGCGGCTGGGGTGCCGACTGGCCCGACGGGTACGGCTTCCTGTACGACATCTCCGACGGCAACGCGATCGTGCCGGCCGGTAACTCCAACATCTCCATGATCAACGTGCCGGCCATCAACAACCTGTTCAGCCAGGCGGCTGGGATGACCAACGTCGCGGAGGAGACGGCGATCTGGCCGAAGATCGACGAGGACATCATGCAGGGTGCCTACATCCTGCCGATCGTCTACCAGAAGGTTCTGCTGTACCGGAACCCGAACGTGACCAACGTCTACTTCGACGATTACTACGGCATGTACAACTACGCGGTGCTCGGGCTCAAGTAGGCCACGCCGTCAGGTCCTAACACCGATCGAAGAAGAGAGCAGGTGAGCGCGCCGGTACCCGCCCGCCCGGGCGGGTACCGGCGCCGCATACAGTGATTACCTTTATCATCAGGCGGCTGTTCGCCACAGTGCTGCTGCTGATCATCGTCAGCATGATCACCTTTGCGATCTTCTTCCTGCTGCCGCGGCTGGCCGGCCAGACGACCTACGACCTGGCCGCCCAGTACGTGGGCAAGAACCCGATACCGTCGCAGATCCACGCGGTCGAGATCAGGCTCGGCCTGAACGAGCCGCTGCCGGTGCAGTTCGGCCGGTTCCTCAGGGGCATCGTCGCCGGCGAGACCTACAGCGACGGCGCGAGCAAGGTCTACTGCCCGGCTCCGTGCCTGGGCTACTCGTGGAAGAGCCAGCAACCGGTCTGGCCGCTGCTGACCAGCAACATCCCGGTCACGCTGTCGCTCGCGACCGGCGCGGCTGTGATCTGGCTCGTCAGCGGAGTCGCGATTGGCGTGATCTCCGCCCTCAAGCGCGGCAGCGTCATCGACCGGCTGTCCATGGCGACCGCACTGGCGGGCGTCTCGCTGCCGATCTTCTTCACCGGCGCGATCGCGCTGCTGCTGTTCAGCTTCCACTGGCACCTCTTCAACGTTCAGTACGTCGGCATCACCCAGAATCCGCTGCAGTGGGCCAAGAACCTGGTGCTGCCCTGGCTTTGCCTCGCGTTCCTGTACTCCGCCCTGTACGCGCGGCTGACGCGCGCGGGAATGCTGGAGACGATGAACGAGGACTACATCAGAACCGCGCGGGCCAAGGGACTGGCCGAGCGCACCGTGATCTTCAAGCACGGCCTGCGGGCCGCGCTCACGCCGATCCTGACCATCTTCGGGATGGATCTCGGCCTGCTGCTCGGCGGGGCGGTGCTGACCGAGTACACCTTCAGCCTGCACGGCCTCGGCCTGTTCACGATCGAGGCGATCGACAACTCCGACCTGCCCGAGATCATGGGCGTCGTGCTGCTCGCCTCGTTCTTCATCGTGATAGCGAACATGGTGGTGGATATTCTGTATGCCGCGGTTGACCCGAGGGTGAGGCTGTGATGGCCGGGAGCGGCAACGTCGAGGCACCGGAGAAAGGCAGGCGTCGCGGCCTCCGCGGCGCCGGGCCGCTCGGCAGGCGGCAGTCCCTGCTGCACGTGGGGGAGAGCGACGGCAGCGCGCCGCCGGGTCCGTCGACCGGTGCCATGCTGGAGGTCCGCGATCTGCGTATCCACTTCCCCACCGACGACGGGCTGGTGAAGGCCGTCGACGGGCTGTCGTTCAGCCTGGAGCGGGGCAAGACCCTGGGCATTGTCGGCGAGTCCGGCTCGGGCAAGAGCGTGACCAGCCTTGGCATTCTCGGCCTGCACCAGCACACGAACGCCGCCATCTCCGGCAGTGTCTGGCTGGACGGCGAGGAGCTGATCAGGGCGTCGCCGGAGCGGGTCCGGGCGCTGCGCGGCAGCAAGATGGCGATGATCTTCCAGGACCCGCTGTCCGCGCTGCACCCCTACTACACCGTGGGCAAGCAGATCAGCGAGGCCTACCTGATCCACAACCAGGTGGGCAGGAAGGCGGCCCGCGAGCACGCGATCGAGATGCTGAACCGCGTTGGCATCCCGCAGGCGGCCACCCGTGTGGACGACTATCCGCACCAGTTCTCCGGCGGCATGCGCCAGCGCGCGATGATCGCCATGGCGCTGTCCTGTAACCCCGAGTTGCTGATCGCGGACGAGCCCACGACGGCACTGGATGTCACCGTGCAGGCGCAGATTCTCGACCTGATCTCCGACCTGCAGCAGGAGTTCGGCTCAGCGGTGATCATCATTACCCATGACCTCGGCGTGGTCGCGGAGCTATCTGACGAGATCATGGTGATGTACAGCGGCCGGATGGCCGAGTACGGCACCGCCGAGGACATCTTCTTCCGGGCCGGACACCCCTACACGTGGGGCCTGCTGGCCTCGATGCCGCGCATCGACGAGGCCAGGTCGGAGCGGCTCCTGCCCATCAGGGGGACACCTCCGAGCCTCATCAACGTGCCGTCTGGGTGCCCCTTCCACCCGCGCTGCGACTACGCCGGGCTGACCAACGGACGAAGCAACACCGAGATACCGCTGCTGCGCGAGGCCGACCCCGGCCACCTGGTGGCCTGCCACCTGAGCAGCGTGCAGCGCGAAAAGCTGCGCGCGGAGCGTGTGCCCGTGGCCGCGAGCGAGATGACTGGGGAGGAAGCGTGAGCGCGTCGGCGACTGCGACAGGGACGACCGGGTCGCGCCCCGCGGCTGGGGGCGAGCCGCTGCTGCGCGTCGTCGGGCTGCAGAAGCACTTCCCCGTCACCCGCGGCCTCATCTTCCGCCGCAAGGTGGGCGCGGTTCAGGCCGTGGACGGCATCGACTTCGACGTGCCAGTCGGCACGACCCTGGGCCTGGTCGGGGAGTCGGGTTGCGGCAAGACCACGACCGGCCGGCTGCTGACCCGGCTGCTTGAGCCCACCGGCGGCCAGATCGTGTTCGACGGGCACGACATCACCCATCTGTCGATGGGGCGCATGCGCCCGCTGCGGCGAGACATTCAGATGATCTTCCAGGATCCGTACTCGTCGCTGAACCCGCGCCAGACCGTGGGCGCTATCGTCGGGGCGCCGTACCGCCTGCAGAAGGTCAAGACGGAGGCGGGCACCAAGCGCTCCGTCCAGGACCTGCTTGAGCTCGTCGGCCTCAACCCCGAGCACTACAACCGGTACCCGCACGAATTCTCGGGCGGGCAGCGCCAGCGCATCGGCATCGCCAGGACGCTCGCGCTCAAGCCGAAGCTGATCGTCGCGGATGAGCCAGTCTCCGCGCTGGACGTGTCCATCCAGGCGCAGGTCGTCAACCTCATGGAGGACCTGCAGCGCGAGCTCGGCCTCACCTACGTGGTCATCGCGCACGACCTGTCGGTCGTGCGGCATATCAGCGACACGGTCGCGGTCATGTACCTGGGCAAGCTCGTGGAGGTCGCCAGCCGCGACGAGCTGTACGCGACGCCTCGGCACCCGTACACGGTCGCGCTGATGTCGGCCGTGCCCGTGCCCGAGCCGGTGCGCGGCGCGGGCGGCGAGCGAGCCCGCCGGGAGCGGATCAGGCTCACCGGCGACGTGCCGAGCCCGCTCAACCCGCCGCCGGCGTGCCGGTTCAACACCCGCTGCTGGAAGGCGCAGGATATCTGCCGGACCGTCGAGCCGCCCCTGGTCGAGCTCGCGCCCGGCCACAAGACCGCCTGCCACTTCCCGGAGAACAGCGCAGCCTGAGATGGGCGGCCCGACGCCGAGCAGCCAGCTCGCGGGGTTCGGAGCGGCGTCAGGGCCGTGCAGCCGGGCTCGTCGGCCCTTCCGGCGTGGCCGCGGGCGGCACCAGGGGGTCGGCGGGCTGGTCGGCCCCCTCGGGCACGGCCTGGGCCGCGACCGCCGTGTAGCCGGGCCGCTCGTCGGCGCTGGGCAGCGGCGGCGGCGTACCGCCGTAAGCGGGGCACAGGGCCTGATGCGAGCACCATGAGCAGAGCCGGCTTGGGCGCGGCCGCCAGTCGCCGGTGCTGCGAGCGCGGTCGATGGCCCGCCACAGGGCGTTGATCTTGCGCTCGGTCGCGATCAGGTCGGCCTCGTCGGGCGCGTACCTGACGAGCTCGCCGTTCCCCAGATAGACGAGCTGCAGCATCCGCGGGATCGTGCCCGTCGTCCGCCAGAGCGCGACGGCGTAGAACTTCATCTGGAACAGCGCCCGCGCCTCGTACTCCTCGGGAGGCGCGGTGCCGGTCTTGTAGTCCACGATCCGGATCTCGCCCGTGGGGGCGACATCCAGGCGGTCGATGTAGCCGCGCAACGCGAGCCCCGATTCCAGCACGGCGTGCACGGACATCTCCCGGTCTGACGGCTCCAGCCGGGTCGGGTCCTCCAGGGTGAAATAGCGATCCAGCATCCGGCTGGCCTCGTCGAGCCATGCCGCCCGCTCGGCCTCGTCGGAGAACATGACGCCGAGCGCGGGCTCTTCGGCCAGCAGCCGGTCCCACTGGCCGGGCAGCAGC
>JASHOV010000400.1 GCA_030038495.1 Streptosporangiaceae bacterium
GACGAGACGACGCTGCAGGTGTTCTGGAAGAAGTGGCCGCACCTGTCCGGGTGGGCCGGGTCGCTGTGGACCATGCTGTCGGCCGAGCTCGCCGGGCCGTCGACCAGGCACGATCCGGACCAGGACGAGATCGGGGAGAGTGGCTAGCCGTGGCAACGCTGAGCGAAATCATGAGCACCGCGGTCGTCACGGTCGAGCCGCACGTCGCCGTGGCCGAGGCGGCCGCCGCGATGGTCGGGGCCGGGGTCGGGTCGGCGGTCGTGCTGCAGGGCTCGTTCCTGGCCGGGATCCTCACCGAGCGCGACGTGCTGCGGGCCGCAGCTTCGGGCGAGGACCTGCACGCCTCCCTGGTCTCGGACTGGATGACGCCCGATCCGCAATCGCTGGCACCCGATGCGTCCGCGGAAGACGCCGCGCAGGCAATGCTGCTCGGCGGGTTCCGGCATCTGCCGGTAGTGGAGGGCCGGGACGTCCGCGGCGTGGTGAGCCTGCGTGACCTGTTCGCGGCCCGGATCCGCCGGTGAGGCGACGGTATGCCGCCCATGACCCCCCCGATAACGGGATTAGTACGGCATCCCGGCGCGCCGGTAAAAGATCTTGGCAAAAAGTCAGGCTGAGCCCGTGGGCCTGACATATTCACCAAGATCTTTCTGAAGCGGGCGTTTTGCCGGGGTTAGTCCGGTGGGTGAATGGTGTTACGGCGCCGGCGCGACACGGCGCCCGGGTCAGGTGCTCGTTCACTGCTGCCAGGGGTGCCATTCACTCCGAACGTGCTCCGTTTTATGTAGAGCGTGGGCTTTTCTGGGGTTATCGCAGGTCGACGACACATCCTCAAATGCCGATTCGAGCGCTCTGAGCTGCTAGCGTGCGAACTGTCAGGCGCCCGTGTGTCGTCCGGGCGCACCTGCGTCAGAAAGGCGTAAGTGGACGGAAGCATCAGTGGCCGCGCTCCTACCCGATCAATTCGCAACCTGCGCGGCATGATGCGGGCCGCGCTAGCGGCCTTCTTCTTATCGATCGCTATCGCCGTCTCAATTCCGCCGGCCGCCGCCCAGGCGGCCGCCAGCCACGCTTCCACGGCCCGGTCTGCCGCGGCGGCTGCGAACCTGGCCAAGAAGGAGACCAGGCTCCGCCTGGCCGCCTGGCGCTACGCGCTCCGTCAGCGGGGCAAGCCCTACATCTGGGGCGGTACCGGGCCTTACGGCTACGACTGCTCCGGCCTCGTGTACTCCGCCTACAAGGCGGCCGGGGTGGTGCTGCCACGGACGACCTACGGGATGCTCGGTAGCTGGCGCCTCGTGCAGATCCCCAAGTCCCGCGCCCAGCGCGGTGATCTGGCGTTCTTCGGCAGCGGTCACGTGGAGATTTACGACCGGGGCAACTGGACCTTCGGCGCGGCGACCACGGGCACGCTCATCGGGTTCCACCTAATGAACGTGTTCTGGCACCCCACCATGTACTTCATGGTGAAGCTGTAACTGTGTCGGGACCGCCCGCCCGGTCCCGCGCACCAGTCCGCTCGCGGCGCACCTAGGCGGTCTCGCTTGCCGCCAGGTGCCGGTCGACCAGCTCCCTGGCCAGGGCCAGGGAGCTGGTGGCCGCGGGCGACGGCGCGTTCCGCACGTGCGTCGCACCCGGCGTGTGCGAGATCGCGAAGTCGTCGAGCAGCGTGCCGTCCCGGCCGACCGCCTGGGCCCGCACGCCCGCCGCGGGCACCGGGTCGATCCTCATCCCCTCGATCGCCGGCACGTACTGGGCGCATGCTCGGATGAACGCCTTCCGGCTGGCGGCCATCCGCATCTCGTTCAGGCCCGTGCGCCAGAATCGCCGGGCGACCGCCCAGGTGCCCGGCCACGTCACCATCCCGACCAGGTCGGTGAGCCGCACCGTTCGCAGGCTGTAGGCGTCGCGCGCGCCTGCCAGCAAGGCGGTGGGGCCGAGCATCGCGGGCCCGCCCATATGGCTGGTCACGTGCACGCCGAGGAACGGCAGCGCCGGATCGGGCACGGGGTAGACCATGCCGCGGACCACGTCCGGCTGGCCCGCGCCCAGGCGCAGGTAGGCGCCCCGGAACGGAACGATGCGCGGATCGGGCGAGGCACCCGCGGACACCGCCAGCCGGTCGGACCACAGCCCCGCGCACACGATCGCGGCCGCGGCCCGGATGACGCCGCCCGGGTGCCTCAGGATCGTCTGGCCGTTCTCCCGGCGGATCGCGGTGATCGCGGTGCCGAGCGCGAACGCCACGCCCTGACCGCGCAGTTCCTTCTCGATTGCCCTGGCCACCGCGCCGTAGTCGACGATGCCTGTAGCGGGCGAGTACAGCCCGGCCAGGCCGCGGCACTCGGGCTCGATCCCGGGAATCTCGGCCGCGGTCACCTCGCGCAGGCCGGGCACCCCGTTGGCCCGGCCGCGCTCGCCGAGGTCGGCCAGCCGGGCCAGCTCGCTGTCCCGGACCGCGACGATGATCTTGCCGCACCGCCGGTAGGGTACCGCGTGCTCGTCGCAGAACTCGTACATCATCCGGGCGCCCTGGACGCACAGCCGCGCCTTCAGCGAGCCGGGCGTGTAGTAGACGCCGGCGTGGATGACGCCGGAGTTGTGGCCGGTCTGGTGATAGCCGACCGCGTCCTGCTTGTCGACGACGATCAGGCTCGCGCCGGGGCGGCGGAGCAGAAACTCGCGAGCCACCGCCAGCCCGACGATCCCGGCGCCGACGACGGCGAGGTCATAGGTCTCGCTCACAGTGGAGCACGATAGCCGAGGCAGAGATCTGAGAGCGGGACCGGCTCGGGAACCTCGCATGACGTCGAAACGGCCAGACTGCGCCCCGCTCGGGCGGATTCCAGCAGGGTCTGCATGACGTCCAGGACGTGCAGCGCTAGGTCGGCGGAGGCACGGTGCGGGCGGCCGGCGGCCGCGGCCGCCGCGAGATCGGCCACTCCTGTCCCGCGGCCCGCGTTCTGATAGCCGGCGCTCGGCGCGACCTTCGACCACTGATCGTCGCCCGGCCGCCGGACCCGCACATCGCCGCCGAAGATGTCGGGGTCGGGCGCGGCGAGGCTGCCCTCGGTCCCGTGCACCTCGATATGCGGCTGCGTCGATGCCACCACGTCGAAACTGGTCGTGATCGTGGTCAGCACGCCGCCTGCGTGCTCCAGGACGCCGGTCACGTGCGTATCGACCTCGACGCTGAAGCGGGTGCCCGCTCGGGGGCCGGACCCGATCACGCGTTCAGGCCGGGCCCGGCTGGCCGCGCCCGTCACCCGGGTGACGGGGCCGAGCATGTGGACCAAGGCGCTGAGATAGTACGGGCCCATGTCGAAAAGCGGGCCGCCGCCGGGCTGGTAGTAGAACTCCGGGTTCGGGTGCCAGAACTCGTGCCCGGCGGTCGTGAACACCGCGTTCGCGGCCAGTGGTGTCCCGATCAGCCCGTCCTCGATAGCTCGGCGGGCGGTCTGGGTGCCGGTTCCGAGTACCGTGTCGGGTGCACAGCCGACGCGGAGCCCGCCGGCCCGCGCCGCCAGCACCTCGCGCCCCCGGCCCAGGTCGAGTGCCAGCGGCTTCTCGCCGTAGACGTGTTTTCCCGCGCCCAGTGCGGCCAGCGCGACCTGCGCGTGGGCGGCCGGGATCGTGAGGTTCAGCACGAGGTCCACGTCGCCCGACGCCAGCAGTTCGCCGGCCGCAACGGCGCGGGCGGCCGGGGCATGGCGCAGGCCGGCCTGCGCGCGCTCGGGGAGCAGGTCGGCCAGCAGCGTCACCCGCACCTGCGGCATGCGATCGAGCGTGGTCAGGTAGGCGCGGCTGATCTGGCCGATGCCGACGACCCCGATTCTCAGCGGCTCGCCCACGTCATGCCCCGCTCGATGATGGCCCGGATGGCGGGCAGGTTCAGGTCCTCCATCTTGTGGCCGACCGTGCAGATGGCGATCCGGCCCGAGCCCCAGTTCCTGGTCCAGACGGCCGGGGCGACAACGGGCACGGCCCACGGATCGCCGGGCATGCAGGGGTGCGTGGTCGTCGCCAGCACCTCGTTGTAGGCGTCGGCGAGCACCCAGTACTGCTCGGTGCGGACCGTGATGCCGGAGAGGCCGGCGACGATCGGGTGCGCGGTCTTGTCCGGCGCGACCTCGACGGTGTAGTCGACGAACCCGCGCGGATGGCAGGCGAACTGGCCGCCCACCAGGTGCATGTAGTCGGGACTGTCGCGGAACGAGTCCACGATGCCGCCGTGCCAGCCGGCGAACCCAGTCCCGGCCTCGATCGCGGCCGTCAGGCCATTTAGCTGGGCCGGCTCGATCGTGCCTTGCGTCCAGCACTGCACGATGAGGTCCGCGCGCCGCATCAGCGCGGCATCGGCGTAGCAGTCCAGCGAGTCGCGGACGACGGTCTCGAAGCCGGACCCGCGCAGGAACGGCAGGAAGCTATCGGTGGCTTCGACCGGCTGGTGCCCCACCCAGCCGCCGCGGACCACCAGCGCCGTGCGTTTTTCCTCCGGCAGTTCCTCGCTCACCAGGCCTGACCGTATTCGTCCTCGGGCTGCGGTGCCTCGTACATACGGTCACGGTAGCGGCCGGCCGCCATCCGGGCGACGATGACCTCGCCGAGCGCGAACGCGGCGAGGAACATGATCAGCGCACCGAGACCATAGAAGAAGCCAAGCCGCTCGAGGAACACCATCGTGGCCGGGTGGAACGGCGCGCCCAGGTTGATGACGGGCGTTCCCGGCGAGATCGAGCCGCCCGGCAGCGCGAGCGCGATGACCGGTGGCCCGACCACGAACCATGCCCCGCCCAGCGCGGCGAGGAACGCGGCCGGTGCGGCCACGGCGTCGGTGAAGATGACGAGCAGTCCGCCGAGAACCACCGCGGCGCCGGGCACCACCGACAGCCACAGGCGGCCCGACGTGTACGCCCACGCGGTGTCGGGTGTGTAGGCGTATCCGAAATACGGTCCGACAAACGGGATGATCGCTCCCCAGGTGCCAAGCAGCATGAGCAGGCTGCCTGTCACTCTCCCTCGGTTGGCCAGCGCCGCGCCGGTCATGACGTCACCTCCCGAGCTCCGTTATCCAATCTCGCGCAGTTACCCCCCGCTTGTGAACCCATTCATGGCAGGGAACGGGGGTCGCCGCGCGACTCGCACCGGTGAGCCCGCAGCCGCTAGCGGGCCCCGGCGGACACGTGGGCTGGCCGTTCGTCGCCCTCGCCGCCGACGGGCGCCACCGCCGACAAATCGGCCTCGACGATACCTTTATCCGGAGGCATTCTTTAGCTGGCCGAGAAAGGCCGGAGCGCGTAAATCTGAAACAGCCCCGCGATCACGACAACGAATGTTCCCCGAGCGCCGCGAATCGCCGGCTCCACCGTGCGTCGAGGCTCGCGCCGAACCTGACGGACAGGTCATTAACGACGCCGCAGACGACGTGCAGTTTCCGACGGCGGAATGCGCCCGGCCGGATGGCTGGATCGCGCGTGGCGGCACGCCCGAAGGTTACGGCTGGATATTCGCGGCGAAGGCTGACATGCCGTGCGCCGCGGTTTCCCGGCCTTGCGGCGTCAGCCCAGCCGGGACATGCCTTTCTGCAGGTCCTCCGCGTTCATCACCGGGGAGACCTCCATCTCGGCGTCAAGTTCCCTGAAGAAGGGCTCGGCGAACGGCGGCAGGTCCGAGGGATCGGCCATGTCGAAGATGATGTACGCGCACCGCCTGCCGTCGTGAGCAGTGAAGTACATCGCTTCCGGCTTCCAGCGCTCGACAGTGTTCTGCATGAGCCTGCCGACCGTCCCGTCGGAAACGGCCCGGCTGCCGGCCGCCGCGGGCATGCTGATCCTTGCCATCACTCGCATCTGATTCCCCCGTTGCTGCTGAGTTCCCCAGAGACAGATCCTGCACGCGATCGTGCCCGGACATGCGCAGGCTCGCCGCGAGGCGGACGGCTATCCGCGGGCCGCGGCGCGGAGCGAGCGGTACAGCAGCTGCTGATCGCCGAGGCGGCGCCGGAGCTCGCGCTCCAGACCGCCGATCGGGACCAGGTTCTGCGGCGCGCGTGGGTCCTTGTGCGGCGCGCTCGCCAGCGGCGGCAGCAGTCGGGCGCTGAGGTCGGCCAGCCGGCGCACCTCGGGCACGGGCAGCTCGGCCGAGCATTCGAGCCGGACCACGCCCGACCACGGTACGTCTGGCCATGGGGAGCCAGGGGTGGCGGGCAGCCGGAGGTACCAGGAATTCCGCCGCCAGGACGTGCCCATCGTGAACGCCGGGGTCCGCTGGCCTGGCTGCAGCGCGGCGACCGTCGCGGCCTGCGGCGGCGGCAGGTAGGTCGTGTGGTGGGTCTTGATGTAGCCAATCGTGCGGTCGAGGTGGGTGCGCCCGCGCAGCGGCCCGTCGACGAACAGCAGGTCGTCGGCGTCCGGGTTCTCCTTGCGAAACAGCATGGCCAGCTGCACCTCGGTGTCGCTGAGCCGCTGCTGCAGCGCGAGCGACAGCTGGTCCATGCCCGGCCCGGCCGCACGCCGGGCCGGGTACGCGCCGTGCCTGATGGCCAGGTCCGTCGCGTCGGGTGCCGCGGTGAACAGGCCCCGCTCGACCATGACATCCGTGATCCGCGCGGACCCGTTGCACGAGACGAGGCCGGCCGCGTACGAGGCGGCGATGCCGGGCGCGGGCTGTGGGTCCGCGCCGTGAAGCCAGACGCGGGCGTCGATGCGGCGCACGCCGTCAAGGAACAGGACGGTGTCGGGTACGCCGGGCCCCGGATCAGGCGCGAGCGGCCGCCACTTGTCGGCGGGCAGTTCCAGGTCGAGGACGAGTTCCGCCGTCGACGCCGGCCGCCCGTCGCCGCCCATCTCCTCGCCGAACGCCAGGCCGTAGCCGGGGTCCCACGGATCGACGGAGAACGTGACCGCCGACCCGTTCCGCGGCGGCGCAGCGGTCGTCACGCCCAGTCCCTTGCGACCCGGTCGGTTGCGGCGCTGTCGTTTGCGGCGCTGTCGTTTGCAGCGCTGTCCTTGACGATCGAGGATGTCGTGCCCGTACGGCTGACGACGAACCGCACGGGCGCGCGCTCGGCCAGTTCGCTGACATGCGTGATAACGCCCACCATGCGATCTGAGTCTGCCGCGAGCCGCTCCAGAGTGCTCGCAACTGTCTCCAGCGTGTCGCTGTCGAGCGTACCGAATCCTTCGTCGAGGAACATCGAGTTCAGCTCCCGCATCCCGGCCGACAGGCCGATCACCTGCCGAGACAGGGCCAGCGCGAGGGCCAGCGAGGCCTGGAACGTCTCGCCGCCCGACAGCGTGTGCACGGGGCGGCGGGAACCCGCATCGGCGTAGTCGATCACGACCAGGTCGTTGCGGTCATCCCGGTCGAGCTCGTACTGACCGCCGGACAGTTCCATGAGCGTCGCCGACGCCTCCGTCACCAGGGAGTCGAGCGCCTCGGTGCACAGCCAGTTCTCGAAGTTGTTCGCCCGCAGGTGGTTGCCGAGCATGGCGGCGACCTGCTCCTCTTCCTTGCGGGCTCCGATCTCCTTGTCCAGCCGCGCCGCATCCTTGCGGTCCCTGCGGATCGAGGTCAGCGTGGCCTCGGCGCGGGCGCGCTGGTCGGCGACCGCCGCCGGGATCCTGGCGATCGGGTCGATGTCTTCGATGCCGTGCTCGGCCAGCAGCCCGGCGAGCGCGGCGATCCCGTGGTCGAACTGCTGCTGGAGCTTGGCGGCGGTCTCGTTCAGCTCGGGCAGGCGCTGGGTCCGCCGCGCGTGCTCGCCCCGCGCCCAGCTGACCAGGGTGGTCCATGTCGCGGCAAGGTCGCTCATCCCAGACTGAGCGATAGCCGGCGCTCCGAGGACAACGAGCTTGTCCCGAGCCCCGTGCAGATCCGCCCAAGCCCGCTTCTCGTCGTCGGCCAGCGACTTCCGCGCCTCCTCGGCGTGGGAAAGCTCGGTCAGGCGGGCCGTCGCCTCGGTGCGGGTGGACTGCACCACATCGTCCGCGGTGGCGATAGCGATGAGCTGCTGCTGCAGACTCTCTTCGGCGGGGACGTCCGCCATTACCTGAGCGGCCTTCGCGAGCCGGGCTTCGGTCCCGTCGAGGTCGGACTTGGCGGCGACCGCGTCCATCGCTGCCTTCCGGTGGGCCTCGCTGGCCTGGCGTCTCGCCGTGGCCGCGGAGTCGAGGGCCGTCTGCGCTGTCTTGAGGTCGGCCGGCACCGAGCGCGCAGGCATGGCCGGGATCGTCTGCTCGCACACCGGGCAGGTGTCGCCCGAATGCAGGTGGCGGGCCAGGTCGGCGGCCTGATGTGCCTGCTGCGCGGCCGCCAGCGCGGTCTGCGCGGCCTCGGCCGACTGTTCGGCGTCCTGCAGGGCCGCCGCGAGCCGCTCTTCTGCCGCCCGCGCCGGGTCGAGGACGGCCCGCTGCCGCTCCGCGTCCTGTTCGAGTTCGCGGCGCAGGGAGTAGTAGCCGAGCTGCTGCTGAGTGACTGCCTTGTCGGGCAGGCCGGCGCGGAGCTGGTCTGCCGACACGGCCGCCTGCTCGGCCTGATCTCGGCGGGACTTGCAGTCGGCGACCAGCTTGTCCGCTGCGGCGATCCGCCGGGCCAGGTCCGGAACCGTGTCCGGGGTGCGGATGGCCGCGAGAAGGAGTGCCTCGTTCCCGGTATCGGACGCTAGCTGGCGGGCCGCTGCGGCCTGGCGATCGAGGTCGGCCAGGGCGGCAAGGCTGGTGTCGACGTTCTCGGCCAGCGTGGTCAGCGCGTCCAGCCGGGTCCTGGCCGCGGTCTCGGCCTCGGGCGTTGCCTCGGTGAGCTGGTCACGGGCCCGCTCGGCGTGCTTGCGCAGGTCCGCGGCGCGGTCGGCGCGGATCCGGGCGCGCTGGCCGATCTCCTTGTATACGCCGAACGCGAGCAGCTCGACGAGCAGCCGCTGCCGGTCGGCCGGCTTGGCCCTGAGGAACTCAGAGAAGCCGCCCTGCGGGAGCAGGACCGACTGGGTGAAGTGCTCATAGCTGAGGCCGAGCAGCTCGGCGACCCTGGACTTGACCTCGTCGGGCCGGTCGGCCAGCGACTCGACGCTCGCCTCGAGCAGCTCGGCCAGCGGCGCGTCGGGCGGTATGCCGGCGTCGAGGCGCTCCAGCCTGGCGGCCTTCGTGGTGACCTGGCCGCGCTTGTCGCGCTGCAGCGAGCGGGCGGCGACGTAGCGCTCGGCGGCCAGCTCGAAGATCAGGCTGACGTCGCAGGCGTTGGCCGAGGGCGCAAGCGCGTTGCGGATCTCGCGCTCGTTGTCCCAGCGCGGGATCGTGCCGTAGAGCGCGAAGCAGAGCGCGTCGATGACCGTGCTCTTGCCCGAGCCGGTGGGCCCGACCAGGGCGAAGAACTCGACGTCGGTAAAGTCGATCTCGGTCTGGTGCCGGTAGGTGCCGAAGCCGTCGAGAACGAGCCTGATCGGGCGCATGTCCGCTCCTCCCCGCCACCCTGGGCCGCCCCGTGCCTGTGCCCGGCGACCGCACCAGTCTGGCGGAAGGCACCGTCAGTCCCGGCCGGAACGGGATTCCTCGCCCGCAAATGTCCATGCGGCGGGCGGCCGCGCGTCGTCGGGTTGACTGGGCAGCGGCGAGCTGAGAGACAGGAGATGTTCCGTGCGGTACATGGTGATCCACTATCTGGACGACTCGGTCCTGACCTACGAGGGGGGCGACGTCGAGTACGCCGATCCCGCGGAGGTGAAGCTGCGCGAGGCCTGGGACGAGGAGATGGACAGGCGCGGCATCCTCGTCGGCGGCGGGGTGCTGCACCCGGCCAGGGAGGCGAAGGCGGTGCGGGTGCGGGGCGGCGAGGTGCTGGCGGTGGACGGCCCGTTCGCCGAGACGAAGGAGCAGATAGCGGGTTACAGCATCCTGGAATGCGCCGACCTTGCCGAGGCGATCGAGGTCTCGTCGCGGCACCCGACGGCGCGGCTCGGCTCTTTCGAGCTGCGGGAGTACCTCGCGGGCGGCCAGGAAGGGTGACGAGAATACTCGGTGCCGTGCGGAGGGACGGCTGGGCCGCCCCTCCGCACGAGCGAGCTGTTACCGGTCGCTGGTCAGCCGCCGGTGATCAGCGCGGCCATGTTGGGCGACCCGATGCCGGTGGCCATGTCGTAGCCGGGCGTGCTCGGGTACAGGCCGTTGTTGTTGGCTATCTGCTGGAGCGGGCCGATCCCGGTGATGTCGTGGAAGTAGGCGCCGGGGTCGGTGTCGAACAGGGAGTACAGCAGCGGGTTGATGTTCCCCGACCGCTGCCCGGTATAGCTGTCCCGGTCGGCGATGATCGCCGACCAGAGCGGCGTGGACAGGCTGGTACCGCCGATCGGGAACCAGCCAGGTAGCACGTCGGTGCTCTCGAAGGAGGCACAGTCGCTGTACGGCGTGCTGGCGTTACCGGTGCAGTACTCGGCCGGCCCGGTGAACGGGTCGGCGTTGGCGGAGATGTCCGGGCCCTCACGGCACGGCGTGCCGACTGCAGCCAGCGCGCAGTTCGTGGAGCCGTTCCCGTACGTGCTGTAGGCGCTGTTCACGCCCGGCCCCGTCTGATAGAACGGCCGTCCCCACCACTGGCTCGGTGCACCGCCGCCCGCGCCGGTGAGCTCGCAGAAGAACAGGCCGCCCTCGTTGTCGTTGGCCGGGCTGGCCGGCTGGTCACTGCACAGGTTGTAGGAGTTCCAGACCGTCTCCGCCCCGGTGGGGTAGGTTCCGGCGCTGGTGCCGGGGTTGTAGTGCTCGAACGAGGTCCCGCCGACTCCGGTCACCCACGGCTGGTCCGCCGGGTCGCCGGCGTCGGCGTAGGTGGGCGAGGGCAGGCAGCCGTAGGCCCCTGAGTCACCGAACGCGTTGAACACGCTCTGCCCCTGCATCGCCATCTGCTCGAAGACCACGTTCTCCGCCTGGGCGTAGCTCGCGGTGATGTCGTCCTCGCAGACGCCCCAGCTGGAGCTGATCGTGGCCG
The DNA here is from genome assembly GCA_030038495.1 of Streptosporangiaceae bacterium. Classification (GTDB taxonomy): domain Bacteria; phylum Actinomycetota; class Actinomycetes; order Streptosporangiales; family Streptosporangiaceae; genus JAJYUU01. The sequence continues at coordinate 10,975 of JASHOV010000400.1, forward strand.
CGATGTCCTGGTTGGCCATCACCGTGTACTCGTCCAGTGAGGTCTGGCCGGTGTAGTCGTTCGGCGCGTTGTAGACCAGGATGTGGCTGTTGTCGGGCGAGATCGTGAGGCTCTGCTCGATGTCGGCGTCGACCTCGATGTCGCCGGAGTAGTAGTTGTATTCCGCCGGGCACTGGTCGCCCGCCGGGCAGATCGGGTCCAGCGGGCCGCCGTCGACGGTGATGTTGACCAGCCGGGGCTGGTAGCCAGACCCGTAGAAGGTGTGCGCCCAGGTGTCGATGTCGGACTCCTGGTAAGCGGACAGCTCGAACAGGCCCAGGTTGACGCCCGCGCCCTTGCCGCTCGAGCCGACGTTCGGCGCGCCGTAGATCGAGTTCGTCTGCGACGGTGACAGCCCGGTGCAGTCGGGACCAGCGCCGTAGCCCCACGTCGGGAAGACGTCGTTGGTGGCGTAGTTAAACAGCATGGCCTCGGACGGCAAGGCGGTCTCGCAGCTCGAGCCGGAGCCCGACGACTTCGCCGCGGAGCTGCCGTGTGGCCGCGCGGCCTGCGGTACGCGAGCAATCTGAGACCGCTCGCGGACTGTGCTGTTCAGCCCGATGACGCCGAGCGTGCCGCTCGCGATTCCGGCGGGCAGCCGGACGGCCGAGGAGTTGGCGAAGTAATGCTCGCCCCGCGGCGTGACGTAGGTGCTGAGACTCGTGCGGAACGCGGCCTCGATACGCTGGCTCGAGCCGGTGGCGCGGATCAGGAACGGCGACGCGCCGCTGCCGACGGTCAGGCCCTGCGAGCGCAGGTAGCTCATCACCGCGGCGCGCTCGGCGCTGGCCGGCGCGTACCTGGCGTCGAACCCGCCCTTGGCCAGCCAGCGGTGGTAGCTGCTACTGCCCTTGGTGTACATGGCCTGCAGCTGACGGGCGAGCCTGGCCTGGTCACGCGGTGCCAGCGCAATCTCGACGGACATGCGCGCGCTGTGGTACGAGCCGGTACGCTTCTCGGTCACCGCCAGCTGGCTGCCCCTGATGCTGACGAAGCCGGGCCGGGCCGCGCTGGATGCGGCCGTGGCCGACGTTGCGAACAGTCCCGTCAGCCCGGTCATGGCGAGCGCGGTGACGACTATGGCGCCGGTCGTCAGTGGTCGGCGGAATAGGCGCATGAAGTCCCCTTTTCCTGGTTGGAACTAGCCCTCAGGCAACAATGATTAATCGAGATCAGGGGCGTCAAGCGGTGATAATGAAGATTTGACAGATGTAGCCAGAAATTCTCTGGATTGAGCCTGCGGGAGACTGGCCGGGGGCGCGGGCACGGGTCGCGGCGACGGGAGAGGCGATTGGACCTGGGACTGGCGGGCAAGGCAGCGCTCGTCGCGGCGTCGAGCAAGGGACTGGGCAAGGCCTGCGCCCTCGCGCTGGCCCGCGAGGGCGCGCACGTCACGATCTGCGCCAGGAACGCGGCCGACCTGGAGGCCACGGCGACCGAGATCCGGGCGCAGACCGGCGCGGAGGTGCTCGCCGTGCCCGCCGACCTCTCGGCCGCCGAGGGCATAAGCGCTGTCGTCGCCGCGGCCGCCGAGCGGTTCGGCGGCATCGACGTGCTGGTCAACAACTCCGGCGGACCGGCGCTGGGCGGCTTCGCCGACTTCACCGACGACGACTGGCGTCGGGCGTTCGAGATCGTCACCCTGAACTTCGTGCGCTTCGTCCGCGAGGTAACCCCGTACATGCGGCGCAACCGGTGGGGCCGCATCGTCGGCATCCAGTCGTCCTCGGTCAAGCAGCCGGTCGAGAACATCGACCTGTCGAACGGCATCAGGCCCGGCGTCGCCGGGCTGATGAAGGCGATCATGCCGGACCTGGCGAAGGACGGGATCACGATCAACCTCGTGCTGCCGGGCTCGTTCCTGACCGACCGGATACTCGGGCGGGCCGGGAACGATCCCGCGGCCATCGAGAAGCTCCAGGCGCTGGCCGCGCAGAACATCCCGGTCGGCCGGCTGGGCAGCCCGATCGAGCTGGGCGACCTGGTGGCGTTCCTGGCGTCCGAGCGTGCCTCGTTCATCACCGGCGCGGTGTACCAGGTCGACGGCGGCGCGATCAGGTCGAACATCTAGACCGCTAGACCGCGGTGCCGGCCTGTCCCTCGGTCATGCCCTCGAGCAGCTCGGCGAACATGCGCTCGACTCGCTCATCGGCCACATCCTGCTCGGCCAGGTAGTCGCCGAACAGCTGCGTCGGGGTCCGCCCCGCCCGGCTCGGCCTGCCGCCGGACCGCGAACCCGGCCGCTGCCGGTGCGCGTCGTCGAGCTGCACCTCCAGCGCGTTGGGCAGCTTTTCCCTGACCAGGTCGCCGAGGCCCGCGCGGGCCTTCTCGGCCAGGATCACCCGCAGGTACGCATCGCCCGCCCGCTCGCCCTCGTCGATCACCTGATCCAGCGGGCCGCGCAGCGTGCGCAGCTTCCGGCCGCCGGTGATGTCGACGTGCCGGGCGTCCGCGCGGCGGCCGGGCGTGGCGGTGACGATCAGGACGCCGGGCTCGTTGGCCTGCTCGCCGAAGTCGACCGCCAGCGGCGACCCGCAGTAGTAGGCCGGGCACGGCGCGGGGATCTCCTGCTGACGGTGCAGGTGCCCGAGCGCCGCGTAGTGCGCCGACGCGGGGAAGATGCCCGACGGGATCTCGTACTCGAAGCCGGTCTGCACGTCGCGTTCCCCGCCGCCGCGGCGGCCGCCGAGCAGGGTGGCGTGCGCCATCACGATGTTCACGCTGTCGGGGGTGAACTGCGCGGTCAGCGTGTCCAGGATCGCCGCGACCCGGCGGGCGTAGTCGAGCGCGTGCTCGGCCGCCTCGTGCAGCAGCAGCTCGGCCGCACGGACGGCATAGCGCTGGGACAGGAACGGCAGCGCCGCGACGACCGCGGTCTCGCCCGTCCGGGTCGTCAGCGGGAACGTGCCGCCGGAGTCCGGCGCCTTGGGCGTGCCGAGCACGTGCAGTCCGAGCTCGCCGAGTACCGGCCGGTACACGCTGTCGACGAGGTTCGCGTTGTCGTGGTTCCCGGCGATCGCGACCACCTGGCGGCCGTCCTCGCGCAGGGCCAGCAGGGCGCGCATGACCAGGCCCTGCGCCTTCGGACTCGGTGCCGCGGTCTCGAACAGGTCCCCGGCGACCAGCACCAGGTCGACGTCCTCGGACCTGGCGGCCTGGACGATGCTGCGCAGCACGGCCTCGTGCTCGTCGGATCGGTCCCTGCCCTTCAGCACCTTGCCGACGTGCCAGTCGCTGGTGTGCAGGATCTTCATGTCCGGCTTTCTGCTCGGCTCGAGTGATGCGCGCTCATTGTCGCAGTCAGCGCCGACACCACGAGGTCGTTACGATGCGACAGTGAGGGAACCAGCGCAGCCCGTGCCCGGCGACTGCTGGGCGCCGGGGACCCTGACTCTGGCCCCGACCGGCCCGGGTGTGCTCTCCGGCCGGACGGTCGCGGTCAAGGACATATTCGCGATCGCGGGCCACGTTTCGTCCTTCGGGCATCCGCGCTGGCGGGAGACCCACGGGCCGGCGGAGCGGACCGCGCCCGTCGTCTCCCGCCTGCTGGCCGCGGGCGCGTCGGTCGCCGGGCTGGCGAAGCTGGACCAGATCGCATGGTCGATCATCGGCAACGCGGGCGAGGGCGTCGCGCCGCTGAACCCGGCCTACCCGGGCCGGTTCACCTGCGGCTCGTCATCCGGCTCCGCCTCCGCCGTGGCCTGTGGCCTGGCCGACATCGGCATCGGCACCGATACGGGCGGCTCGGTCCGGGCGCCCGCGGCGGCGTGCGGCCTCTTCGGCCTGCGGCCCACCCACGGCGCGATCGGCGCGGACGGCGTGCTCCCGCTGGCGCCGCCGTTCGACACCGTCGGCATCCTCACCCGCGAGCTGCCGCTGCTGGCCCAGGCGCTGGAGGTGCTCCGGGAGGGGAACGGCGGCACCGAGCCCGCGCGGCGCCTGGTCGTGCCGGCCGACGTGCTGGACTCGGTGAGCCCCGAGACGGCCGATGCCGTCCGCGTGGTCGCCGCGGCCATCGCGGAGTCGGCCGGCTGCGAGCGGGCCGAGGAGCGGCTCGGCGAGATCTTCAGCGAGGAGGCAGTCGACCTGTTCGCCCGCAACCAGGCCCGGCACGTGTGGGACGCGCTCGGGTCGTGGCTGGCGGAGAACGTCGATGCCCTGGCCCCGGACGTCGCCGCCCGGGCCCGCCGGGCCGAGCGGCTCGGCGCCAGACCCGAGTCGGAGCGGGCGGCCGACGAGCGGGCCTGGCACGCCTACACCGAGGCGACGAGCGCGCGGCTGCCCGCCGGGACGGTCGCGGTCCTGCCGGTGCTGGCTGATCTGCCGCCGCTGCGGACCGCGACCCCGGACGAGCTGCAGGACTTCCGGACGGCTACCTTCCGGTTCACCGTTCCCGCGAGCCTGACCGGCCGGCCCGAGCTCGTCGTTCCCGTCCAACACGCCGCCAACGGCAAGCGGCTCGGCGTGGGTCTGCTCGGGTGGCGCGGCGGCGACGCGGAGCTGCTCCGTCTCGCGCTGGCCTGGTCGCCTCACTCGCGCGGCGCCCAGCATTTCACCGATTCTGCACCCTACAAACCGGGGTAAATGCCTCGAAAGAGGGAGCACAATCGGTGAAATGTTCGTCCGCCCGTGAACAACCGGGCGAGAGTGACCCACCCCACGCTGCCGCGTTCCCTGAATCGGAATGATCCTGGCCCCGTGGCGGCTAGTAACTGATGGCGCATCGCGCCCGAGGGCCACACCACCGGATGGGAACGTCGTGCAAGCACGGATCAGCCAGAAAGTCGCGGTCAGCGTCGTCTTCGTCGCGGCCATGTTCATGTCGATCATGGACGTGACGATCGTCAACGTCGCGCTGCCGACCATCGGGCGTGACTTCCACGTGAGCCCGACCGCGGTCGACGCGATCTCGATCGGCTTCCTGGTCAGCCTGGCCGTGTTCATCCCGGCGTCCGGGTGGCTGGGCGACCGGTTCGGCGGCAAGCGGATACTGCTGACGGCGATCGTGGTCTTCACCGTCGCCTCGGCGCTGTGCGGCCTGGCGACCAGCCTGGGCGAGCTGGTGGCGTTCCGGGTTCTGCAGGGCGTCGGCGGCGGCATGCTCGCGCCGGTCGGGATGGCGATGCTGTTCCGCGTGTTCCCGCCCGAGGAGCGGATCCGGGCGTCGTCGATCCTGACCGTGCCGACGACGCTGGCGCCCGCGCTCGGCCCTGTGCTTGGCGGGCTGCTGGTCACCGATCTGTCCTGGCGCTGGGTGTTCTACGTGAACGTGCCGATCGGCGCCGTGGCGCTGCTGTTCGGGATCTTGTTCCTGAAGAGCGTGCCGCAGGCCCAGCCGGGCCGGTTCGACCTGCCGGGTTTCCTGCTCTCTGGCCTCGGGCTCGGGCTGCTGATGTACGGGTTGTCGGAGGGCCCGGTCAAGGGCTGGCACTCGGCCGACGTGCTGGCGACGATCGCGGCCGGCGCGGTGCTGCTGGTGATCATGGTCTTCGTCTTGCTGCGGACGGCGGAGCCGATCGTGGACCTGCGGCTGCTGGCGAACCGGCTGTTCCGGTCCAGCAACGGTGTGATGATCCTCGGCTCGATCGCGTTCCTCGGGTCGCTGTACGCGGTCTCGCTGTACTACCAGGACGGGCGCGGTCTGTCCGCGCTCCAGTCCGGGCTGAGCACGTTCCCCGAGGCCTTCGGCGTCATGGCCGGCGCGCAGCTGGCGTCCCGGTTCCTGTACCCGCGACTCGGCCCGAAGCGGCACATCACGCTCGGGCTGGTCGGCGTGGCGTTGTCGATCGGGCTGTTTGCCCTGATGGGGCCGACGACCAGCCTGTGGTGGGCCCGGCTGCTGATGTTCACCCTGGGGCTGGCGATGGGACAGGTCTTCGTGCCCCTGCAGGCGGCCGCGTTCGCCACGATCACCCCGGCGGCGACCGGGAAGGCATCGACCATGTTCAACGCGATACGGCAGCTTGGCGGCGCGGTGGGCGTGGCGGTGCTGACCACCGCGATCGTGCTGGTCGGACCGCTGCACGTGGTCGGCGGGCACCTCGCGGCGAACCTGACCGCCTACCGGGTGGCGTTCCTGGTCGGGGCCGCGTTCGCCCTGCTGGCGATCCCGTGCGCGCTCACGATCCGCGACGCGGACGCGGCCAGGACGATCCCGGGCCGCGGCGGGCTTTCAGCCGCGGGGTCGCGGAAGGAATCGGCGGCGGTGCTGGCGGACTGAGCCAGGCGGCGTGGGTCAGGCGTCCGGCGGGCAAGGCAACCGTCAAGGCGGGCGCAAGGCGACCGCGCGGGCTTGGTGAACGCGCACCTCGCGAATAACCGTGCGGCGGCATGTGCGCGCGCTCCGGCGTTCTGTCGGTGGCCTTCGGCATACTGCGTACTGACATGGAGACCATAGGCGCAGGGCGCTCGACCGGAAACGGGACCCGTAGCGAGTCGCGGCCTGCCGAGTCGCGGCCCGCCGAGCCGCCGCACGACCCACGGCCGTTCGCGCACCTGGACGTGCCCCTGGCCGGGCTGTACCGCCGGGTGATGTTGGTGTTCACCGCGGCCAAGCAGCGATTCGTCGTCCACCTCCGGCCAGAGGACGTCGCCGAGGCGCTGAACCGCGACGGTAACTGGGCCGCGGTTGCGCAGGAGCAGGTCGAGGAGGCACTGCGCAGCCTGGAGTCGTGGGGGAATCTGCGGGCGGATCCCGACACCGGCCGGGTTACCACCGTCGAGGACTTCTATCGCGCCCGCTACCTCTACCAGCTCACCAGGGAGGGCGAGGCAGCCGAGCGCGCTCTTGCGCTCTACGAAGCCGAGCTTTCCAGGCGCGGGGAGCTGCAGGCCGTCGCGCTCGAGGACATCAGCATCCGGCTGCGCGCGCTGCTTGACCTGCCCGATCCCGCCGATCCTGCGGTGGCGCACAACCTGCTGCTCGAGCTGATGGGGCGGCTCGACAGCCTGGCCGCCAACGCCAGCGCGTTCATGTCCAGCCTGCAGCGCACGCTGGACCTGCAGGAAATCGACGAGGATGCCTTTCTCGCCTACAAGGACCGGCTGATCAGCTACCTGGAGCGGTTCGTCTCCGAGCTGGTGGTGAAGGCGTTCGAGATCGAGGGCCTGCTGAAGCGGCTGGACACCGCGGGCGGCGACCGGGTCGACGGTCTGCTCCGGCTGGCGTCCGAGCGCGAGGCTGCCGACGCCGCGCCAGACCAGGAGCCACCCGGCGCCGAGAGCGAGGCGGGCTCGGCGCAGCCAAGGGTGGCAGACCGGCGGCTGGCCGAGTGGCGCGACCGGTGGTCCGGCCTGGCGTCCTGGTTTGTGACGGCCGATCGCCGGCACCCGAGCCAGGCGGAACTCCTGCGCGGCCGCACCCGCCAGGCCATCCCCGACCTGCTCGCGACCGTCAGCCTGCTGCAGGAACGCAGGACCGGTCGCAGTGATCGCAGCTCCGACTTCCGCGCCCTCGCCCGGTGGTTCGCCGAGACCTCGAGCGAAGCCGACGCGCACCGGCTGTGGCGGGCCGCGTTCGGCCTGGCCTCGTCCCGGCACCTCACGGCAGAGGCGACCGCCGAGCAGCCCGACGTGCCCGCGTCCACGAGCTGGCTCGCGGCGCCGCAGACCGAGATCGCCCCGCGGCTGCGGGCAACCGGGCGCTATGCCCGCCGCGGCTACCAGCGGCGGGTCACCGACCGTTCCGCCGAGCGGGAGCATCTCGCGAGGCACGCCGATGCCGAGCGCCAGCAAACGGACGCCGCGCGGCGCAGGCTCGCCACCGGGCGGCCGACGCGGTTGTCCGACCTCGGTCCGCTGAACAGCGCCGAGTTCGGGCTCTTCCTCCGGCTGCTCGGCGAGGCCCTTGCGTCCGGTACCTCCGGGCCGGACGGCGCGTCGAGGACTCGGACCTCGGACGGGACCATGGAGATCACTCTGCGGCCGCTGCCCGGCGCGGTGACGGCCCAGATCGTCACTGTCGGCGGCGTCATGCTCGGCCCCGACCACGAGCTCACTATCACCGACCTCGGCTACGGATCGGCGCAGCCGGACTACGGGAGGGCGGAGTCGGGCTACGGATCGGCGCAGTCAGCCGGCGCACGGGTTGCGGCGGGATTGGGGACGGTATGACGGAGGCGCACGGAGCTTTGGCCGCGGGCCCGAGACGTGAATCGGCCGACCCGGCCGACCCTGCCGATTCACGTCTCAGTGACGTGCTGGATGCCCAGCTTGCCGAGCAGCGGCGCCGGGCCCTGCGCATCCTGCTGCGCCAGCCGCTGCTCACTAGTCGCGGCTCCGACCGGCAGAAATTCAGTGAGGTCAGGAAACACGCTGGCTGGCTGGCCGAGTGGTTTGCACGGGAGGCAGGCTGGTCGGTTCGGGTCGACCACAGCGTTGCGCGGCTGCGCAAGGTCCTGCCGTGGCACGAGGACGGCAGCCGGGGCGCGCAAGCCGGCAAGGCACCCTTCGGCCGTCGCCGGTACGTGCTCACCTGCCTGGCACTGGCTGCCCTGGAGCGAGCCGAGAGCCAGGTCACGCTCGGCTGGCTGGTCGGGCGGGTCCTCATGCTGGCGCGCGAGGATGAGCTGGCCTCGGCTGGCGTCACGTTCACCCTGCAGGGCCGCGAAGAGCGCGCGGACCTGGTCGCGGTGGCCAAGCTGCTGCTCGAAATCGGAGTTTTGGCCAGGGTCGCCGGCGACGAGCAGTCCTTCGTCAACGACACCGGCGACGCGCTGTACGACGTGGACCGCGCCGTGCTCTCGGTCCTGCTCAGCACGCGGCGGGGACCGTCGACGGTCACCGCGACCAGCACGGCTGAGCGCCTCACCGCGCTGACCGGCGACGCCACCCCGGCCACGGAGGACGGCAGGAACCGGGCAATCAGGCACTCGCTCACCCGCCGCCTGCTTGACGACCCGGTCCTCTATTACGCGGACATCTCCGAGGAGGAGCGCGGTTACCTGGACCGCCAGCGAGGACCGCTGCTCCGGCGGCTGACCGAGGCAACGGGACTCGTCGCCGAGTCGCGGGCCGAGGGCATAGCGCTGCTCGATCCCGCCGGCGATGCGACCGACCTCGCCATGCCCGAGGAGGGCACGGATGGCCACGCCACCCTGCTGCTGGCCGAGTTCCTCGCGGAGCGGCTGCGAGCCGGCCAGGTCGGGCCGGTATCGCTGGAGGCGCTCACGCGGCACATGGCCGGGCTGGTAGCCGCCCACCGCAGCCACTGGCGCAAGGACACGACGCTGCCCGGCGCGGATCGGTTGCTCACGGTCCAGGCGGTGCGGCGGCTGACCGCGCTGGGGCTCGTGCAGGACGGTCCGCAGGGCGTCGCCCCCCGTCCGGCCCTGGCCCGGTTCGGCTACGGCGAGCCGCTGCTGAGCGCACCGGAGGAGGGACGGTGACCGGGGGGTGCCAGCCCACGGGGGAGGCAGCGCTGCCGGTGGCGGGGACGGCCCGCTGGCAGCCGCTCCGCACCGGCCTGGTCGACATCTTCCATTACGACTACCAGGAGTTCTGGTTCCGCGACGGCCGCGTGCTCTTCCGCGGGAACAACGGCACCGGCAAGTCCAAGGTGCTGGCGCTGACACTGCCGTTCCTCCTGGACGGTGACCTGTCGCCAAGCCGGGTCGAACCTGACGGCGACCGGGACAAGAAGATGGAGTGGAACCTGCTGCTCGGCGGCAAATACGAGGAGCGGGTCGGCTACACGTGGCTGGAGTTCGGGCGCGTCGCCGAAGACGGGGAGCGGCTCTACCTCACGGTCGGATGCGGCCTGCGCGCGGTGCGCGGCCGCGGCATCGCCGACCGGTGGTTCTTCGTCACCGCGCAGCGGCCCGGCCTGGACCTGTTCCTGATCGGCGGCAACGGCGCCGTGCTCAGCAGGGACCGCCTCACGGACGCGATCGGCGCCAGTGGTCAGGTCACCCAGCGGGCCGAGCATTACCGGCGGCTGCTCGACGAGCACCTGTTCCATCTGGGCGTCGCGCGCTATGACGCGCTCGTCAACCTGCTGATCCAGCTGCGGCAGCCGCAGCTGTCGAAGCGGCCAGACGAGGGCAGGCTCTCGCAGGCGCTGACCGAGGCACTCGCACCGCTCGACCAGGCCGTACTGTCCGATATCGCCGCCGCGTTCCACGACCTGGAGCAGCAGCGCGACCAGCTGGCCGGCCTGCGCGACACCAGCAGGCACGTGCAGCGGTTCACCGACCGGTACCGGCGCTACGCGGCGGTGGCGGCCCGGCGACAGGCGCAGGCACTGCGCTCTGAGCATGCCGGGTACGAGCAGCAGCAGCGGGATCTGGCCGGCATCCGATCGGAGATCACCGAGGCGTCCGCCCTCGAGCAGACGGCCGGGACCGCGCTCGACCAGGTGACCGCCGAGCTTGCGCAGCAGAACGCCGCGAGAGAGGAGCTCGCTGCCGACCCGCGCATGAAAAGCCTCGACGACGCCGAGCGCTACGCCGCCGAGGCCGAGAGCGCGGCGGCGAGAGCAGCGGAAGAATCGGCCAAGGCCGACGGGGTGGTGACTGATCGGGTCGCGAAGCGTGAGGCGGCGGCCAGTACCGCCGCGCGCAGCCGTGCGGAAGTCGAGACGGCCGCAGCCACGCTGAGCGAGGCGGGCGGGAACGGCGGGATCGATACCCAGCCCGTCCTGATACCACTCGGGCTTCCGGACGGACCCTACGGCGCGGCCGGGATCGACGCACTGAAGCGCGACCTGGCCAGCCTCGCCGACCGTCGCGCGAAATCCGTCGCGCATGTGACCGCGCTCGCGGAAGAAGTCGTGAGCTTCGAGCAGAAGCTGCGCGAGGCGCGGCAGCGAGTATCACAGTGCGAGGCCGCGCGGGACGCCGCCGGGGACAAGGTTGCGGGCGCGCAGCGTGAGCTTGAGAGCAGCGCGGCCTCCCA
>JASHOV010000401.1 GCA_030038495.1 Streptosporangiaceae bacterium
GACGCCTGGCCGGGCCCCCGCTCCCGGTGTCCAGCGTGCCGCCCTGCGGGCGGGTCTGCAGGCCGAAGAACGCCGCCGCGACCGTCCTCTCGCGCGGCGCCGGGGTGTCTACGGCCGTCCCGGTAGAGGCCGTGCCGCCCTGCCACGGATCCTGCGCCGCGCTGTCCTCCGGCGGGGCGGCTGCCAGGACGAACTCGCCAGCGGCGAGCTCACCGTGTTCTTGCAGGATCCGCGCGGCCCGCACCGTCAGGGCCTGATAGCTGCCCTCCCGGGTCACGCCGCGGCCGAACCGGTCACCCACCAGGCCCGCAGCCAGTGCCAGCGCCGCCGGCCACGACACCCCTCCGGCGCGACCACCCGCCCCGCCCTCCGTCACCACCGGGCATCAGACCCCTTGCCCCGGCCCGCCGGCACCGGGGACAGCTCCCGCAGCCACCCGCGCCGAACCCCGGCAGTCCGACTCGCGCCACCTCACCTTCACGCTCCCGGCACCCCCCACTCCCGGCCCGTACGCGGGTGCCGGCAGCTTACGCACCCGCCATCAGCAACCCGTCAACACCCGCTCAACAAGCTCTCCAGCGGTCTCAGGCATCCCGGCTGACTGTCCGAGCACGGCAGCCCGAAGGACACGACGCTGGTGGATGCCCAGCCAGTGGCTCGGATCAGCGAACAAGAGCGGTGACTCTCACTGCCTGCAATCCCGAGGATGACCACCTGCTCTCAGGTGCTGGGACTGTTGCGCTCGACTTGGGCTCGCTTTGCCCGGCTCTTGCGCCAGAAGACGTCGGCGTAGATGGTCACTTCCCTGTTGGTCGGGCCCTCGACCTTTTCCTGGTACACGAGGTATCTCGGCTTGAACCCCTCGGCCCGCGCATAGATGTCAATACGCGCACGGCAGTGTCGAGGTTCGCCGTGAGGTCCAGCTCGCCATGGACCATGATCGGAGATTACTGGTCGCGAGCGACTCGTCCGGGCCTTGCCGCGCTTGCCGGGACGAGTTGGCCAGCACTCCAGCTTGGTCGCCGAGCCGGTACTTGCCGTCCGTGCCAGGCTCGGGCAAGCCGGGATATTCGCGGGATTGCGTCACGGTCTTGCGTACGGGACCTGCGACCCTCGCGAAGAATCCGAGGTTAACCCGCAGCTCCGGGTCCAGCGCTGTCTCGATCGGCTGGCGGCGGTCCTCGGGCCGCGTCCCCGGGTGTGCATCGCGCATGGCTCCCAGGGCGGCGACCCGGTACACGTAGCGGCCGCGGCCGCGCGGGCTCCTCGCATTCGCAGCGTCCCGGGTGTCACCCGTTTCTCTTCCTGCATGTTGCACCTCGCACGTAAACCGCGCCGCGCCCGGGATCGTCCTAGCTTTCGGGAGGGGAAATGATCAGCTGGAATATTCCGACGGGCGAGAGCCAGCGCGGACGACCACGGCGAGGCAGTCATGCGAGTGCGGGGTGGGGGCGTCTGACTCTGCAGCGGCTCTTTCCGCGCAGCGTCGGCGGTTCTGGCGGCCGGGCGGACGCTTTCGGAAGGCCGTCGTCGTCGCCGTGCTACCCGCGGCACGCAGGCATGGGCGTCACGCCGGTACCCGGATTCGAGGATCATGGCGACAGCAGGGACATCGGCGCGAAGGCGGCGTGACGCTCTGAGGGCGGATTGCCGCTCGGGTGCCAGGTCCGGGCCGGCCCCGCTGAGCAATGGTACGTGGCATCAGGCTTCCCACCGGTTTCTGAGTCGGCCAGCCCGAGCAGCCCGCGGCTGAGGTCATGGCCGCGTTCCCGCTCAGGTTCGACCAGCAGCAAACGCTGACGCCAGGATCTTCCACGAACCGGCAGGTCCGCCGACCCCTAGCCGCGGAGCTGTCAGTCTGGTCGGCTGGTCCGTGCCTTGCCGCGCTTGCCGGGACGGGCAGGCCAGTAGTCCAGCAGGTCGCCGAGCCGGTACTTGCCGTCTGTGCCCGGCTCGGGGAAGCCCGGGTATCCGCGCGCCTGGGTGACGGTTTTGCGGGCGACGCCTGCGATGCCTGCGAAGAACCCGAGGGTCACCCGCAGGTCGTGGTCGAGGGTCGTGTCGATTGGCCGTCGGCGGTTCTCGGGTCGCATTTCGGGGTGGGCAGAACGGAGGGCTTCGAGATCAGCCAGCCGGTACACGTGGCGGCCGCGTCCGCGACCGTCCCGGCCGCCCGGCGGCAGCTCTCCGACCGGGGCCGGCCAGTCCTCGAGGCGGGTCCAGTAGCCCTGGATATAGGCCGGGGACCGGTTAATGCTCTGCGCCCAGGCTTCGATAGTGGTCAGGTCGGGGCCCAGGGGTTCGCTGAGCAAGGGGAATCGTGACATTAGGCTTCCGCTCAGGCGATGCTGCGGTGGAGTATCCCGCATTCTCTCGCCGTCCGCGTGTTGCTGCCTGGCCGGGACGCGTCGGCTGATAGTGCCGCGCTAGGCGGCGGTTCCGGTCCCGGGCTCGTTGCGCTGCCCGGGGTCGGCGTTGCCTGCTGCCCCGCCGTCAGCCTGCTCGGTGCTTCCGTGCTCGCACGCGTCGACGAGCTGCTGCTCGATCTCGGAGAGTGTGTGGCCCCAGGTCTGGAGCTGCTGGAAGTAGGCAGCGGCGTCGCCGTGGCTGGCGGGTGACCGCCACATGTCCGGGTAGGTGGCGTCCTCGCAGGCGGCCAGGATCAGTCCGAGGCCGAGCACCAGGACGCGGTCGTCGGATGCGTGCATGAGGGCGTCGGTCAGCGGGGCGACGCGGTCAGCTCCCCACCTGTTCTCTGATTCGGCCAGGCCGAGCAGGGCGCGGCTGACCTGGTGGCCGCGCTCCATCTGCCTGCGCATGCGGTCCTTGAGCCCGCCTCCGCCGAGAGTCGATGGATGCCGCTGCGGCGGGACCAGGATCGCCAAGGGCTGCTGAATTCATGATTAGCCGACTTGACGATGTGAACGCTCCGCATAAATGCCAGCTTGCTGCAAGCGGGCATCGCCAGCGTCGTGCTCAGAGGTCTCGGAGCCACTAGCACGCTGGTACCTAGGGAGGCACCACGTCATGGGAACTTCCGAAGCGTTTCGGGGGGCGGCCGGGGCCTCGATGCCGGTGACGGGGCTGGCTCCGTCGCCGGATGCGGGTGCGCCGGCGGACCTGGTGGTGCGCAACGGGCGGTTGTTCACCGGCGACCCGCGGCGCCCGGCCGCGAGCGCGGTCGCGGTCGGCGGCGGCCAGGTCCTGGCCGTCGGCGATGACCACGACATGGCCCGGCACGTGACCGCCTCGACCCGCGTGGTGGACGCGGTGGGACGACGGGTCATCCCCGGGCTTGTCGACTCGCATATGCACGTGATCAGGACCGGGCTGCACTACCTTCTCGAGCTGCGCTGGGACGGGATACGTTCGCTGCGGCAGGCGCTGGCGATGCTGCGCGAGCAGGCCAGCCGCACCCCGGACGGCCAGTGGGTCCGGGTGGTCGGCGGATGGAGCAAGGACCAGTTCGCCGAGCAGCGGCTGCCCACCATCAGCGAGCTGAACGCGGCGGCACCGGATACCCCGGTGATGGTGACCCACCTGTACCAGTCGGTGCTGCTGAACCGTGCCGCGCTGCGCGCGGCCGGGATCAACAGGGACACGCCCGAGATGCCGGGCGGGCAGATCGTCCGTGACCACGCCGGCCAGCCGACCGGGGTGCTGCTCGCCGCGCCCGCCGCCGGGTTGCTGTACGCGACGATCGGGAAGGCGCCGTTACTTGACGAGGCCGGCCAGCTCGAATCGACCCGGCACCTGCTGCACGAGCTGAACCGGTTCGGGCTTACCTCGGCCATCGACGCGGCGGGCGGGTTCCAGAGCTTCCCCCAGCACTACGCGGCGGTCACCCGGCTCGCCGAGCAGTCGGCGCTGTCGGTCCGGCTCGCCTATCACCTGTTCCCCCAG
>JASHOV010000402.1 GCA_030038495.1 Streptosporangiaceae bacterium
CGCCGTCACGAAGATGAACCCCTTTCCCATCACGAAGACGGGCGCAGCAGTGGTGCTCATCCTGCTGCTAGCCGCCTGGCTGAGCTCGCCTGCGGGCAAGCGGCTCGCGGTGCTGTTCGCGGTGATCGCCTATCCGGGGCTCATAACAGCGCTGCTCCACTACGTCAACTACCGGTGGCCGTCCGCGGGCGACTGGGAGTACGAGGGTCTGGGTCTGCCTGCGGTCCTTCAACTGCTCGTCGTGTGCGCGCCGGCCGCGATCGTTTACCGTGCCCGGCACCGCGCCCGGTCGATTCGGCAGCGGCTCGGATGAGCGCCTGGCCTGACCCCGGCTGAACCCCGCTATCCGGGCCGGCCGGCCGGTTCGGGAGCCCGGCCGGCCGGCACGAGCGGCATGCGCGCAGCGTGTGAGGCTGCGAGTGAGTTCTGTGCAGCTAGCACGCTATGTAATCTATTCGCCATGAAGGCACCCATAACCCGGCTCCGGTCATCGCGGCCGGGTCGGATCGGGGTGCGAGGCTGCCGCTGCCGGGCACGCTTGTCGGCCAGCTGATGGTGGTCAGGCGGTCGGCGAAGCCGGTCACGGTCCCAGCGCCGGCTCAATCCCCCGAGGACGTGGCCGCCGGCACCCCGGCATCCACCCGGCTCAGGTTCAGGAACTGGCACTTCCTGGCCGCCTGTTGCCTGGTGTTCCTGCTGCTGGCGTTCCTCACCCGGCCGGGGGACATCATCGCCGACACCAAGATCGACATGGCGGTCGACCCGCTCGGCTTCCTGCGCCGCGCGCTGCAGCTCTGGGACCCGGCCCAGTTCGGCCAGCTGCAGAACCAGGCGGTCGGCTACTTCTTCCCGATGGGCCCGTTCTTCGTCGTCGGGAAGCTGCTGGCCATTCCGGGCTGGATCGTCCAGCGACTGTGGCTGACCGCCATATCGATCGCCGCGTTCGGCGGGGTCGTCCGGCTCTCCTCCAGGTTCGGCCTCGGCACGCCAGGTACCAGGATCGCGGCCGGGATGGCATATGCGCTGGCACCGCGGGCGCTGACCCTGCTCGGCGTCAACTCCGGCGAGCTGCTGCCCGCCGCCATGCTGCCCCTGGTCCTGATCCCGCTGGTCCGGCTGCTGCGCGACGGCCAGCAGCTGGGCACGGGCGGGCGTCTGCGGGCGGCCGCTCAGTCGGCCGCGGCGGTGGCACTGTGCAGCGGCATGAACGCGGCCTCCGTCGCGGCGATCCTGACCGTGGCGGCGATCTACATCCTGACCGGCGAGCGGTCATGGCCCCGGTGGCGGGTGCTCGCGTGGTGGGTTCCCGGCGTGGTCCTGGCCACCTGCTGGTGGTCGATCCCGCTGCTGCTGCTGGGCAAGTACGGCTTCTCGCTGCTGCCCTACACCGAGAGCGCGCAGGTCACCACCTCGGTCACGAGCCTGTCCAACATCCTGCGCGGCACCGAGGACTGGGACGCCTACCTGGTCGTCAACGGCAGCCCCTGGTGGCCGGTGGGCTATCAGATCGCCACCGGCACGCTGCCCACGCTGCTGACCGGGCTCGTCGCCGGGCTCGGCCTCAGCGGCCTGGTGACCAGGCGGCTGCCGGAGCGCCGCTTCCTGCTGTGCGCGCTGCTGGCCGGCGTCGTCATCGTCGGCTCGGGCTATGTCAGCGGCCTGGGCAACCCGATTGCGTCCCCGATCCTGCACGTCATTAACGGGCCGCTGGCCCCGCTGCGCAACTTGCGGAAATTCGATCCGCTGATACGGCTGCCGCTGGCGCTCGGGCTGGCCCAGCTGCTCGCCTCGGTCCGGGCGCCGCGGTCCTGGGCGCCCGTGCTGAGCACGCCCGTGCTGAGCACGCCCGTGCTGAGCACGGCTGTGCTGAGGAGAACCGTGCAGCTGATCGCGGCCGCGGGGATTGCCCTGGTCGCGCTGCCCGCCCTCACCATCGGCCTGTCCCAGGCCGGCGCCTTCCCGGCGTTCCCTTCGTACTGGGTCAGCGCCGCGAACTGGCTGAATGCGCATGCGGGCCACCAGGCCGTGCTTGAGATACCCGGCGCCAGGTTCGGCGAGTACACCTGGGGACGGCCGCTCGACGACGTGCTGGAGCCGCTGTTCACCGGTGACTGGGCCAGTGATCAGCTGGCCGCGATCGGCTCGGCAGGCAACGCCCGCCTGCTGGACGCGATCGAGCAGCAGCTGGATGCCGGCCAGGGCTCGGCCGGGCTCACGCAGCTGCTAGCCGGCATGGGCGTGAAGTATCTCGTCGTCAGGAACGACCTGGACCCCGCCGACCTGTACGGCGCGTGGCCGGCCCGCATCCACGACGCGCTGGCCACCTCGCCCGGCCTGGTCAAGGTGGCCCAGTTCGGAAGGTACAAGGTCGGGAACGCGACCCCCGACGACTCGGTCAGCAACTTCTACGCCCCCTACCCGCCGGTCGAGATCTACCGGGTGGCCGGCGCGGCCCCGGTCGCATCGGTCGTACCGCAGGCAGACACTATCCGCGTCTACGGCGGTCCTGAAGCCGTGCTGGGCCTGGCCGACGAGGGACTGCTCGACGGCCGCCCGGTCCTGCTCAACTCCGATGGCCCCGGCATTCCGACCAGCCAGTACGTGATCACCGATTCGCTGCGGCGCAGGCTGCGCAACTTCGGCGAGATCCGCATCGACTTCACCCAGACGCTGACCGCGCACGATCCGCTGTCGACATTCGAGGCCGCGGACGACTATCTCGAGCCGTCCTGGCTGCCCTACGAGAGCGTGGCGGTCTACCACGGGATCGCGAACGTCACCGCCTCCTCGTCGGCGTCCGACATCGGGGCGCTGCCGGGCCAGAGTGCGACCGGCAGCGACCCGTTCGCCGCGATCGACGGCAACCCGCAGACGCTGTGGGAGTCCGGTGCGCTGACCGGGCCCGTCCATCAGTGGCTGCAAGTGGACTTCGATCACCGCATGGACCCGCGAGTCATTCAGGTGGCGTTCGCGGACAGCGTCTTCGTCGGCCCGCCGGTTACCAGAGTGACGGTGCAGACGTCGGCCGGATCGCTGACCCAGAGCGTGCGCGCGACGAGCAAGCCGCAGCCGCTGTCGGTTCCGCCCGGCGCTACCGGCTGGCTGCGCATTACGGTGGCGGCCGTGGCGGCGAGGCCGTTCCCGCCGCCAGGGTCGCAGGTGGGGATCAGCGAGATCACGGTGCCGGGCGTGACGGCCAGCCGGACGATCATGGCTCCGGCCGTGCGACTGCCCGTCGGCGTCCGGCCGCTCGTGCTGCTGGCCAAGGCTCAGCCGCAGCCCACTTCCTGCATGCTCACCTCGCTGCGCTGGGTATGCTCGCCGTTCCTGGCCACGCCCACCGAGGAGCAGTACGGATTCGACGAGGGCTTCGTCAGCTCCGGTGGTCGTCCCGCCGCGCTGCGCGGGCAGGCGATCCTGACCGACACCGCCTTGATCGCGCGGTACGCGTGGCCGGGTCGGGACCAGCCGCGCGTGACGGCGTCGTCGGTCTACACCAGCGATCCGCAGGACATGGCCAGCGCCGCCTTCGATGACAACAAGGCGACCGCCTGGGTCGCCGGCGCGAGCGACCAGCATCCGGTGCTCACGATTCGGTGGCACCAGGTCCGAACCGTCCGCGAAATCACCGTGAGCGTCCCGCCGGGTGCCAGCAGCCCGGCGGAGGTGCAGGTCACCGACCGGTCGGGGATAGTAGGCGGGGGATTCACCGGCGGTACGGGCAGGCTCGTGTTCCCGCGGCCGGTGCGGACCGACGAGCTGACCCTGAGCTTCACCCCGTCGAGCCTGCCGTTGCAGGTCTCCAACGTGGCGATACCTGGTGTCCGGCCGCTGCGGGCCGACCCGAGCGCACCGGTCCTGTTGCCCTGCGGCCTCGGACCGACCATCTCCCTCGACGGGAAGCTGATCCCGACCAGCGCCAGCGGTACGTACGCCGACCTGCTGTACGGGCGCCCCTTGACCTTCACCGGCTGCGCCGGCGCGAAGGTCAAGCCAGGCATCAATACGATCGTGGAGCCGGCCGCGGATCCGACCGGCTGGGACGTGCAGAGCGTCTTGGTGGCCGCGCCGGGACCGGGCCGGGGCCGCGCTGCGGCTGCTACCGTGTCGGCCAGCCCTGCCGCCGTCCCGGCCAGGCCCGCCACGGTGCTGGCGTGGACCGACTCGATCCGGAGGCTGCGCGTTGCCGCCAGCCAGGCCTCCTATCTGGAGGTCGCGCAGAACTTCAACGCCGGCTGGCAGGCTTCCATCGGCGGGAAGGTCCTGCGGCCGGTGCAACTGGACGGCTGGGAGCAGGCGTGGCTGCTGCCCGCTGGGACGCACGGCGTGGTCACGCTCACCTACCCGCCCGACACGCTGTACCGGGCCGCGCTGTTCGGCGGACTCGGGCTGCTCGCGCTGATCCTCGGTATCGCCCTCGTGCCGATCCGCCGGCGGGCCCGCCCGGCGTCGGGCCGCGGCGCGGACGGCCCCGTGCCTGACGACGCCAGGCCGGCCGCGAGCGGGTTCCGGCGACGGGCGGGCGTGGTGACCCGGTGCGCCGGCGTAGCCGTCCTCGCGGTCCTCGGCCTCTGGCTGGCGGGATATACCGGCACCGTGCTGCTCCCGGCGGCCACGCTGGTGTTCCTGGCCGCGAGAAGGCGAGTCGCGGGTGAGCCGCGGGGGGCGGGCGCCGTCATCGCCCGTGTCCTGTACAGCCGATGGCTGGTGGCGCCACTGGTTGTCGCGGCCGCGGCCGGCGGCGCCGCAAATTCCCTTCAGCTGGGCAGCGGCGCGCTTGCCGCCGCAGTCACCAACTCCGGGCCGCAGTTGCTCTGCGTGGTGGTGGTGGCCAGGGTGGCCGCGGCACTTGTCACAGAACCGAATTGCCGCCATGATCAGTCCGGGCGACCACAGGAACCGGCCCGGCGGGCGTCCGATTAGGAAAGAAAATCCTGATTGCTCTACCTGTTATGGCTATGTGTCCTGATTGACGATGACGTCGGACGCGCACCAGACTATGATCCTCCGGAACAGATCCCGAGGATCCGGAGCATGACCCACTAAAGTACCTCACTCATGGAGGATGGATGCGCAGGGTTGCCGGCCTTGTTCTGAGCGCGCTTGGAACGTTCCTGATTATCTTGGCCCTGCTCACCAAGTTCGTGGATGTTGGCGAAGCGGTGAAGTTTCCGCTGAACGAGGACCAGGTCACTACTCTCGTTGCCACCAACGCCAGCTATTTCAGCCCGAGCCACCTCGCTGAACTCACCGGCGCCACCCTGGAAGACACGCTGTCGACCGAGGGCATCAGCGCGGCCGGTACTTCCTCAACGGCGGTCTGGAAGCAGTTCAACTATGTCTATGACCGGACCGATGCGCAGACGGTCTCGTATTCGACCGAGCGGCTGGCCTTTGACCGCAGCTCGGGCGCCCTGGAGAATTGCTGCGGCTCGGCCATCGGGACCAACACGAAGGTGCACGTGTCCGGCCTCGGCTACGTCTGGCCATTCAACGCGCAGAAGAAGACCTACCAGGTCTTCAACTCGACACTGCTGAAGACGGTTCCGGCCGTCTACGCCGGTACGGCTACCGTCCTGGGCGAGCCGGTGTACAAGTACGTCGAGAACGTCCCGGCGACGCCGGACGGGTCGCAGACCGTGCCCGGCACCCTCGTCGGCCTGACGAGCGCTGCGCCGGTGAAGCTGGCGCAGTACTACGCCTCCACGACGACCGAATACGTAGACCCGGTCACCGGTGGCCCGGTAAAGGGCAACTCATCGGAGCACATCTACCTGGTGAACAGCAGCGGTACGCCGGTCCTGACACTGATCAACGCGAATTTCGTCACCACTCCGGGCAGCGTCGCGAGCGTCGTGCACACCGCGAAGAACTACGACAGCCAGATTGACCTCCTTGATTTCATCGTGCCGCTGATTATCGGCATCGTCGGCGTCATCCTGCTCGCCATGGGCCTGATCCTCTACCTCGTGCGGCGCGAGGCCGCCGTGTACGAGGATGAGCACGAGGTCGGCGAGGTCCCCGTCTGAGCCGATCCCGCGTCGGCCTGCGCTGGCCAGCCACCAGCCCACTGCGGCTATCGTGGCTGGCCAGCGGCGTCAGCGGGCAAGCAAGGATGAGACAGCATGACATCGGGAACTGGTGACCGGCTCATGGCCGGCGGCACGAGCGCCGGCCCCGGCCGCGCCGATCCCGGCCGGAGCGGCCTCGCCGCGGTCAGCCGCTCCTGGAGCATTCTCGGGGCCGCGGATCCGCTCTGGGCAGTGTGCGTAGACAGGGAACGGCGAGCCGGTAGCTGGGACCTCGAGGAGTTCATGGCCAGCGGCCGGGCCGAGGCCGAGGCCGCAATGGAGCGCCTCGAGCAGCTGGGCATCTGCCCGGTCAGGGACGCCGCGCTGGACTTCGGCTGCGGCGTCGGCCGGGTGACCGTCGCCCTGAGCCGCTACTTCGGCGCGGTCACGGGGGTGGACATCGCCGAGCCGATGCTGGACCGGGCCCGCAGCCTGCTCTCCGGCCAGCCCGGCTGCCAGTTCGTGGCCAACGACAAGCCGGACCTGAGGGCCTTCGCCGACGGCTCGTTTGACCTGGTGTACTGCAGCCTGGTGCTGCAGCACATGCCCCCGGCGCTCGCCGCCGGATATCTGCGGGAGTTTGTCCGCGTGCTACGGCCGGGTGGCGGCATCGTCATCGTCGTGCCTGACACTCATCGCCGGACGCCGAAGGGATTCGTGTACGCCCTGGCCCCGCAGCCGCTGATCGGGTTCGTACAGCGGCGGGTCTTCGGCTACCCGGCCGGGATGCAGATGCACGTGCTGCCCGCCCGGAGGGTGCGGCGCATCGTCGAGGGCGCAGGAGCCAGGCTCGTCGTCTCCGATCCCGAGCTCAGCGTCGGGCCGCACTGGCGCGGGTACCGCCACGTGATTGCCAAGGGCTGAGGCCGGGCCAGCGCGGCACCTTATTACCGATTAGTAGCCTATGGCTGGCGTGCGGTGCTTCGATGTGATCTTCTTATGCATTACACGACAGCGCCTGGCCGACTTAGACTAGAACGTGTTCTAATCGAGCGAGCAGACGGCGAAGCAATTCACTGGAGGTGGCGGTGAGCTCGATGGGGTTCTGGCGGCGGGCGCTGGAGGATCCGGGCTGGATCGCGGTCGTTGAGCCAGACGGCACCGAGCACACGGCTGGCGACGTGCTGGCGCGCGCCAACCAGCTGACCCATGCGCTGCGGGCCCGCGGGCTGCGAGCCGGGGACGGCATAGCGTCGCTGCTGCCCAACGGGGTCGCCCCGACCGAGCTGTACCTGGCCGCACTCCAGGCCGGCTGGTACCTGACGCCGATCAACTGGCACTTCACGGCGCCCGAGGCCGCGTACATCGCACGGGACTGCGGCGCGAAGGCGTTCTTCGTGCACGAGCGGCTCGCCCAGCTGGGTATCGAAACCGCCGATCAGGCGGGCATTCCCGCGGACGCCCGCTTCGGGTACGGCGAGGTGCCAGGCTTCACCCCGGTCGAGGACCTGCGGGCGGGCCAGCCCGGCACCCTGCCGGAGGAGCGCACCGCCGGCGCCACCATGCATTACACCTCGGGGACGACCGGGCGGCCGAAGGGCGTGCGCCGCGCGCTCTCGGGCATGGACCCGGACGAGGCGATGGCGCTGGCATCATTCCTGCTCGCGTTCTTCGGCGTAACCGAGGGCCAGCCCAACGCCCACCTGCTGACCTCACCGAACTACCACACCGCCGTGACTGTCTTCGGCGGCGGCGCGCTGCACATGGGGCACACGCTGGTGTGCATGGAGGGCTGGGACTCCGAGACCGCGCTGCGGCTGACCGACCGCTACAAGGTGACCAGCTCGCACATGGTGCCGACCCAGTTCAAGCGGATGTTGTCGCTGCCCGATGAGACCAAGGCCAAGTATGACCTGTCGTCGATGCGCTGGCTGATCCACGCGGCGGCGCCCTGTCCGGTCGGGATCAAGCAGCAGATGCTCGACTGGTGGGGCGACTGCGTCTGGGAGTACTACGCGGCCACCGAGGGTGGCGGCACGATCGCCTCGCCGGAGGACTGGCGGGCCCATCCGGGCACCGTGGGCACCAAGTGGCCCATCAGCGAGATCCTGATCGCTGACGAGGACGGCAACTCCCAGCCCGCTGGCCGCCCCGGCACGATTTACATGAAGATGGGCCCCATCAGCTTCGAGTACTACGGCGACGAGGAGAAGACCAACGCCAACCGGCTCAGGGACTACTTCACCGTCGGGGACATCGGGTACCTGGACGAGGACGGTTTCCTGTTCCTCTGCGACCGCAAGTCGGACATGATCATCTCCGGTGGCGCCAACATCTACCCGGCCGAGATCGAGGCCGAGATCATCATGAACCCGAGGGTCGCCGACGTGGCCGTGTTCGGCATCCCGGACGAGGACTGGGCGAGCAGATCAAGGCCGTCGTCCAGCCCGCGGACGGTGTCGCGCCGGGCGAGGCACTTGCGGCCGACATCCTGGCCGGCCTCGAGGGCAAGCTGGCCAAGATGAAGTGGCCCAAGACCATCGACTTCATCGACGAGCTGCCCCGCGACCCGAGCGGCAAGCTGCTCAAGCGGCGGCTCCGCGATCCGTACTGGGCAGACCAGGCCGCTAAGATCTGAGCCCTGTAGCGGGGCTTTTGCCCCAGCGCGACGAGCCGGGTTGTGGTAGCGGGCCTGGTACTGTCTCGGCCGCCGGGCCGGAGCTTCGCGGCTCAGCCGAGCGGCGACACTCGCCGAGGTGCTGACCGGGCTCGGCGATGCCGGGTGGCCGCGCACCGCAGCGTACAACTGGCGGGAGCGACCCGTCCGCTCGGTTGAGTGGATCGGTCGGCACATGACGCACGAGCTGGCCCACCACCTGATCTGCGAGCGGCGGCTGCTGAGCTGAGCAAATCCGCGGGCCGGCACGGCCATTTTGGGCATTTTCTCCCGGCGGAACCCGCATCTGTGTGAATTAGGTAACACCATAGTGTTACCTAATTCACACAGAGCCACCTCCGGGCGGCGTCTGACGGTTCCCGGTGGCAGCCTTACCGCCATGAAGATGGACGACGAATACGTCGCGTCGTCTGGACGGCCCGGCCCGCGCGGGCCTTGTCCACAAGCCGGGCATGCTCGTCGTCGCCGACGGTCTCGGCCTGCTGCACCAGCAGCTGAGGGACGTCGCTGCTAACGCGGTATCGCCGTCGCAGGCGGGGGTTGTAGAGCGACACCTCGTCGTCGAAGTACAGCAGGCTTCCCTTGTCGACGGGGCACGCGAGGATCGTAAGCAGGGACGCTTCCAGGGCCATCAGTTGCCTTCCGGTGTCGTGTCGGCCCGGCGCGGGTCGGCGCCGCCCGGACGCGCGATGGCGGGCATCAGCGCCGCGGTGAGTGCGATCAGGGCGAGCAGCTGGGCTCCGCCGCTGAACGGGCCGCTGCCCATGACGGTGGGATGGCTCGACAGGGCTACCATCAGGCCGACCATGACCATCGCCCCGGCCGCGATGGCCGGCAGCCACCGCGGCCGCCACCAGCCCGCAAGCGCCAGCGCGGGGACGGCGATGGCGACCGGCCCGCCCGCGACCGCGATGACTA
>JASHOV010000039.1 GCA_030038495.1 Streptosporangiaceae bacterium
GGCCGGATGGGTCGGACGAGCCGGGCCGGCCGGGCCAGCGGCGCCTGAGTTCGGCAGCCCGCGATGCTATGGCGAAGACAGGGAGCGCGAGGGCCAGCAGCAGCGCACAGCCGGTGAACCCGCTCTCCAGGAAGTGATTGGCCACCCTGCTGACGCCGTAATAGAAGGCGACGAGGACCGCCATCAGCAGTACGTAGCCGCCGACCGCCGTGACGCCGACCTGAACGGCGAACCTCGGCCATCCAGCCGGGGACCGGCGAGCGAGGCGGCCGATTACCGGTAGTCGTTCATCGTTCCCATCGGCTTTCTGCTCACCACCAGCTCGGCGATCGAGTCTTAGCCCGATGGCCAGCGACGCCATGAGTACGACGTACCCGCCGCCGATCGGAACCAGATCCGAGGCGATGAGACCTGAGGACACCGAAGGCCTCAGGCGCGGAGGAGGAAGTGCCAGCCGCGGACGAACACGTGCCAGCCCACCCACAGCCAGAGGGCGAAGAGCGCCCACCTCCCCACCGGGTATTTCATGATCGCCCTGAGGGCGGCACTCAATGTCGGCACGTCCGGGCCGATACGGCTGAGAGCCAGACCTTCCCATGCGAAGACGGCACCGATGAGCACCGCCCAGACCAGGTAACCCAACACCGGATGATCTCCCACGCGGAACCTCCAGAAACTGGCCGGCGCCTTCTACCACAGGGCCTATCACAGGGCTTATCACAGGGCACCCGTCCCCAAGCTCTCCCGCGCTCAGATCAGACTTCTCATGAGGTGCGGTTACACAAATCAGGTTATAAGCCTCATCGAAGCCGCCGGATCTACTGAAAAGCTGACCCACATCGGCCTACATCGGCCCGCATCGGCCACTTCAGCCCCGGCCGACGGTGCCCAGAGCGGCGCCGGGTACTCGATGATCAGAGATTTTGCCCTAGTTCGTCCGGGCTTGTTTAACCTCGGCCATTGACAGGTACGACGTAGTCACCGACCCTTGTTAGCCTCGAAGGATTACCCAGGGGCCGCAAGGCTCAGCGGATAGAAACCCCCCTTTGACTCCGTAACATCCGAGGAGTACCCGTGACCGAGACCCGCGATGACAGTCTTACCTGGCTCACTCAGGAAGCATACGACCGGCTTAAGGCTGAGCTGGATCATCTGTCGGGGCCGGGCCGAGTCGAGATCGCGAAGAAAATTGAGGCCGCGCGGGAGGAAGGCGACCTGCGGGAGAACGGTGGCTACCACGCCGCCAAGGATCAGCAGGGCATGCAGGAGGCCAGGATCCGCCAGCTGGCCCATATCCTCGAGAACGCCCAGGTGGGCGAGCCGCCGAGGACCGACGGCGTCGTCGGTCCCGGCATGACCGTCACGGTCAGGTTCCAGGGCGACGAGGAGGAGGTGACATTCCTGCTCGCGTCCCGCGAGGAGGTCGGCTCGCCAATCGACGTGTACTCACCCAAGTCGCCGCTCGGCGCGGCCATCAACGGCAAGAAGGTGGGCGAAACTGCCACCTACAGCCTGCCCAACGGAAGAGCCACGTCGGTCGAGATCATCGACGCGGTCCCGTACATCGGCGGCTAGCAGGCAAGCCAGGCAGCCGGCAGTCACGCAACACGGCGGCACCCGCCGGCCCGGAGTTCTTCCGGGCCGGCGGGTGCCGCCGTTACGAGCTGTCCGAGATCAGTGCACGAGTTCGGCCGCCGGCTCGGTCGTGTCGGTGCTGGGCTCGATCCGGCTTCTCAGCGGGATCTCCTTGACGCACAGCGCCAGCACGAACACTGCGGCGGTGACCGGGATCGCCCACCAGAACACCGCGTCCAGGCCGTGGCTGATACCCGTGAAGGCGAGCGTCCGCAGGACCGGATTCATGCCCGCGAACGACTGCGGGTCGAGGGCCGAAGCGTTGAACGAGTGCCCGTGCAGAGTCGGCGTCATGACCGAGTTCAGCTTGTCGAGGAAGATCACGCCGAACAGCGACACGCCGATCGAGCCGCCGATCTGCTGGAAGAACGCCCTGGAACTGCTGGCCACGCCCATGTCCTTCTGCGCCACGCTGTTCTGCACGATCAGCGAGGTGATCTGCATGAGGAAGCCCATGCCGATGCCGAAGACCACGAAGATCAGCGCCGAGGTGAGCCGGGTCGTGTGCGGGCCCAGGTGGGTCAGCAGGTACATCGAGACAGTCATGATCGCGCCGCCCGTAACCGGCAGGATCTTGTAGCGGCCGGTCTTGCTCGTCACCTGACCGGAGATGAGCGCGGTCACGGTGGAGCCAAGCATCAGCGGGATCAGCAGCAGCCCGCTGCCGGTCGGCGAGGCACCCTGCACCGTCTGCTGGTACAGCGGCAGGAACGTCAGCGCGCCGAGCATCGCCATGCCGAGCAGGAAGCTCATGCTGGAGGCCACAGTGAAGTTCCGGTTCTTGAACACGTGCAGCGGCAGCATCGGCTCGGCCGCCCGGCTCTCCACGAAGAAGAACGCGATCACCGAGAGCACTGAAATGCCTTCCAGCAGGAAGATCTGCCAGGAGCCCCACGCGTACTGGCTGCCGCCCCAGCTGGTCAGCAGCACGATCGCGCTGGCGCCGACCGCGATCACGCCGGCACCCCACCAATCGATCTTGTGCTCGACTCGCTTGCGCGGCAGGTGCAGGGTGGCCCACAGGTACACCAGCGCGGCACCGCCGATCGGCATGTTGATGTAGAAGATCCAGCGCCACGACCAGTGCTGAGTGATGTAGCCGCCGACCAGCGGGCCGGCGATCATCGCCAGCATCATGGCGGCCATCATGTAGCCCATGTACTGACCGCGCTCGCGGGGCGAGACCATGTCGCCGATGGTGGCGATCGCGCCCACCATGAGGCCGCCGGCGCCCAGGCCCTGCAGCGCGCGGAACGCGATCAGCTGGTCCATCGAGTGCGCGAGCCCGGAAAGGGCGGAGCCGATCAGGAACAACACGATCGCGATCATGAGGTACCGCTTGCGCCCGTACATGTCGCCGAGCTTGCCGTAGAGCAGGGTGGTTACCGTCGAGGCGAGGATGTAGGCCGTGACAACCCAGGCGTAGTGATTCAGCCCGCCCAGGTCACCGACGATCCGCGGGAGCGCGGTGGAGACGACCAGCTGGTCCAGCATCGCGATGATCAGTGTCAGCAACAGGCCCGGCAGGACAATGAGGATCTCGCGCTTGCGCCCGGTCGGCGCGTCGCTGTCCGGGCCGCCACTGCCCGCGATGCCACTGCCCGCGATGCCACCGTCCGGGACGCCACCGCCCGCGACGTCACTGCCCGGAACGGCGGCCGCCTGGTTGTCCGTCATTAAATCCGCTCCTCGCTCATGCGAAACGTCCCGCATGCCGCACTTGTGATGCTTCCAACTTACTTGCCGACCGGCTAGCATCCTGACAACAGTCAGAGTAAGCTGGCTACTAACCGGCCGTCAAGTAGATTACGTCGGCGGCAGAAGGACACGAGCACGAGGGTCATGAACGAGAACACCGCCAGCCGGGGGAACGACAGCCACGGGCACGACGCCAGCCGGCCGCCCGGGCGCGACACCCGTTCCCGGCTGCGTGAGCTGGCCCTGCAGCTGTTCGCCGAGCAGGGGTACGAGAAGACCTCCCTGCGGGAGATCGCAGAGCGCCTCGGCGTGACGAAGGCAGCGCTCTACTACTACTTCATGTCCAAGTAAGACATCGTCCGCAGCCTGGTCGAGGACTATGTCGCGGAGCTGGACCGGCTGATCGACTGGGGCAAGCAGCAGCCCAGGACCGCGCAGGCCAGGGCCGAGATCGTCAGCCGCTACCTCGACATAGTCGCCAACGGCGCGGAGGTCTTCCGCATGCTGGCGCAGAATCAGGCCGCCGTCGCGAGCCTGGCCTCGGCCAAGGAACGCGGCGAGCTGTTCCGGGAGCGGATGGACGCGCTCATCGACCTGCTCACCGAGCCCGGCGCCACGCTGCGCGAGCAGGTCCGCGCGGCGGCCTGCCTCACGGGCGTCAGCCACTGCTGCATGATGTACCAGCATCGCTCGGCGGATCCGGCCGAGCTGCGGGCCGCGCTGATGGAGGTTGCGCTGGAGCTGGCCGACGCCACGCCGGCGCATCAGCCGTCTTAGCGGAACGGCGGCACCAGGCTACTCGCCAATCGCGCCCGCGACCGCGCTCACCAGCGGGAGGACCCGGTACGGGAGCGGGGTGTCGAGCACGATCACCGTCGAGGTACGGACGACGCCGTCCAGCTCCACGATCGCGTCAATGACGCGCTGCAGGTCCGAGTTGCTGCGGGCCACCACCCGGCACAGCATGTCGCCCGCCCCGGTGATCGTGTGCGCCTCCAGGACTTCGGCGATCGCCGCGAGCCGCACCGCAACCGGGTCGTGCCCGCCCGCCTGCCTAAGCTCCAGGGTGACGAACGCCATGACACCGTAGTCCAGGGCGGCCGGGTCGACGTCGGGACCGTAGCCAGTGATCACTCCGCGCGCGTGCAGGCGGTCCAGCCGGGCCTGCACGGTACCCCTGGCGACCCTGAGCCGCCGCGAGGCCTCCAGGACGCCCACCCTGGGCTCGGCCCTGAGCAGCTCGATGAGCCGCCCGTCGAGCTCGTCGATCATGGCCCGATCACCTCGCTACAACCTGTACAGACCTTGCAGCCGTACTCCATAGTAACTATGCATATTGTCTAATAATCTTGCGGACGGTTGCGCATGGTGCCCTCTTGTCAGATCCTGCCAGAACCCGCAGTACGCGATCGCATGGGAGTGGCGCCGATGACCGCCGAGGCAGTGCAGGACCAGGTTCCCATCACTGACGGCTTCCCGGTGACGGGGATGGACGCGGCGGTCTTCGCCGTGGGCAACGCCAGGCAGGCAGCGCACTTCTACTCGACCGCGTTCGGCATGCGCTGCGTGGCCTACCGCGGTCCCGAGACGGGCTGCCGCGACGAGGTCTCGTACGTGCTGGAGTCGGGCAACGCGCGGTTCGTCCTCCGCGGTCCGGTCCGCGGCGGCACCGAGCTCGGAAGGCACGTCGCCGAGCACGGCGATGGCATCGTCGACCTGGCCATCGGAGTGCCGTCGGCCACCGCGGCTTACGAGTACGCGGTCAGCCGGGGCGCGACTGGGGTGCAGGAGCCTGAGGTCGTCGAGGACGGCAGCGGGAAGGTCGTGCTCGCGGCCATCGCGACCTTCGGCGAGACACGCCACACCCTGGTCGAGCGGGCCGACTATGCCGGCCCCTACCTGCCCGGGTATGTGGCGGCAGGCCCGCTAACCGCGCGGCAGGCCGGCCCGTTCTTCACCGAGATCGATCATTGCGTCGGCAACGTCGAGCTCGGCAGGATGAACGACTGGGTGGACTTCTACCACCACGTGATGGGCTTCACGAACATGAAGGAGTTCGTCGGCGACGACATCGCCACCGAGTACTCGGCGCTGATGAGCAAGGTCGTGGCCGACGGCAGCCGCAAGGTCAAGTTCCCCATCAACGAGCCGGCCGTCGGGAAGAAGAAGTCCCAGATCGACGAGTACCTGGAGTTCTACGCAGGGCCGGGCGTCCAGCACATCGCGCTGGCCACCGACGACATCGTCGGGGCCGTCCGAGGCATGCGCGAGCAGGGCGTACAGTTCCTGGACACGCCCGATAGCTACTACGAGACGCTGGGCGAATGGGTCGGCAGCACCAGAGTGCCGCTGGACGAGCTGCATCAGCTTAAGATCCTGGCCGATCGGGATGAGGACGGCTACCTGCTGCAGATCTTCACCAAGCCGGTGCAGGACCGGCCGACGGTCTTCTTCGAGCTGATCGAGCGGCATGGCTCCCAGGGCTTCGGCAAGGGCAACTTCAAGGCCCTGTTCGAGGCGATCGAGCGCGAGCAGGAGCGCCGCGGCAACCTCTGAGTCAAGGGCGGCCGAGATCGCCGCGGCACGGTTCGCCGCGGCACGGGCCCACTGCGCATAGGGTTGTGCTCTAACGATCGCGCGGGCTCGGGAATTCACGGGACATGACACAGCAGGGCGACATGACCAGTCGGTCACCCGGTGAGGATGCCAGCCTCGCCGGGCTGCCGGGCACCGATGCAGGCACCGCGAGTGTCCCGGCCGAGGCCGCGCCCGCCGCTCCGGCTGGACCGGGCCAGGAGCCGCTCCGGTGGCCGTCGCCGTACCCGGCAGACGGCCAGGCAGCACCGGAGGCATACCCCGCGCCGGCCCGGCCGGGCCAGCCGAAGTACGGGTCTCCGTCAACTGCGTTCCGTGGCGGCAGGCAGGCCGGCTTCCGGCAGCCGGGATACGGCCGGCCGCGATCCGGGCCGGGACCTTCCGGCGGGCTCGGGCAGGCTCGCCAGCCAGTCCCTCAAGGCCGGGCTGTGCAGCCGCGCGACCCCTCGCTGGCCAGCGGCTGGGAGCGACTGCTGGCCATGACCGTGGACTGGATGCTGATCCTGGGCGCCTCGTTCCTCGTCCTGTACTCGCAGATGGAGAGGCTGGTCCAGCAGGTCCAGGCGGTGTCGAGGGCGGACGAGGTCAGCCAGGCCGCCGGCCAGGCGGCCGTCACCCACTTCTTGCGGGACCCGAGCACGGCCAGCGCCTATCTGAGCTACTCCCTGGTGGTCTACGGGCTCGCGATCGCCTACTTCTGGATTCTGCAGGCAACGGGCGGCGCCACGCTTGGCAAGCTTCTGGTCGGGCTGCGAGTAGTCAGCTTCATGGATCGCACGCGAGCCGGGATCAGGGCCACGGGGCTGCGGACGATGGTGTTCTTGGTCGGCCCGGTCGCCTTCACCTTCGCGACGAGGCTCGGACCCGCGGGCGGCATCATCAGCCTGGCCGGGGCCGCCTTCTGGATCGCGGACTGCGCTGTTCTGCTGTCCGACCCGGAGCGGCGCGCGCTGCACGATCGGGTCGCGGGCACGCTGGTCGTGCGGACGGCACGGCGCAGCCGGTCGCGCCCTGACTATTAACTCCGCGAGGATGGCCGCCGGGGCCGATTACGGGGCAGCCCCGGCCGCTAGCTGAACAGCAGCGTGTACCCGGCCTTGCGGAGCTGGCTGATCACGGTGTCGCAGTGCTCAGGGCCGCGCGTCTCCAGATGCAGGTTCACATCGGCCTCGTCGACCCTCAGGTCGGCGGTCACCCGCTCGTGCATCACGTCCAGCACGTTCGCGCCCAGCCCGGCCAGCTCACTGAGCAACGTCGCGAGCGCACCCGGCCGATCCGGCAACTTGCATCGGAACGCCATGTACCGGCCCGCCGCCGACAGTCCGTGACGCAGCACCTTGGACAGCAGCAGCGGGT
>JASHOV010000403.1 GCA_030038495.1 Streptosporangiaceae bacterium
CAGGGGAGCGGCGGCGGCGGTTACCCGGCCGTGGTCCGGCGCGTCGCGGGCGGGCCGCGGGTCGGCCGCATGGCGGACGAATACGCGTTCCTTGCCCGGCATGCTCGGGCCAGGGCCAAGTTCACGATGGCGGCGCCGAGCTACCACCGGCGGTACTGGTCACCCGCGCACTCGACGCGGGCCTACCGTGACTGCGCGGAGTTCCTCATCGATATCCGCGACTACCAGCGCGGCGTGGTGCGTGATCTCGTCGCACTGGGCTGCGACTACATCCAGCTCGACGCGCCTAACTATGGCTCGCTCTGCGATCCGGACACTCGCGCGCGGATGGCGGCGGAGGGGCGCGATCCGGACGCCGAGACGATCTTCGATGCCGAGCTCGACAACTCGCTCTTCGAGGGCATCAGCGGCGTCACGCGGGCGCTGCACATCTGCCGCGGGAACGGGCCGGGAGGGATGTGGCACTCGGCCGGCGGGTACGGCGCCATCTCCGGCCGGCTGTTCCCCCGGCTCGACTTCGACCGCCTGCTGCTTGAGTACGACAGCGACCGGGCCGGGAGCTTCGAGCCGCTTGCTGACGTCAGGGACGGGACGGTCGTGGTGCTCGGACTGCTCACGACCAAGTCCGATCGGCTCGACGACGCGGCGGACATTGAGGCGAGGATCGGCGAGGCGGCCCGGCTCAAGCCGCTCGCCGAGCTGGCCATCAGCACCCAGTGCGGGTTCGCGTCTGTCCCCGGCAGCAATCCGGTGTCGGCCGGCGGGCAGCGGGCCAAGCTGGAACTCGTCGTCCGCCTCGCGCGGCGCACCTGGCCCGGCTGAGCATGCCCGGCTCGTGCCTGCCCCGGCTGGCCGCGCTGGATTCCTGCGCCTGCTCCGACGCCATGGACCAGCTCGGGATCCCCGGCGTCGCGCCGGGCCTGCGGGCGCTGACCGTCGCGCGGCGCGTCACCGGCCCGGTTATCACGGTGGAACTCGGGATTGCCGGGAACGCGGCACCGGGCGGGCGGCACCTGGGCACGGCCGCGGTCGAGGCCGCCAGCCCCGGTGACGTGATCGTCGTCGCCGCCGGCGGGCGGGTCGAGGCCGCCGGCTGGGGTGGCTTGCTGTCGCTGGCCGCCGCGACTCGCCAGGTCAGCGGCGTGATCGTGGACGGGGCCTGCCGGGACGTGGACGAGGGCGCGGCTCTGGGCCTGCCCGTGTACGCCCTGGCCGCCGTACCCGCGACCGCACGCGGGCGCCAGGTCGAGGTCGGCTGGAATACGCCGGTCCAGATCGCGGGTGTCACGGTAAGCCCGGGCGATCTCGTCGTGGCCGACGGCAGCGGCGTGGTGTTCCTGCCGGCCGCGCGGGCCGCGGAGATAGTCGCCAGGGCAGAGGTCATTGCCGCGTGGGAGGCGGCAGCGGCCGGGCGGATTCGCGCCGGAGAACCCGCATCGCGGGTGCTGTCGGCGCCCTACGAGGAGATGCTGGCGGAGGGGGACGCGGCGAGAGGCGGGACGAGATGTCGGTGACGCTGACCGGCTGTCCGGGGGAGTTCCCGCGCACCGACGACCGGCGCGCGACGCGCGGATACCGCTTCGGCCTCATCAACCTCACCGACGTGCCGGGCCAGCCGCCGCCGGCCGATCACCTCCCCGGCTTCCGCTGGCTGGCCACCGTGGATCCAGAAACGCGGGCCATGAGCATGCGCTACGCGGGGCACGACAGCACCGTCCAGGAGGCGATCTTCGTCCCGCCCCGCGAGAACGCGCCGCACGGCGTGGGATACGTCATGCAGCTTGTTGACCGGCACGCGGAGGCCGCCGGCTGACCCGCGGCACAGCGGCAGCCAGCGATCAGCAGGGCAGACCAGAGGAGGCCTCATGGCGGCGGACGACCGGCTCGCGGACCTTGAGCACAGGCTCGGCATCGTCGAGGATGTGCTCGCTATCCGCAACCTGCAGCACGCTTACGGCTACTACCTCGACAAGTGCCTGTATGACGAGGTCGTCGACCTGTTCGCGGAGGATGGCCAGGTCATCTTCATCGGCGGCGTGTACAAGGGGAAGACCGGCGCCGCCCGCCTGTACACCGGCCGGTTCCGCAGCGCGTTCGCCGGCGGCGTCAACGGGCCCGCCCGCGGCCGCCTGCTCGATCACCCCCAGCTGCAGGACATCGTCCACGTGAGCCCGGACCGCCGGACCGGATACGCCAGGTTCCGTACGCTGATGCAGGCAGGGACGCACGAGAGCGCCGGCGAGCCGCGGCAGTGGTGGGAAGGCGGCCTGTACGAGAACACCTACGTCGCCGAGGACGGCATCTGGAAGATCAAGATCCTCTTCTACCGGCCGTTCTGGCATGCGACGTTCGAGCGGGGATGGGCATATACCCCGGCTGCCTTCGTACCGAACGCGTCCGTCGTCTTCCCCGAGGACCCCTATGGCCCCGACGAGCTGCTGACCGACCCGCCGGAGCTCTGGCCCGACACCACGACGTTCCCCTTCCACTACCGCCACCCGGTGACCGGCGAGGAGGTCTGACCCGGGTCAGGGGGATTCCGCCGATCTGAACGCTGACCTGCAGGTACGTCGGCGATTTGCGAAATCAGATAATTTCGATAAGTTAACTAGGGTTATGACCTCCAACACCACGACGAGCGGCCTTCCCGCGCCCGCAGAGGCGCTGGTCTCCGCCCGAAGCCGACGGTCCGGGGCGCTCGCGCGCCTGCTCGCGGACCGCTGGGCGGTGGCGGGCGCGGCGGTGGCCCTGGGATTCGTCCTGCTGGCCCTCTTCGCTCCGCTCCTCAGCGGGATCAGCGGTAACAACCCCTACACCTATAACCTCGGCGCGCTGACCGAGTCGGGGCTTCCGAAGGGGCCGTTCGGCGGGGTCAGCGCCTCGCACTGGCTGGGAGTCGAGCCGCAGACGGGTCGCGATCTGTTCGCGATCGTGGCCTACGGAGCCCGCATCTCGCTGCTGGTGGGCGTCGGAGCGACGCTGCTGGCGACGCTGATCGGCACCGTTCTCGGGGTATTCGCCGGCTACCGGGGCGGCCTCGTCGACACGGTACTGTCCCGGTTCACCGACCTGACGATCGCCTTCCCGCAGCTGATCTTCATGATCGCGCTCGGCGCTCTGGTGCCGGCGAGCTTCCCCCGGCAGTTTTTCATGATCGCGGTGATCGGGGTATTCGGCTGGCCGTACGTGGCGCGAGTGGTGCGCGGGCAGACGATGGCGCTGCGTAACCGGTCCTTCGTGGTCGCCGCACGGGCGGTTGGCGCGTCCCCGCTGCACATACTCCGCACCGAGATCATGCCCAACCTGGCTGCCACGATTACGGTCATCGCGACCATGTCGATTCCGGGCGCGATCGGCACCGAGGCCGCGCTGTCGTTCCTCGGCATCGGGGTGCCGCCGCCGACACCGTCGTGGGGGCGCGAGATTTCCTCGGCCATCGGGTGGGTGTCGGTCGACCCCTGGTATCTCGCCGCGCCCGGCCTGGCGCTGTTCCTGGTGACGCTCGCGCTCAACGCGTTCGGCGACGGCCTGCGCGACGCCCTCGATCCCCGGATGTCAGGCAGGCTGCGATGAGGATCGCGCGGCTGCTGCTCGTCAAGATCGCCGGCATGATCGCCGTGCTGCTGCTGGTCAGCCTGGCGACGTACCTGATCTTCTACATCCTGCCCGCCGATCCGGCACGCTCGGAGTGCGGGCGACTGTGCACACCCGGCCAGCTGCGTCAGGTGCGCGCGTTCATGGGCCTGAACGCCCCGGTCTGGCGGCAGTACCTGGACTTCCTCGGCGGCATCTTCGCCGGCCGTACGTACGGCAGCGGCCAGGGCGCGATCGTCTGCCCGGCGCCGTGCCTGGGCTACTCGTTCCAGCAGAACCGGACCGTCCTGTCGCTGATCGGGCAGACGCTGCCGGTAACCGCCTCGATCGCCCTCGGTGCGGCCGTGCTGTGGCTCGTGACGGGAACGGCGGCCGGCGTGATCAGCGCACTGCGCCGCGGTACGGCCGTCGATCGCACCGTGATGACCACCGCGATCGTCGGGGTCTCGGCGCCGTCCTACCTCGTGGGCCTGCTGGCGATCCTGTTCTTCGGATTCAAGCTCGACATCCTGCCGTACGGGGGCTACGTCTCGCCGTTGCAGAGCCCGGCGCAGTGGGCGTTCCACCTGATCCTGCCCTGGTGCACGCTCGCGTTCATCTCGGCCGCCATCTACGCCCGGCTGACGCGCAGCCAGATGCTGGACGCGCTCGGCCAGGACTACGTGCGCACCGCCAGGGCCAAGGGGCTGCGCGAGCGCCGCGTCGTCGGCAGGCACGCGCTGCGCAACGTGATGATCCCGATCATCACGATGTTCGGCCTCGATGTCGGCACCCTGCTCGGCGGCGCCGTGATCACGGAGAAGGTGTTCTCGATGTACGGCCTGGGCGCACTGCTGATCGGCGCAGTCCAGACGACCGACCTGTCCACCATCTCCGGCGTCACCCTGGTCGCGGCCGTGTTCGTGGTCGTCGCGAACTTCCTGGTGGACCTGACCTACAAGCTGCTCGACCCCCGCGTGTGACCGCAGAAAACTGCCGACAGGCATGACCGAGAGAGAGTTCTGAATTCATGAGAAAGCACATCGCCCTGCTGGGCTCGGCGACGGCCGTCGTCCTGACGGCCGGCCTGGCCGCCTGCGGGAGTGCCAACAACCCGGCGGGCGCGGGGGCGAATGCCGCGTCCACGAACACTCCAGTCCAGCGGGGAGGCACGCTCACGATCCTCGACTCGGAGACGACGCTGACGCTGGACCCGGCGCAGAGCTGGTCGCTGGCCGTGACCAGTTCCGGCCTGCTGTGGCGGCGCCTGACGACGTGGAAGATCGGCAGGACCGGGGTGCCGGAGGTCGTCCCCGACCTGGCCACCACGGACGGCACGCCATCCGACGGCGGCCAGGTCTGGACCTACCACCTCAAGAGCGGTATCTACTTCAGCAACGGCCAGCCGATCACGTCCTATGACGTCAAGTACGGCATCGAGCGAACCTACGCGCCCGCGCTGTCCGGCGGCCTTAACTACCAGAAGCCGCTGATCGCCGACACGGCCGGCTACACCGGGCCGTTCGGCGGCAAGCAGCTCAGCTCGATCGTGACCCCGAACAGCACGACGATCATCTTCCATCTCAACAAGCCGTACGGTGACTGGCCGTGGGTCGTGTCGACGACCTCGATGGCACCCGTTCCCGTCGGCGAGGCTCCGGCCGCGACGTTCGGCAATCACCCCATCACCAGCGGTCCGTACGCCGTGCAGTCGTACACGCCGGGAAACTCGGCCGTGCTGGTACGCAACAAGTACTGGAGCGCGGCGACCGACCCGAATCGCGCGGGCGGGCCAGACAAGATCATCTTCGAGCTGAACCAGGATCCGACGGTCGAGGCGCAGACGCTGATCGCTGACGGCCCGAACGCTCAGGATGCCTTCGGCGCGGACTTCGTTCCGCCGGCCCAGCTCGATCAGGTGGAGAACGACCCGTCCGCCAAGGCCCGGCTGGTCACCTCCCCGGCCAGCCCGCTGGAGTACCTGGCCGTCAACGTCCAGAGCCCCAGGCTGAAGAACCTGAAGGTGCGCGAGGCGCTGGAGTACGCGGTCAACCGGCAGGCAGTCGTCGTCGCGTCCGGCGGCCCGATCGCAGCCGAGCCCGCGACCACGCTCATCACGCCGGGAATCCTGGGCCGGGAGCAATATGACCTGTATCCGGGCGGCTCGAGCGGGAGTCCGGCGAAGGCGAAGAGCCTGCTGGCTCAGGCCGGCGTGAAGAACCTGACGCTCACGCTCGCGACCCCCAACGACCCGATCTCGACGGCCATCGCCCAGGCGGTCCAGGAGGCGTACAAGACCGCGGGCATCAACGTCGTCATCGACGCGCTGAGTGACAACGCCTGGGCCGACCTGGTGACGGGCAACAGCGCCAGCGGCTATGACCTGGCTCTCAGCTCCTGGCAGCCCGACTTCCCTTCCGCGATGGACAACATCGAGCCGCTGTTCGCGTCCGACATGATCGGCAACGGGAACTACAACATCTCGCGCCTGTCCGATCCGCACGTGGACGCGCTGATCAACCAGGCCGAGGGCATTATCAATGCGACGGCGGCCGGGAAGGTCTGGGCGCAGGCCGACAAGGCGATCATGGCCGACGCCGCGGCCGTCCCGCTGGTCTACAACAAGAACTCGTTCCTGCGCGGGTCCGGGGTGGAGAACTTCTACATCGGCGAGTTCCCGGCCTACCCGGTCTACACGGCCGTGAGCCTGAAGCAGTAGTGGGGCACCCGTCTGTGGCCCCGGAAGTTCCGCTCCTGGCAGTGCGCAAGCTCGGCATCGATTTCAGCACCGATGCCGGGCTGCGCACCGCCGTCGGCGAGATCTCGTTTACGGTGTCATCCGGCCAGGTGCTCGCACTGGTCGGCGAGTCCGGGTCCGGCAAGTCGGTGACGGCGCTGTCGCTGCTCGGCCTGCTGCCCCCGACGGCGCGGGTCCGCGGCAGCGCCGTGCTCGCCGGCCGCGGCCCCGGTGGCACGGAGCTGGTGGGGGCCAATTCCGCCACGCTCCGGGCCATCCGCGGCAGCCGGATCGGGTCGGTGTTCCAGGATCCGTTCACGGCGTTCAACCCGGTGATGCGGGTCGGGGCGCAGATCGCCGAGGCGGTCACGGCGCACGCTCCGGCCCGTGCCGGGGAGGCCGCCGCGCGGGTACTGGCGCTGCTGGACAAGGTGGGGCTGCGCGACGCCCAGCGGATCTCCAGGGCATTCCCGCACGAGCTGTCCGGCGGGCAGCTGCAGCGCGCCATGATCGCGCTGGCCATCTCCGCCGAGCCCGACCTGCTCGTCGCCGACGAGCCGACGACCGCGCTGGATGTCACCGTCCAGGCGGGCATCCTGGACCTGCTGCACGAGCTGCGCCGCGACATCGGCATGGCGATCCTTCTGATCACCCACGACATGGGCGTCGCCGCGGATCTCGCGGACGACATTGTCGTGCTGCGGCACGGCCAGATCATGGAAGACGGCACGGCGGAGGAGGTCTTCTTCTCGCCGCAGTCCGGCTACACCCGAGAGCTCCTGGGGGCCGTTCCCCGTATCGACGCCTCGTCCGCATCGGAGGCGTCCGGCCCGCCCGCGTCGGCGGAGCCGGTGGCCGAGGTGCGGGACGTCACCGTCAGCTACCATGCTCGCCCGCACAAGGTGATGGCCGTCGACGGCGTCAGCCTGATCGTGCCCGCGGGCGAGACGGTGGGGCTCGTCGGCGAGTCCGGCTCGGGCAAGACGACGCTCGGCAAGGCGGTCGCGCGGCTGGTCCCGGCCGCGTCCGGGAGCATCACGGTGGCCGGCCGTGACCTGCGCACGCTGGGCCACCGCGATCTGCGCGCGGTGCAGGCCAAGATCGGCTTTGTCTTTCAGAACCCGACCGACTCGCTGAACCCGCGCGCCCGGATCGGCGCCATCGTCGCCGAGCCATTGCGGCTGCACACCTCGCTGCCGCGAGCCGAGCGCCAGCGGCGGGTCGAGGAACTGCTCGATCGCGTCCACCTGCCCGCCGATGCCGCCGGCCGGTTCCCGCACGAACTGTCCGGCGGGCAGCGCCAGCGGGTGGCGATTGCCCGCGCGCTGGTCCTGGGTCCCCGGCTGGTCATAGCCGACGAGCCGACGAGCTCGCTCGACGTGGCGGTCCAGGCCACGATCCTCAGGCTGATCGCGGAACTGCAGGCTGAGTTCGGCTTCGGCTGCCTGTTCATCAGCCACGATCTGGCCGTGGTCCGGCAGGTCTCGCAGCAGGTGAACGTGATGTCCGCGGGCCGCATCGTGGAATCAGGTCCGACGGATCAGGTGCTGTCCCGGCCGCGGCATCACTACACGCAGACGCTGCTCGCCTCCATCCCGCTGCCGGATCCCCGCCGCCAGCGCGCACGGCGAGCCACCGCCGACCCGGCCTACTCGTAGGCGTCATCAGCCGAACCGGCCGTGCACGTAGCCGGCCGTCCGCGGGTCGCGCGGGTTCTCGAACAGCTGCTGGGTGGGCCCGGACTCGACGATGTAGCCGGGCGTGTCATGCGTGGCCAGAAAGAACGCGCAGTTATCGGAAACGCGCTGGGCCTGCTGCATGTTGTGCGTCACGAT
>JASHOV010000404.1 GCA_030038495.1 Streptosporangiaceae bacterium
AGGCCGTAGTTCATCGCCTTGACCTTGCTGCGCAGCTCCTGGGTCACCGCGGCGGGCTCGACGCCGAATACCCGGCCCGCGGTGGCCGCGTGGAAGTCGTGCCCGGAGCCGAAGGCGGCGGCGAGCGCCTCATCGCCGGATAGGTGCGCCATGATCCGCAGCTCGATCTGGCTGTAGTCCGCGGTCAGGATCCACTCGTAGCCCGGCCCGACCACGAAGCCCTGGCGAATCCGGCGGCCTTCCTCGGTGCGGATCGGGATGTTCTGCATGTTCGGGTCGGTGGACGACAGCCGGCCGGTGGCGGCGATGGTCTGGTTGAACGTGGTGTGGATGCGCCCGTCGGCGTCGGCCATCGGGATCAGCGAGTCCACGATGCTCTTCAGCTTGGCCACGTCCCTGTGCCGCAGCAGGTACGCGAGGACCGGGTGCTCGGTCTGCACGAGCAGGCCGGTCAGCGCCTCGGAGTCGGTGGTGTAGCCGGTCTTGATCCGCTTGGTCTTGGGCAGCCCGAGATCGGTGAACAGCACCTCCTGCAGCTGCTTGGGCGAGCCGAGGTTGAACTCGTGCCCGGTCACCGCGAAGGCCCCCTGCTCGGCCGCCTTGACCTCGCCACCGAGCTCGGCCGACATTCCGGCGAAATGATCGGCGTCCGCGCCGATCCCGGCTCGCTCCATGTCCGCCAGCACCCCGACCAGCGGCAGCTCAAGCTCGGCCAGCAGCTCGGTCGCCCCGCGACTGGCCAGGTCGGCGTCCAGCGCCTCGGCCAGCTCCATCGTCGCCTGCGCCCGCTGCGCGAGCGCGGTGGCGACCTCGGAGTCGTCGGGCACGTCGAGGGTCAGCTGCCCGGTAGCCGGGGTGGCATCGCGGAGCTCCCGGTTCAGGTAGCGCAGTGCCAGGTCGGCCAGGTCGAAGGTTCGCTGGCCGGGCAGGGCCAGGTAGGCGGCAAGAGCGGTGTCACTGGTGAGTCCGGCCAGCTCGAGGCCGCGGGCGGCGAGCGCGTGCATGGGGCCCTTCGCGTCGTGCAGTGCCTTGGGCCGGCCGGTGTCGGCGAGCCAGGCCCCGAGCGCCTTGTCGTCATCCTCGGTCAGCCTGGTCGGATCCAGGAACGCGGCCGATCCGCCGGGTACGGCGATCGCCAGGCCGGTCAGGTGCCCCGTGCCCCGGCCCCAGCTTCCGCTCGCGGCAAGCCCCGAGCGGCCGGGCCCGGCAGCGTGCTCGTCGAGCCAGCCCGCGACGTCGCCGGGACCGAGGATCACCGCGGACATATCGAACGCGGTGGTGGCGTCGGTGACCGTTCCCGCCGCAGGGGCGGCCGGACCGCCGATGCCATTCGGAAGCGTCGCGTACAGCCGGTCCCGCAGCACACGGAACTGGAGTGTGTCGAACAGCTGGTGAATCTGCTCGCGGTCCCA
Source organism: Streptosporangiaceae bacterium (assembly GCA_030038495.1). Classification (GTDB taxonomy): domain Bacteria; phylum Actinomycetota; class Actinomycetes; order Streptosporangiales; family Streptosporangiaceae; genus JAJYUU01. Next base: position 1,413 of record JASHOV010000404.1, read on the forward strand.
CGGCGCCGGCCGCAGGTCCGCGGGCCCGACCTCCAGCGTCATGTCGCGCACGAGCTGGGTCAGCTGGCTGTTGCGCAGCACCCCGGCCAGGTGCTCGCGCAGCGCGTCGCCCGCCTTGCCCTTCACCTCATCCACCCGGTCGACCAGCTGCGCGAGCGAGCCGAACTCCGCGATCCACTTGGTCGCGGTCTTCTCCCCCACGCCGGGGATGCCGGGCAGGTTGTCGCTCGGGTCGCCGCGCAGGGCCGCGAAGTCGGGATACTGCGCCGGGGTCAGGCCGTACTTGGCCTCGACCGCCGCGGGCGTAAACCGCGCCATCTCGCTGATGCCGCGCATCGTGTACAGCACCGTCACGTCGTCGGTGACCAGCTGCAGTACGTCCCGGTCGCCGGTCACGATCAGCACGTCCATCTGATCGGCCGCCTGCGTCGCCAGCGTCGCGATGATGTCATCGGCCTCGTAGCCGGGCACGGACAGCCGGCTGATCCCCAGCGCGTCCAGCACCTCGAAGATGAGGCTCAGCTGGCTGCGGAAGTCGGCGGGCGTCTCCTTGCGCGTGGCCTTGTACTCGACGTACTGCTCGTGCCGGAACGTCGGCTCGCCGCGGTCGAACGCCACCGCGACATGGGTGGGCTGCTCGTCCCGCAGCACGTTGATCAGCATCGCGGTGAATCCGTATACCGCGTTCGTGGGCTGGCCGGTGGTGGTGGAGAAGTTTTCCGGCGGCAGGGCGAAGAACGCGCGGTACGCCAGCGAATGCCCGTCCAGGAGCAGCAGCCGCTCCCGGTTCCGCGGGCTCTGCTGATCGGCGGTGTTGTCCTTGGGTGGCACACCCCGAGCCTAGTGCGCGGGTCAGACAGTTGCCGCGCGTCGGCCGGACTGAGCAAACCCCTACGCTTGCCTGCAGTAATGAGGTAGGGGTCAGCAGCAGTGACGTGGAGGTATCTGTGCCGGAGTTGTCCGAGCGAGAGCGGCAGATCATGGCGGCCTTCAACAGCCAGGACAACACGACGCTGGCCGGCCGGATGGGGATCAAGATCCTCGAGGCGTCCGCCGAGCGGGTGGTCGGCACGATGCCGGTCGAGGGCAACACGCAGCCGTACGGGATCCTGCACGGCGGTGCCTCCTGCGTACTGGCCGAGTCGATCGGCTCGCTGGGCGCGGCGCTGCAGGCCGGTCCCGGCCGGTTCACGGTGGGGATCGAGATCAGCGCGACCCACCATCGGTCGGCGTCCTCCGGCCTGGTCACGGGAACTGCCACGCTCGCGCACGGCGGCAGGACCATGTCAACGTTCGACATCGTTATCACCGATGAGCAGGGGAAGCGGGTTTGCACCGCCCGGCTGAGCTGCCTGCACAGGGACGCGGTGCCCTTCGGCGGTAGGCTGCCCTCGGTCCTGCCGGACGGCGCGCCGGGACATCGCGCTTAGCCCGCCGGGCCGTCGCCGTGGGGCGCACGGCGGAATCCCGCCAGGACTGAGCCAGGAGCCGGGCTCCGCGCGCCGCGACGGCCCGAACCGCGGCCGCGATTACGGTCCGTGAGCGCGACAAGCGGACGTTCCGCTCATTAGTTGCGGGGATTCCCGGTGTCTTTGCGCGCTCTGGCCGAGCGTCGCTACCGTTGTCGGAGGAGTCCGCGAAGACCGAGTAGAGAACGTGCCGGCCCGGGGAAGGCCGACATGGCACCAAAGGTTTAGGCAGACTCATGACCGTCGACCGCTTCCGGCGTCCGGCGGCCGCAGCGGCGGGCGTCGGCTCACCGGGGGTTGTGAGAGTCGGCGCCCGCTGCTCGCGTTCAGGCGCAGAGGCGTGGCCGGCGCGTTGCCGCGCTTCGCGGCTTACTGGCGGCGCTCGCTTGGCCCGCGCTCAGCCCTGATCGGCCGCGGGGTCGGGTGCAGCCTCGTCCGCCGAGGCGCTGGCCGCGCTGGCGGCGCTCTGCTCGGCCTCCGCCAGGACCTGCTCCGCGACCGCGCGCATGGTCTGACGCCGGTCCATCGACGTCTTCTGGATCCACCGGAACGCCTGCGCCTCGGTCAACCCCTTGGTGTCCTGCAGCCGACCCTTGGCCCGGTCCAGGATCTTGCGGACCTCAAGCCGCTCGCGCAGGTTCGCCGCCTCGACGTTCAGCGCGGCGATCTCGGCGAACCTGCTGGCCGCGACCTCGATCGCCGGCACCAGGTCGGCCTTGGTGAACGGCTTGATCAGGTACGCCATCGCGCCGGCCTCGCTGGCGCGCTGCACCAGGTCGCGCTGGGAGAACGCGGTCAGGATGATGACCGGGGCTATCTGGTTGGCGGTAATCTGCTCGGCGGCCGAGATGCCGTCCAGGCCGGGCATCTTCACGTCCATGATCACCAGGTCGGGCTTGAGCTCCTCGGCCAGCTTGACGGCCGCCTCGCCGTCGGACGCCTCACCGGCTACGACGTAGCCTTCCTCCTCCAGCATCTCGCGCAGGTCGAGGCGGATGAGGGCCTCGTCTTCGGCTATCACCACGTTGAACGGCGTCTTACTCACGTGCCGAGCGTACCGAAGACCCGGTACATTGGCGTCCAGCCAGTCCCCAAATAGCCTCGCCCCGGTACCCCAACTGGCAGCAGGGAGCGGCCTCAAACACCGCACAGTGTGGGTTCGAATCCCACCCGGGGCACCCCTCGTCTGCGTCACTAACGCGAAATGTCGGTGTCGGCCGCCATGGTCCGGCTATGTACGGACCCGTCGGGCCGAAGTACTGACCGCTTATGCCGCGCTAGCCGGAAG
>JASHOV010000405.1 GCA_030038495.1 Streptosporangiaceae bacterium
CGGCCGGAGCCGACTTGCCTGGCCGGGGCTTCGGGTGTCGCGCCGTCGGCGACGGGCTCATCGAGGCCGTGGGCGACGCAGCGGCCGTGGGCGACGCAGCGGCGGTGGACGACACAGCGGGCGAGGGCGACGGGCTAGGTGAGGAAGACGGAGTTGCGGCAGCGCCCGTTACCTGGGCCAGCGCCGCCACCGGAGCCAGCGCGAGGCTTGCGGCGCCGGCCAGGCCGGCCAGCGCCAGCAGCAGGGAAGTGCGGGTCATGACTGGGTCGCCTCTCGTCTGAGCTTGCGGATCTGTCGTTTGCTCAGCTCGCCAGGCCGTCCGCCGCCCACCAGGCGGGCGATGACGAACAGGACGACGACCACAAGCATCAGCGCGAACCCGGCGCCGAAGGCGCGGGCGACATACTTGGGTGACTGGCCCTCGTTGAGGATGCTGTTGAGGATGAACGTCGGCAGCGTCGCCTGCCAGCCGTGGAACGGGTTCGCGTTCATCTCGGCCGTGAAGCCCGCGGTGAGCAGCACCGGAGCCGTCTCGCCAATGCCCCGGGCCATGGCCAGCACGATGGCCGTGGTGAGACCTGCCCGTGCCGTCGGCAGGATGACCGTGAAGACCGTCCGCCACTGGCTCGCACCCAGCGCGAACGACGCTTCCCGCAGCGTGCCCGGCACCACCCTGAGCACCACCTCCGCCGCCCTGGTGACGGTCGGCAGCATGACGATCGCGACGGCGAGCGCCGCGGCGAAGCCAGAGCGCGGCAACCCGAAGGTGATGATGGCGAGGGAGTAGATCAGCAGCCCGGCCACGATCGACGGCAGCGCCGTCATGGCGTTGACGATCGCACGGACCGGCCGCTCCATGGCCCCGCCGACCTCGGCGAGGAACAGCGCCGCCCCGGTGCCGAGCGGCACCGACATCGCGCTGGCAAGTCCCAGTTGCTCGAGCGAGCCGACCGCCGCGTGCAGTACGCCGCCGACGGTGAGCGGGCTGAGCGGGGCCGCGAACGCCATCGTCTGCGTCCAGAAGTTCACGTGCGTGATGGCCGGCAGGCCCTTGACGAGGCTGTAGCCGATCTGCTCCGCGACCACGGCCGTCGCGAAGACTCCGCCGGTGCTGACCAGAATTCCCATCGTCCGGTCCCGTACGAGCAGCCTTTCCCACTGCAGAGCGGCGGCAGAGATATAGAACCCGACAAACGCGGCGTACCAGCACACCCAGAAGCCGAGCGCTCCGCTCAGCGGCAGGAGGCGCTCGTAGACCAGCCAGGTCAGGCCGAGCGACGCGATCGCGGCGCCGGCCACGGTGGCCATGTCGACCGGGGTGACCCGGCGCAGTACGAGCGGCCGATCGGGCAGTTCCGGCTCCGCCGGCCCGTGGCCGGCTCGCCCGTGGCCGGCTCGCTCACCGGGCACCCCAGCGGTGATCATCCCGTTTCCCCCTTCATTCGCATGGTCCGTCAGTCCGCCGTGGCCGATCCCGATCGCGACCGGTTGATGATCACTGCGGCCAGCGAATTCACCAGGAGGGTGATCACGAACAAGACCAGGCCCGCCGCCATGAGCGCGGACATCTGGTGCGGGCTGAAATTCGCCCACTCCGCGGCGATCATGGCGGCGACAGAGTTCCCGCCGCTCTGCAGCACGTGCCAGTTGAGCGTCCAGCTCTGGTTGATGATCAGCAGTACCGCGATCGTCTCGCCCAGCGCCCGGCCGATGCCGAGCATGCAGGCACCCACCGCACCGCCGCGGCCGAACGGCAGGACTACGGCCCGGATCATCCCCCACCGAGTCGAGCCCAGCGCGTACGCGGCCTCCCGCTCACCCTGCGGCGCCTGCGAGTAGACCTCGCGCGACAGGGCGGTGATGATCGGAATCGCCATCAGCGACACCACCATCCCCGCGATCATCGGCGACCCGACGAAGGTGGACGAGCTTTCCGCCACCGTGACCCGGAACGGCGGGAACCAGGAGACGTGCCCGGACAGCCACGCCATCGTGCCGAGCAGCCTGGGCATGAGGAAGAAGCGACCCCAGACTCCGTAGATGATGCTCGGGATCGCGGCCATCAGGTCGATGACCGCGATGAGTGCTCGCCGCAGCCGATCCGGTGCGTACTCGGAGATGAAGATCGCGGTCGCGAGCGCGACGGGAATCGCGATGACGCTGGCGATGGCGCCGATGATGAGCGTGCCCGGCAGGACCCCGCCGATGCCGAACTCGTTCCCGACGAAGATCCACTGCTGCTTGACGAAGAACGACAGGCCGTCCGCCTGGAAGGCCCACCAGCTGCGCAGCACCAGGAAGACCAGGATCAGGCCGGTCAGCACGAAGCTGGAAAGCCCGGCGATGCGCAGCCCGGCCCGGAAGACCGCGTCGGCGCGCGACACCGGCGCGACGATGGTTCGCGGAACGTCGTCGGCGGAGCGGAACGGGCGCGCGGGCGTTATCGCGACGGCCACGCCCGGTGCCCGTTCCTGCCCACGGCGGCCCGTGACAGCGTCACGTCCGCCCCGGATGCGTCCATCTTGTCTGTCGGCACTCCGGTCAGGACGGAGGTACCGTCTGCGTCTGGTAGGTCGTAACGAAGCCGCCGAGGTCCCAGCTGCCCTTCTTGAACGCGGTGCTGTGCAGCGCCTTGTCCAGGTAGCGGCCGGCCGCGCCGGTCAGGTAGTCGGCCGTTGCGGAAAAGGTCTCCGTGACCGGCGGACCCGCACTCTCCGAGCCCGTCTCGACCCCGCCGAGCGAGCCCAGGGCCAGCGACCTTCGACCTACGACCCCGGCGATGTCGCCGGTGTCATAGGAGAAACTCAGCTTCGTGACGGTGACGGACCTGCGAGTCGCACCGTCCAGCACGACCAGGGTTCCGGTCAGGTCGAGGGTGCCCGAGGTGTTCAGGTAGCTGGCATTTCCGCCGGCGACCTGGAACGTGAGTTTCTCGTTGCCGCGGACGTCGGTGGCGGTCCCGGTCCCGCCGGGCAGCACGACGAGGCCGGCCTTCGCCAGGCTCGCGAGCGCTCGCGGGGCGATCGTGATCGTTGCCGTGCCACCGGTATCGGTGGTGCCGGCCAGCGCCGGCGCCGAGGCGCCCGCTGTGAGCGCGATTGCGGTGGCGGCGGCCGCCACCGTGACTAGCCCGGCGCCGCGGACAAGCTTCCTGTGCATATACCTGCACGCTCCTTTAAGGTGATGCCGATGCTGGCGGCCGCGGGACGGCGGTAAGCCGGCCCGCGGCGCGCCGCGGATCAGGAGGTAAAACCGCACTCCGGCGAGACGAGGAAGCCGTAGTCCTCGATTGCCTGCTTGGCGGCCTTGTTCGAGCAGAACCAGCCCTTCACCTTGACGCCGATGGCGGCGGCGAAGAACGGCTCGAGCCGGTTCGGGATGTGGTCACCGTTGATCGACTTGGTCGCGTACCAGACGATGTCGTACAGCGGCCGCATGAACGCGCCGGAGCCTGCCTTGGCGAAGCCCTTGGCGTTGATCGTGGTGCTGGTGCCCTTACCCGTGAGCGGCGCCTGTCCGTCGATGTCGCCGAGGACGAGGGCCTTGTTGTAGTCACGGCCGAACTTGTTCTGGCTCTTGCTCGGCGACTTGCCCGGCTGGGCCGAGTGGTATCCCTGCGCGATGTACTTGCCGATCGAATAGGGGATCAGCACGTTGGCGGCGTCAGCCCCGGAGAAGATCGCGTCGACGCCCTCGTTCTGCTGGACGGTCACGGTGTCGGTCAGGTTCACGCACGAGGCCGGGGTCGAGGACAGCCCGAGTGCCTTGAGCCAGAACTTGGTGACGCCCGCCGTGGTCGGCGGCAGCAGCGGGTCGATCGGCGCATCCGTGCTGTCACCGGGGATCTGGTCCCAGTTCGTGATCGTGCAGCCGAAGATTCCCTTGAGGTCGGCGTAGCTGAGGTTGGCCGGTACGTTGCCCTTCGGCACGTAGGCGTAGGTCTCGGCGTCCTCGGCCAGCCGGACGTACAGGTCGCCGTTCGGTCCCTTGGGCAGGGTGTCGCCGGAAGTCAGCCGGTTGCTCGACGATCTGGCGAAGTCGATGCAGTCGTAGCCGTGAGTCTTGGCGTTGGCCTCGAACGCGGTGATGCCCTGGCCGGTGCCGTCGGGCCGCGGCGTCTTCTTCGAGCAGCCGGCCTTCGGCGTGATGGTGCTGGTCAGGTCGGTCGGGCTGTTTGGCGGCGTGGCGTCGAAGCTGTAGATGTAAGGGTGCGACGCATTGTGTGTCTTGTGGGTTGTGTCGTAGTCGAATGCGAGCTGGTCGAGAAGCGTGTCGTCGGTGTCGGCGCCGACGCCGACAATGTCGTAGTCACGGGGAAGGACGGGCTTCCCGTGGCCGTTGACCGGGTCCGCGAGGGCCGGGCCGCCTGCGAACGCGATTCCGGTGGCGAACATCGCCCCGGCCGCGATCAGGCTCAGGCTCATGTGCTTGCGCACGAGTCCTCCTGCACATAGACCGAGACGAGCACGCCGCCCGCTGCGACTGCGCTCGCCCCGAGGTTGAGTGCCTATTTCCTATCGGAATACAAGGCTTTAAGCAATACCTGAAGTCATTTTTTCCGATAAATTATCTAGGAAAGCCGCGTGTCTCGCTATGCGTGATCCCGTGGTGGCAAGGGGTGACAGCTGGCGGCCGATTTCACCGAGTCGGAAGGGTCGCAGGTCAGCGTTCGTCGGGTGCGCACGCGGACCCGAGAACTGAGGTGACATAGAGCCCGCGAAGGGCGCCGGTGAGCTGACCCGCCTGCTGATCGTCCAGGGACGCGAGAAAGGTGCCGGTGTACACCTCGAGTGCCTGCCGTGCCTCCGACAGCGTGTCCAGCCCTCGGGGACTGATAGTGACGATATAGCGGCGGCGTCCGCTGCCGTCGCGGGTGCGACTGACGCAGTTCAGTGCCCGAAGGCCGTCGATAAGGCCGGCCAGGTGGCCCTTGCTGATTCCGAGTGCCCGGCACAGCTCGTACTGGGACAGGCCGCCGACGCGGCTGAGGATCACCAGTATCTGGTACTGGAGCGGCCGGAGCTGCCAGCGGGTCAGCTCGTGCGCGAAGCCGGCCCGGATGGCGGTACCGACGGCCAGGAGAAGGAACGCGGGATCGGTTATCAGCGGCGATGCCGCGAGCCGGGATGTCAGCGCTGGCTGACTGCTGCCGTTCACGGGATGCCGGACCTCATGAGTTCCCGGCGGGGTGGAGATCACCTCGCCCGGCCGACGGGGAGCGTGCCGCCGGGATCAGGCTCGAGGGCGGCGAGAGGCGAGATGTGCGCGAGCCGGGCCGCGCCGCCGGTAGGTGCGGCGGCGCGGGTCAACGGGGCGCGACGCAAGGAGACGCGCAACGGGTGTGCTCCTCCCGCAGCGGGGCTTTGAACCCCGGGTTTGCCGGTCGGCGTACTAGGTAATACGGACAGTAACATCGGTCCGCCCAACTCGACAATATCGATCGGCATAATATGCATTTGCGCCGATACCCGCGAGCGGGCCCGGCACGAGGCCGCGCACTCCGGGCGCCGCGATTTTCCGCCGCTCTCGCGCGCGGACCTGTGCGGGCAGCCGGAGCCGACTGCCGCCGACCTTATTCTTCCGCGAAGTGAAAAGGGGTGTGGCGCGGCCCGTCGCGCCCGCTCCATCGTGGCTGCCATGGACGGTAACGACTTCAGCTTCCCGCTTCCCTCGCAGATCGCCGACGTGCCGGGCGCTGAGGGATGGCGGTCGATGTACCAGTACTTCACCAGGTTCCAGCCCGAGGACGACGGCCGCTTCTGGTTCCACAACGCCATGCACTTCCCCGAGCCGCTGCCCGCCTTCGACACGGTGACGTGCGAGATTCCTTACGGCGCCATCGGTGCCAATACCGCCAGGGTGTTCTGCTTCCCGACGACGCTCGGCATCGAGCACCGCATACTCAACGGGCGGGTCTACATCACCGCGATCCCGGTGACCGACCCGGCCGAGATCGAGCGGCGGCTGGCCGTATTCCAGCAGCGGGCCGGGCACTACTACGAGAACTGGGCCGGCCTGTTCGAGGGCTGGAAGGCCAAGATGGCCGGCCTGATAGCGGAGATCGACGCGATCCGGGTGCCCGAACTGCCGGAGCTCGATGATGCCGAGGTCGTCACCGGCGCGGTCGGCATCGCGCAGAACCACTACGTGCGCGAGAACTACCACCGCTGCCTGGACCTGTACTCGAAGATGTGGCACCACCACACCGAGTTCCTGATGCTCGGCTACGGGGCGTACGTGGTCTTCTTCGAGTTCTGCAAGAAGGCGTTCCCCGAGATCGCGGACCAGGACGTCGCCCGCATGGTGGCCGGGATTGAGGTGATCATGTACCGGCCCGACGACGAGCTGCGGCAGCTGGCCAGGCTTGCCGTCGAGTGCGGAGTGGACGGCGAGTTCACCGAGGACCGCACGGCCGAGGAGATACTCGCTGCTTTAAGGGAACGAGGCGAGTCCGGGCAACGGTGGCTCGCCGCGCTCGAGGCAGCCCGTGACCCGTGGTTCAACGTGTCCACCGGCGACGGGTTCTACCACCACCACCGCAGCTGGAACGACAACCTCACGGTGCCGTTCGCCGCGCTGCCGCGCTACATCCGGCTGGTGCGCGCCGGCGACCCGCTGATCCGGCCCACCGAACAGCTGAAAGAAGAGCGCGAGCGCATCGTCGCTGACTACCGCAGCCTGCTGGCCAGCGCAGACGAGCAGGCAGCGTTCGACCAGATGCTCGGCCTGGCCCGGCTTGTCTTCCCTTACGTCGAGGATCACAAGTTCTACTGCGAGCACTGGTTCACGACCCGGTTCTTCGCCAAGATCCGCGAGTTCGGTGCGCTGCTGGTACGCCAGGGCGTGCTCGCGGACGTCGAGGACGTCTTCCACCTGCACCACACCGAGGTCGACCAGGCCCTGTCCGACATCATGCTGGCCTGGGCCGCAGGGGCTCCGCCACTGGGCGCGGCCCATTTCGGCCCGGTCATCGCCGAGCGCAAGCGGATGCTGGAGGTGCTCAGGGACTGGTCACCGCCGCCTGCGATCGGCCCGGTGCCGGAGGCGCTCAACGACCCCGCGGTGCGCATGCTCTGGGGCGTTACCGCGGAGACGCTCGCCACCTGGGCCGCCGCCGAGGGCAGCGACGGTCGGGTGATCCACGGTTACGCAGCCTCCCGCGGAGTCGTGGAAGGCGTGGCCAGGGTGCTGCGGAGCGTCAACGAGATCGGCCAGATCCGCGACGGCGAGATCCTGGTCTGCGCGGTAACGGCGCCGAGCTGGGCGCCGGTATTCGGGAAGATCAAGGCGGCCGTATCGGACATCGGCGGGACGATGTCGCACGCGGCGATCGTCGCGCGCGAGTACGGTATGCCCGCCGTGGTCGGAACCGGGCACGCGACCAAGCTGATCAAAACCGGCCAGACGGTGCGGGTCGACGGGGACCGCGGAATCGTCACCATCATCGGCTGACCGGCAAGGCTGCGGCGAAATGGCAGACCAGGACCTCGTCCGCGATATCGGCCAGGTCGGCAGCGCTCATCGGCCGCTCGTCGGCGGCAAGGGCGCAAGCCTCGGTGAGCTCCGCGGGGCGGGCCTGCCGGTCCCGGCCGGGTTTGTCGTCACCGCGCAGGTGTTCCGGCGCGCACTGCATGCCGCGGACCCGGCCGGGGAGTTCGGCCACGAGATCGGACGACTGAGCGGGAGCGACAGTGACGCTATAGCGCGGGTCACCGCGGAGATCAGGGCCCGGATCCTTGCCGCCCCGGTACCCGACGACGTGCGCCGGGCCGTCACGTCCTGCTATCGCGGGCTGGCCGGGGCCGATGCGGACGGCCAGGGCCCGCCAGTGGCGGTCCGGTCGAGCGGGACAAGCGAGGACTGCGCGACGGCGAGCTTCGCGGGCCTGCAGGACACCTATCTGTGGGTACGCGGCGCCGAGGCAGTCCTCGACCACGTGCGCAGATGCTGGGCCAGCCTGTACAACGCCGAGGCGGTGAGCTACCGGCTGCGGCAGGGGATTGCGGAACGCGGGCAGGCGATGGGGGTGGTGATCCAGCTGATGGTCGACCCGCGCTCGGCCGGGGTCATGTTTACCTGCAGCCCGACGAGCGGCGACCGCTCGGTGGTCGCCATCGAGGGCAGCTGGGGGCTGGGCTCGGTGCTGGTCAGCGGCGAGGTCACGCCTGACTCCTTCGTGGTGAGCAAGGTGACGGGCGAGATCGTGCGGCGCACGGTGAGCCGTAAGCTCCGGCTGCACCGGCCCGATCCAGTCGGCTCGGGGACGGCCGCGGCCGAGGTGCCCGAGCAGTTGCGTGACCGGCCGTGCCTGGACGACGACCAGATCCGGGCGCTCGCGCGGATCGCGCAGCAGGTGGAGCGCCACTACGGTACGCCGCAGGACATCGAGTGGGCGGTCACCGGGCCAGCGGGGAGCGCAGACGTCGTGCTGCTGCAGAGCCGGCCGGAGACCGTGTGGGCGCGCCGGGTGGCCGGGCCGGTCGCGGTGCCAAGGCCCAGGGCGGTAGACCACGTGTTCGAGCAGCTCAGCCGGGTGGTCCACGTCCCGAAGCCGGAGCGCTGAGGTGGACCTGACCAGCGACGACGTGCAGGACATCCTGCAGCTGCTCGACGGCCTGCCGGTCGGCGAGCTGTCCCTGGAGACCGCCAGGTTCAGGCTGGCACTGCGCCGCGGCGGCGACGGGCAATGGGCGCAGACGCTGGAGGTGCTGGCGCAGCCGAACGTGCTGCCGGGCGAGCCGGCCGCTGCGGAGGGTGCGGCCGCCGGCCCGGCTGAGACCGCGGAGTCGGAGCCCGCGCCCGCCGCTCCGGATGGCGAGCCGGCCGGGGAAGGGCGGACCGAGGTCCGCGCGCCGCTGCTCGGCACGTTTTACCGCGCGCCGAGGCCGGGCGCGCCCCCGTTCGTGACCGTCGGCAGCGTCGTGACCCCCGACACCGTCGTGTGCATCATCGAGACGATGAAGCTGATGAACTCGGTGACGGCGGGCGTGACCGGCACCGTCACCGAGATCCTGGTGGCCAACGCCCAGTTCGCCGAGCAGGGCACGGTGCTGATGCGCATCAGGGAGGACCAGTGATGCTGCGCCGGATCCTCGTGGCCAACAGGGGCGAGATAGCGGTGCGCGTGCTGCGCACCTGCCGGGCGCTCGGCATCGAGACCGTGCTCGCCGTGTCCGACGCCGACACCGATGCGCTGCCTGCCCGGCTGGCCGACGCGACCATCCGGGTCGGCCCGGCGCCGGCCGCCGGCAGCTATCTGAATGTCCGCGCGGTCGTCGGCGCCGCACTCGCGGCCGGCGCCGCCGCCATCCATCCCGGCTACGGCTTCCTGTCGGAGAACCCCGAGCTCGCCAGGGCCTGCGACGCGGCCGGCCTGGTGTTCATCGGCCCTACCGCCGCGCAGCTCGAGGCGGTGGGCGACAAGGTCCTGGCCCGCAGGCACGCGGTCGCGGCGGGCCTGCCCGTGGTGCCGGGCGGCGAGGTGACCACGCAGAGCTCGGCCCGCGAGCTGGCCACCACGGTCGGCTGGCCGGTCCTGGTCAAGGCCGTCTCCGGCGGCGGCGGTCGCGGCCTGCGGCCGGTCCGCGACCCGTCGCTGCTCGCCGGGACCGTGCAGATGGCGATGGCCGAGGCCGCCGCGGCCTTCGGCGATCCGCGGGTCTACCTCGAGCGCTATGTGGCTCACGGCAGGCACGTCGAGGTGCAGCTGCTCGGCGACGGGGACCGCGTCATCCACCTGGGCGACAGGGACTGCTCGGTGCAGCGGCGTTATCAGAAGCTGGTCGAGGAGGCGCCCGCGCCGCTGCTCACCGGCGACCTGCGCGCCCAGCTGCGGCAGGCGGCGGTGGCGCTCGGGCGCCACCTTGGCTACCGGGGCCTCGGCACGGTCGAGTTCCTCGTGGACTGCAGGCGCGACGCCTTCTACTTCCTGGAGATGAACGCCAGGATCCAGGTCGAGCACCCGGTCACCGAGGCGATCACCGGCCTCGACCTGGTCGCCGAGCAGATCTGGGTCGCCGAGGGCAACCCGCTGCGCATCGCGCAGGACGACGTCGCCCTGACCGGGCACGCGATCGAGTGCCGGATCAACGCCGAGGACTGGGCCGACGGCTTCCGGCCGAGCCCCGGCACGGTGACCGCGGCTGGCTTCCCGGCCGGGCCGGGCATCAGGGTAGACACCCACATCCAGGCGGGGTCGGCGGTGCCGCCCTGGTATGACTCGCTGCTGGCCAAGCTGATCGTCAGCGGCCGCGACCGGGCCCAGGCAGTAGCCAGGATGCGCGACGCGCTCGCCCGGTGCGAGATCGGCGGAGTCGCGACGACCCTCGGGCTGCACGCCCAGCTGGTCGCGTCGGACGAGTTTGCCGCCGGCGGGCTGGAGACCGCGTGCCTAGACCAGTGCCTGGAGCGCCGCGCCGCCTGCGGCCAGCTGTCGGCCGCCGGGACGCACCATGACTGAGATCCAGCTCGTCGACGTGTCGGTGCGGGACGGCAACCAGAGCCTGTGGGGCGCGACCGGCCTGCGGACCGCGCACATCCTGCAGATCGCGCCCGTGCTCGACCGGATCGGCTTCCGTGCGCTCGACTACACCTCAAGCACGCACATGGGCGTCGCGGTGCGCACGCACCGCGAAGACCCGTGGGAGCGAATCCGGCTGACGCACGCGGCGATGCCGCATACGCCGCTGCAGTTCATCGGGTCCGGCCTGCGGTTCATCTCCTGGGAGCCCGTGCACCCGGACCTGATCCGGCTCGCCTACCAGCGGCTTGTCGTGGCGGGCATGGAGCGCTTCGTCGTGCTCGACCCGATGCACGACATCGAGGCGATACTGCGGACCGCCCGCGACATCCGCGCCGCGGGCGGCACCGAGATCGTCGGGGCGCTCACCTACACAGTCAGCGCCGTGCACGACGACGAGTTCTACGCGGGCATCGCCGCCCGGATGGCCGCGTCGCCGGACTTCGACCGCGTCTACGTCAAGGACCCGGCCGGCCTGCTGACGCCCGAGCGGGCGCGCACCTTGTTTCCCGCGCTGCTGGCCAGGCTCGGCGCCATGCCACTGGAGCTGCACTCGCACTGCACGGTGGGCCTGTCGCCGCTGACCTACCTGGTGGCCGCCGAGCTCGGCGTGGCGGTCCTGCAGGTGGCGTGCGGCCCGCTCGCGAACGGAACCTCGCTGCCGAACGCCGAGCGCATCACCGCCAACCTCAGGGAGCTCGGGTACACGGTGAACGTCGACGACCGGCTGCTCGCGCGGGCGGCCGGCTACTTCACCCGGCTGGCCCGGGCCGAGGGACTGCCGCCCGGCGTACCCCAGGAGTACGACGCGTCGTTCCTGCGGCACCAGATGGCAGGCGGCGTGGTCACGACGCTGCGCCGGCAGCTGGCCGAGCTCGGACTTTCGGACCGGTTCGACGCGGTGCTCGCCG
>JASHOV010000406.1 GCA_030038495.1 Streptosporangiaceae bacterium
CCGGTAACCGCCGGATCGCCGAAGATGCCGAGTATGTCGTCGCGGAGCTGGAAGGCAATGCCCAGCGGCAGACCGTATTCAGTGCACATCGCGGCCACGGACGAAGGCGCGCCCGCCATGGCGGCACCGAGGTGCAACGGGCGCTCGATTGTGTACTTGGCGGTCTTGTAGGTAACGGCCCGCATCGCGCTGTGCACGCTCTCGTTCCGCGTGACCTGGTTGACCAGGTCGAGGTACTGCCCGGCCGCGACCTCCGTGCGCATGGCATCCAGGACAGGCTGGCCGCGGCGCAGCGCCTCGGGCGGCATGCCGCTGCGGTGGAACATCTCGTCGGTCCAGCTGAGCAGGGCATCGCCGATGAGAATGGCCGCGCCCGCACCGAAGGCATCGGCCGCGCGGGTATGGCCGGGCCCCGCGTGCCGGGCGGCAAACTGACGATGCACCGCCGGCCTGCCCCGCCTGGTGTCGCTGGCATCCATCACGTCGTCGTGCACCAGGGCGCTGGCGTGCAGCAGCTCAAGCGCGGCGGCCGCCACGTAGATCTCGGCGCTGTCCTGGCTGCCCGCGGCCCGCCAGCCCCAGTAGCAGAAGGCAGGCCGCAGCCGCTTGCCGCCGGCCAGCAGTTCGGCCATGGAGTCGATCCACGGGACCATTTCGGCGCCGATAGCCGACAGGACCGCGCGCTGGCCTTCCAGGAAGAGCGCCAGGGCCGAGCCGACCTGCGACCTGATTCTGGCCAGGCCAGCGGGATCAGTAGCCATGACCGCGAGACTAGCGCCGTGCCGTCGCGTTCCGTGCAGGCACGGCCGCCGATACCCTGATCTGCATGCCTGCCGCGCCTGCCATCCGTGACCTGCTTGCCGACGGCCGCCAGTCCTTTTCCTTCGAGTTCATGCCGCCGAAGACCGAGGCTGAGGAGGAAAAGCTCTGGCTGGCCATACGGCACCTGGAGCCGCTGCGCCCGACCTTCGTGTCGGTCACCTACGGTGCGGGCGGCTCTACCAGGGACCGGACTGTCCGGGTGACGGGTCGGATCGCAGCCGAGACCACCCTGACTCCGATGGGGCACCTGACCGCCGTCAACCACTCGGTGGCGGAGTTGCGGCACGTCATCGGCTCGTATGCGGCGGTCGGAGTGCGCAATGTGCTGGCGCTGCGCGGGGACCCGCCGGGAGACCCGCAGGGGGAGTGGCGCCCGCATCCGGCTGGCCTGACCTACGCCGAGGAACTCGTGCGGCTGGTCCGGTCGGCCGGCGACTTCTGCGTGGGCGTGGCCGCGTTCCCCGAGGGCCACATGAGGTCAGCCACGCCGCAGTCGGATATCGAGTTCTTTGTGCGCAAGTGCCGGGCAGGAGCCGATTTCGCGATCACGCAGATGTTTTTCTTCACGGAGGACTACCTGCGGTTGCGCGACGCGGTGTCGGCCCAGGGCTGCGGCGTTCCCATCATTCCTGGCATCATGCCGATCATCAGTGTCACCGGCGTGGAAAGGGCAATCTCGCTGTCGGGCTGCAGGTTCCCTGAGTCACTCGCCGATGACCTGCGCCGGCACAGCGACGACAAGCCCGCTATGCGCAAGATCGGGGTCGAGTACGCCGCCGGGATGTGCGAGCGGCTGCTCGACGAGGGTGTCCCCGGCCTGCACTTCTACACGCTCAACGGTTCGCGGGCGACCAGGGAGATCTACCAGGTGCTTGGGCTCGGCGACCGGCAGGCGCGCCGTTAGGGTCGCTTCGGGCAGACTGGCCCCGCGCAGGCTGGCATGGCGCGGGACGGCTAGGTCGCGCTTGCGCCCTCCAGCGGAAGCTGCGCGCCCATGACCGCATAGGGCGGACCACCGCCGGGAAACACGAACGCGGTCAGCAGGTCGCTGAAGCCCAGCTGCCGGTACAGCCGCCTGGCCGGCGAGTCGGCGTCACGGGTGGACAGGACGGCGGTCCGCTCGCTGCGCTCTGCCGTCAGCCCGAGGACCAGGCGCCGGCCGATACCGCGCGCCTGGAAGTCCGGATGGACATGCACCTCCGCAATCTCGACGGCATCGTCAAGCCAGATGCGGGCGGCCTCCACGCCCGCCGCGGTGGCGATCGCCGACCATACGACGTCGTGCCACCACTGGCCGGGCGCGCCCCTGAAGCAGTACGCGAACGCCACCATCTGCTGGGACGGCTCGTCGATGGCCGCGAGCGCGCGCAGGCCCGGGTTACCGGCATGCCGCTCCATGATGACCTGCCGGCTGGGGAGATCCCCCGGGCTCGCGTCCATCGCGGCACCGTAAATGGCGAGCTGCTCCTGGAGATTGGCGAGAAAGCCGGGCCGCCCGAGCTCGGTGATGTTCACTGCGGTCCGCACGGGGCCAGCGTAGTCGGCCGCGGCGTACGGACGGGCTGCTCAGCGCCAGATCCGGGCGCCTAACGCCCTCCGGTCAATCATGAGTGTCAGACCCTCTGTGTAACTTCGAAAGCAGATCCAAATGGCTGGACACTGTGCCGAATATATGTTCGACTATGTAATGCGAGTCTGCGGCCGGGCCCCCTCGGCTGCTGGATCGGCCGGGCGCGGTGTGGGGAAGCGCCCCGCCCGGCCGACCTCCTAAGGAGGAGTCGATGAGCTCGATTGTTGAGGTGCGGCCGGGACGCCAGCTGCAGTGCCGGATCGCGCCGTCCGCGCTGGCCCTGATGGAGTCGGCCAGGCACGGCCTGGCCGCCGCGGACGACGAGACGACGCCGGGTGGGCGGTACGTGGGGGCGCATCTGGCGGCACTGCGGGCCGCGGCGGCCGTGGTTGCGGCGAGGGCCGAGCCCCCCGGTGGCCGCCGCAAGCGGCCCCAGAGCGTCTGGGAGCTGCTGCCGAAGGTAGAGCCGGCGCTGCGCGAGTGGGCGGCCTTCTTCGCTGCTGGTGCGGCCAAGCGCGCGGCGGCCGAGGCCGGGCTGCCGCGAGCGGTGTCGGCGGACGAGGCGGATGACCTGCTCAGGGATGCGGGCACCTTCGTGTCGCTGGCCGAGGGCGCGCTGGGTATCTGCTCCGGGCAGCAGCTCCTGCCGCTGCCGACTGCGGGCTGACCGGCCGGCCGGCGAGGTCAGGGCGATGGTCTGGCCGGATGGCCAAGGCGGAGGCCGAGCCGACATAAAGAGGCCGGCCTCGCGCCCCGGTGATCGGGGTGCGGGGCCGGCCTCTTGCTCAGCTCAGTACGAGTCCACCGCGCCGCGCGCGTCGGAGTCGAGGATCCCCCAGCTGATCAGTTCCTCGGTGAGGTCAGCCGGGGTCTTGTCGTAGATGACCGCAAGCGAGCGCAGGTCCTCCTGGCGGATGGACAGCACCCGGCCGTTGTAATCGCCCCGCTGGCTCTGGATGGTGGCAACGTACCGGGACAGCGGCCCGGCCTTGTCCTTCGGCAGCTGCGCCATCCGCTCCAGGTCGATGACCAGCTTGGGCGCGGGGGTCATGATGTTGGGCAGCACATCGCCGGGCAGCAGCTCGGACACGGGCACGCCGTAGAACTCGGCCAGCTCAGCCAGCTTCTGGACGGTCACAGACCGGTCTCCGCGCTCGTACGAGCCAACCACGACGGCCTTCCACCGGCCGCGGGACTTCTCCTCGACACCATGCAGCGAGAGCCCCTGCTGAGTGCGGATGGCGCGCAGCCGCGCGCCGAGGGTCTTGGCGTAATCAGATGCCATAGTTACGGCCCCCTGGCCTGGTGATAGCTGAAAGTAACGGTTACGGACAGTGACGGTAGGCCCCCTGCAGCGCAAGGTCAAGCCGAATGGCAAAAACCGGATGAACTAGCGCGCGTCGCCGCAAGCCCGTGCGGTCGCCCACGAGCCGGGCCGGGAACGCGGAAAGGCCGATCTGGCCGGCGTTGGAGCGCGTCGCAGCCCGTCCGAATCGCGGTTCGCGCTGTCCGTATATCACCCCTGAATCACCATAGAGTGTGACAGATATCACCGAATGCAACGCGTCGCGGACTCATAACATTCTGTAATCACGAGCCCGCATTTTCGGTCGTGCCTCCCCGGCCGGCGCCGGCCAGGCCCGAGCCCGTGCGTCGGCCCGCGTCCGCCGGCGTCAGTCGGCCCGCGTCCGCCGGGGCCAGTCGGCCCGAGCGTGCGGGTGCCGGCGCCTCGCGTCGAGACCGGCTGGCCGCCCCGCGGCGATTCGCCAATCGTCAGCTTTCGCCAAGCAAGCCGACAAGATCCCACTAAATGTAGTGTTTAGGGGTCAACAGCCCGCAAACGCTACATCTAATCCGGGGGCGGTCCGCGTAATCCGGGGGTCGGTCCGCGCGGATGCGCGGCCGGGCCGCGTCGGCGAGCCCGGGCGGGCTGCCGGCGCGAGCGGGTGTCGGGTCACGAGTGCGACTCCTGATACGGTTGTGTAGACAGACGTCCTTTAAGCCCCGTCCGGAGAGGCGGGAAAGGGGGTCCTCTTGATGCATGCGCTTAATCCAGGCAGTGGCCCGGAGGCGGGTCCTGCGCCCGGCACGCCGGGCCAGGCTCCCGGCACGCCGGGCCAGCCGCGCTCGGCGCTGCTGGTGGACGGCAAGATCGTTCTCGGGGCGGAGGAGATTCGCCGCGCGCTGACCAGGATCGCGCACGAGATCCTCGAGCGCACCGACGGCGCGGGCGATGTCATCCTGCTCGGCGTCCCGACCAGGGGAGTACCGCTCGCCCGTCGGCTGGCATCCCGGCTGGCCCAGGTCGAGGGCAGGCCGGCGCCCTGCGGCTCCCTCGATATCACCATGTACCGGGACGACCTCCGCCTGCGTCCGGCCCGCGCGCTCGGGCATA
Organism: Streptosporangiaceae bacterium; assembly: GCA_030038495.1. Taxonomy (GTDB): domain Bacteria; phylum Actinomycetota; class Actinomycetes; order Streptosporangiales; family Streptosporangiaceae; genus JAJYUU01. The sequence goes on from JASHOV010000406.1 coordinate 4,788, forward strand.
CCGATGTGCCGGCATCCGGCGTGGACGGCAGGATCGTCGTACTCGTGGACGACGTGCTCTACTCCGGCCGTACCGTCCGCGCGGCCCTCGACGCGCTGGGCGACCTGGGTCGGCCGCGGGCCGTGCAGCTCGCGGTGCTCGTCGACCGGGGCCACCGGGAGCTGCCCATCAGGGCGGACTACGTGGGTAAGAACCTGCCGACGTCCCAGCGCGAGATGGTCCAGGTGCTGCTGAGCGAGGTAGACGGGCGGGACGCCGTAGTGCTCGGCAAGGGCGCGGCTTCCGTGGAGCCCAGGCGGGAGGCAGCTAAGTGAACCGCCATCTCATCTCGGCCGGCGACCTGAGCCGGGACGACGCTCTGCTGATCCTCGACACCGCGGCCGAGCTGGCCCAGATGGCGGATCGGCCGATCCGCAAGCTTCCCACCCTGCGCGGCCGGACCGTCGTGAACCTGTTCTACGAGGACTCCACCAGGACGAGGATCTCGTTCGAGGCCGCCGCCAAGCGACTCTCCGCCGACGTGATCAACTTCTCGGCGAAGGGCTCGAGCGTCGCCAAGGGCGAGAGCCTGAAGGACACCGCGCTGACGCTTGAGGCGATGGGCGCGGACGCCGTCGTCATCCGGCACAGCGCCTCGGGCGCCCCGCACCGGCTCGCGGGCTGGGTGAAGGGGAGCGTCGTGAACGCGGGCGATGGCACGCACGAGCACCCGACCCAGGCGCTCCTGGATGCGTTCACGATGCGCAGCCGCCTGGGCCGGCTGGATGGCCTTCGGGTCACGATCGTGGGCGATGTCCTGCACAGCCGGGTGGCCCGCTCCAACGTGCTGCTGCTGCACACACTCGGCGCCGACGTGACGCTGGTCGCGCCGCCGACGCTGCTGCCGGTCGCGGTCGGCAGCTGGCCGTGCGAGGTCAGCTACGACCTGGACGCCGAGCTGCCCAAGACCGATGTGGTGATGATGCTGCGGGTGCAGGCCGAGCGGATGAACGCGGCGTACTTCCCGACCGTGCGCGAGTACAGCCGCCGTTACGGCCTTGACGGCGGCCGGATGGCGGCGCTGCCCGAGCACGCCATCGTCATGCACCCCGGCCCGATGAACCGCGGCGTGGAGATCGCCGCGGACGTGGCCGACTCGACCCGCTCCACGATCGTCGAGCAGGTCGCCAACGGCGTCAGCATCCGGATGGCCGTTCTCTACCTGCTGCTGGGCGGATCGGAGGCAAGCTCATGAGGGCGGGGAACGGCGGGCCACGAGGCTGGCTCATCCGGGGCGCGCAGCCGCTCGGCGGGCCGGCCACCGACCTGCTCATGCGCGATGGCGTCATAGCCGAGATGGGCCGCGGGCTGGCGGCCGCGGGCGCGACGGAGCTGGACGCGGCCGGGCTGATCGCGCTGCCCGGCCTGGTCGATCTGCACACGCACCTGCGCGAGCCCGGCCGCGAGGACGCCGAGACGGTGCTGACCGGCACCGCGGCGGCGGCGATGGGCGGCTACACCGCGGTGCACGCGATGGCCAATACCGACCCGGTGGCCGACACCGCCGGGGTGGTCGAGCAGATCTGGCGCCTCGGCCGCAGGGCCGGGTACTGCGACGTGCGCCCGGTCGGCGCGGTCACCGCCGGCCTGGATGGCAGCCGGCTGGCCGAGCTCGGTGCGATGGCCGACTCGGCTGCACGGGTGCGGGTGTTCTCCGACGACGGCAAGTGCGTGTCCGACGCCGTGCTGATGCGCAGGGCGCTGGAGTACGTCAAGGCATTCGACGGTGTCATCGCCCAGCACGCGCAGGAGCCCCGGCTCACCGAGGGCGCGCAGATCAACGAGGGCGAGATGTCGGGCAGGCTCGGGCTGACCGGCTGGCCCGCGGTCGCCGAGGAAGCGATCATCGCCCGCGACTGCCTGCTGGCCGCGCATGTCGACTCGGCGCTGCACATCTGCCACGTGTCCACGGCCGGCTCGGTGGAGATCATCAGGTGGGCCAAGTCCAAGGGCTGGCGCGTGACCGCCGAGGTCACGCCGCACCACCTGCTGCTGACCGACGATCTGGTCGCCAGCTACGACCCGGTCTACAAGGTGAACCCGCCGCTGCGCACCGCTGCCGACGTGGCCGCGCTGCGTGAGGCACTGGCTGACGGGACCATCGACTGCGTCGCTACCGACCATGCGCCGCATCCGCTGGAGGACAAGGAGACCGAGTGGCAGGCGGCCGCGTTCGGCATGACCGGGCTGGAAACGGCACTGCGGGTGGTGCACGCGTCGATGGTGGAGACAGGCCTGCTGGACTGGGCAGGCGTGGCTGACCGGATGTCGGTCCGCCCGGCCGCGATCGGCCGCATCGACGCCCGCGGCTTGCAGTTCAGTAGCCTCCAGCACGGGGGCGACGCACCCGTCCATGGCAGCGCGCTGGCCGCAGGCGCGTCGGCGAACCTGGTCCTCTACGACCCCGCGAGCTCAGAACCCGTCGATCCCAGGCAGCATGTGTCCCGCAGCCGCAACAGCCCGTTCGCGGGCCTGCGGCTGCCCGGCCGCGTCCAGGCCACCTTCCTGCGCGGCGAGCCCACAGTCCTCGACGGAAAGCTGGCCCGATGAGCGGGGCCGACACGGGCAGGCCCGCGGTCCTGGTGCTGGAAGACGGCACCACGTTCCACGGCACGACCTTCGGCGCGGCCGCGGATACATTCGGCGAGATGGTCTTCAATACCGGGATGACCGGCTACCAGGAGACCCTGACCGATCCCTCGTACTGCAGGCAGATCGTCGCGATGACGGCTCCGCACATCGGCAATACCGGGGTGAACGACGAGGATCCCGAGTCCCGGCGGATCTGGGTCTCCGGCTTCGTGGTCCGTGAGCCCGCCCGGCTGGCCTCCAGCTGGCGGTCACAGCGCAGTGTCCAGGATGAGCTGGCTGCGCAGGGTGTTACCGGGATCGCGATCGCCGGCACCAGGGCGCTGACGCGGCACCTGCGCGATAGCGGCGCCATGCGGGCGGGCATCAGCGCGACCGAGGGCGATCCACGCGAGCTGCTGGAGCGTGTACTCGCCAGCCCGCCCATGACAGGCGCGGACCTGGCCCGCGAGGTCTCCACGCCGCGCGAGTACGTCGTCGCCCCGCCCGCGGGCATCCCGGTCAGGTACCGGGTGGCAGCAGTTGACCTTGGTATCAAGGCCGCGACTCCGCGGTCGATGGCGGCGCTGGGCTGCGAGGTGCACGTGCTGCCCGCCGCCGCCAGCGCCGCGGACATCCTCGCGATCAACCCGGACGGCGTGTTCTTCTCCAACGGACCCGGCGACCCGGCCGCGGCAACGTACGCGGTCGAGGCGATGCGCGGCGTGCTGGCAGCCGGCCTGCCGGTGTTCGGGATCTGCTTCGGCAGCCAGATCCTCGGCCGGGCCCTCGGGCTGGACACCTACAAGCTGCGCTTCGGTCATCGCGGCGTGAACCAGCCGGTCCAGGACCTGCGCACCGGCCGGGTGCAGATCACCAGCCACAATCACGGCTTCGCGGTCGAGATGCCCGAGGAACCCGGCGCGCAGTTCCCCACCAAATTCGGGCCGGCCGAGATCACGCACGTGAACCTCAACGATGGAGTCGTGGAGGGTCTGCGGCTGCTGGACACGCCGGCGTTCGCGGTGCAGTACCACCCGGAGGCCGCCCCCGGCCCGCATGATGCGTCCGGGCTCTTCGGCGAGTTCTGCGAGCTGATGGAGGGCAGCGTGGCTGGAGGACGGCGTGCCTAAGCGCAGCGACCTGAAGTCGGTCCTGGTCATCGGGTCGGGCCCGATCATCATCGGCCAGGCCTGCGAGTTTGACTACTCCGGCACTCAGGCCTGCCGGGTGCTGCGGCAGGAGGGAATCCGGGTCAGCCTCGTCAACTCCAACCCGGCCACGATCATGACGGATCCCGAGTTCGCCGACGCGACGTACGTGGAGCCCATCACCCCCGACGTGCTGGAGAAGGTGATCGCCAAGGAGCGCCCGGACGCGATCCTGCCGACGCTCGGCGGGCAGACGGCGCTGAACGCGGCCGTCGCGCTGCACGAGGCGGGCACGCTGGCGAAGTACGACGTCGAGCTCATCGGCGCGGGCATTGACGCGATCCGGGCCGGCGAGGACCGCAACAAGTTCAAGGACATTGTGACCGGCGTCGGCGCCGATGTGCCGCGCAGCCGCATCTGCCACACGCTGGAGCAGTGCCAGGACGCCGCGGCCGGGCTCGGCTTCCCTGTCGTGGTGCGCCCGTCGTTCACGCTCGGCGGCACCGGGTCCGGCATCGCGCGGACGGCCGCGGACCTGGACCGGATCGCCGGCGCGGGCCTGGACGCCAGCCCGGTCACCGAGGTGCTGCTCGAGGAATCCGTGCTCGGCTGGAAGGAGTACGAGCTCGAGCTCATGCGGGACCGCCGCGACAACGTCGTGATCGTCTGCTCGATCGAGAACATTGACCCGATGGGGGTGCACACCGGCGACTCGGTAACCGTGGCCCCGGCGATGACCCTCACCGACCGCGAGTACCAGCACATGCGGGACGTGGCCATCGCAACCGCGCGCGCCGTGGGTGTCGACACCGGCGGCTGCAACATCCAGTTCGCCGTGGACCCGAAGACCGGCCGGATGGTCGTGATCGAGATGAACCCGCGCGTATCTCGGTCAAGTGCGCTGGCGTCGAAGGCGACCGGGTTCCCGATCGCCAAGATCGCCGCCCGGCTGGCCATCGGCTACACGCTGGACGAAATACTCAACGACATCACCGGCGAGACCCCGGCCAGCTTCGAGCCTGCCCTCGACTACGTCGTGGTCAAGGTGCCGAGATTCGCGTTCGAGAAGTTCCCCGGCGCCGATCCGGAGCTGACCACGCACATGAAGTCGGTGGGTGAGGCGATGGCGATCGGCCGCAGCTTCCCCGAGGCGCTGCAGAAGGCACAGCGGTCGCTGGAGCAGCGCAGCGCGCCGCTGCGCTGGCTGCAGCCGCCGGGGGACAAGGCGGAGCTGCTGGCTCGCTGCGCGGTGCCGCACGATGGCCGGCTGTCCACGGTGCACCAGGCGCTGCGGGCCGGCGCGACTGTCGCGGAGGTGTCGGCCTCGTCCGGGATCGATCCCTGGTTCGTCGATCAGATCCTCGGCATAGAAGAGATCGCTCGTGAGCTTCAGGACGCGGCGGCCCGCCGCCTGTCCGCGGACTTGCTACTGCGAGCCAAGATGTCCGGATTCTCGGACATCCAGATTGGGCAGCTCACCGGGCTTAGTGAGGGCGAGGTCCGCACCGTGCGGCAGATGCACGGGGTTCGGCCCGTTTATCTCACGGTCGACACGTGCGCGGCGGAGTTCGAGGCGCGGACGCCGTACTTGTACTCGGCGTATGACGAGGAGTCCGAGGTCCCGGTCGGCACTAAGCCGAAGGTCATCATCCTCGGATCTGGGCCGAACCGGATCGGCCAGGGCATCGAGTTCGACTACGCCTGCGTGCACGCCTCGTTCGCGCTGTCGGCCGCCGGCTACGAGACGGTGATGGTCAACTGCAACCCCGAGACCGTGTCCACCGACTACGACACCTCCGACCGGCTGTACTTCGAGCCGCTGACGCTGGAGGACGTGCTTGAGGTCGTCGCGGCGGAGCGGGCCACCGGGCCGATCGCGGGCGTGATCGTCCAGCTCGGCGGGCAGACGCCGCTCGGTCTGGCCCGGGCTCTCGCGGCCGGCGGCGTGCCGGTCGTTGGCACCCCGCCGGAGGCCATCCACCTGGCCGAGGACCGCGGCGAGTTCGGCCAGGTGCTGGAGGCCGCCGGCCTGCTCGCCCCCCGGCACGGAATGGCCACCTCCGTCGAGCAGGCGACGGCGGTGGCCACGGAGATCGGCTACCCGGTGCTGGTCAGGCCGTCCTATGTGCTCGGCGGCCGGGGCATGGAGATCGTCTACGACGACCTGTCCCTGGCCGATTACGTGCTGCGGGCAACGGAGGCCGGTCCGGAGCACCCGGTGCTGATCGATCGGTTCCTCGACGACGCCATCGAGATCGACGTGGATGCCCTGTATGACGGAAATGAGCTGTATCTGGGCGGCATCATGGAGCACATCGAGGAGGCCGGCATTCACTCCGGCGACTCGGCCTGCGCTCTGCCGCCGATCACGCTCGGGCAGGAATACATCCAGCTGATCCGCGAGTCAACCGAGGCCATCGCCCGCGGGGTCGGGGTCCGCGGCCTGCTCAACGTGCAGTACGCGCTGGCTGCGGGTGTGCTCTACGTGCTGGAGGCAAACCCGCGGGCATCCCGGACGGTCCCGTTCGTGTCCAAGGCCACCGCGGTGCCGCTGGCCAAGGCCGCGGCCCGGATGATGCTGGGCGCGACCGTCGCTCAGCTGCGGGCCGAGGGGATGCTGCCGGCCGAGGGCGACGGCGGGACGCTGCCGCTGGACGCGGCGATCGCGGTCAAGGAGGCGGTGCTGCCGTTCAACCGGTTCGCCGACAAGCACGGCGAGGGCGTCGACACGCTCCTCGGCCCGGAGATGCGCTCGACCGGAGAGGTCATGGGCATCGACGAGGTGTTCGGCACGGCGTATGCGAAGTCTCAGGCTGCGGCCTACGGCGCCCTCCCGGTCAAGGGCCGGGCGTTCGTCACCGTGGCCGGCAAGGACAAGCGCCACATGATCTTCCCCGTGAAGCGGCTCTCTGACCTCGGCTTCGAGATCTGGGCGACTCGCGGCACGGGGGAGGTTCTGCGCCGGAACGGCGTTCGTGCCACCATCGTGCGTAAGCACAGCGAAGGCCGCGGTCCGGACGGCGAGCCGACAATCGTCGAGCGGATCCTGGCCGGCCAGGTCGACCTGATTGTGAACACGCCGTTCGGCGGGCCCGGCCAGTCGGGCTTCCGCCGGGACGGGTATGAGATCCGGACGGCGGCTGTGCGCCGCGGCATCCCGTGCATCACGACCGTGCAGGGCCTGTCGGCCGCCGTGCAGGGCATTGAGGCCATCAACAGGGGCGAGGTGGGGGTGCGGTCGCTACAGGAGCATGCGGCGCGGCTGCGCGGCGCCCGGCCAGCGGCAGAGCACGGAACGGCATTATGACTGGCGACATGGAAGCCCAGGCAGGCCCCGTGCAGGTGCGCGGGACCGTGCTGACGGTACGCCGGGTAGATGCCTATTACGCGATGACGCTGGTGGCCCCGGCCATCGCGGCCCGGTTCCGGCCGGGCCAGTTCATCACGCTGGCAGTCGGCGGCCCGGATACTTCAATGCTGCTGAGCAGGGCATTCTCGATTCACGACGTGCGGCCCGATCACGGCGGCACTGTCGAGTTCGTGTTCGCGGTGCACGGCCGGGGGACCCGCTGGCTTGCCGAGCGCCGGGCCAGGGACGTCCTCGACGTGACCGGGCCGCTCGGCCGCCCGTTCCCGCTGCCGCGTGATCCGGCCAGCTGCCTGCTGATCGGCGGCGGGTACGGCAGCGCTCCGCTGTTCGCGCTGGCCGACAAGCTGCGGGAGCGCGGCTGCCAGATCGATTTCCTGCTCGGCGCGGCCAGCGGCGACCGCGTGTTCGGCGCGCTCACGGCGCGGCGCACCGGCCGGACCGCGACGATCACGACCGAGGACGGCTCGCTCGGCTCCCGCGGCCTGTGCACCGACCTGCTCGACCAGGTCATTCACGAGGCCCGCACCGACGTCATTTACGCGTGCGGGCCGATGCCGATGCTGCGGCAGATAACCGTGCTGGCGGGGCGGTACGACATTCCGGTCCAGGCCGCGGTCGAAGAGGCGATGGCCTGCGGCGTGGGGGTGTGCATGACGTGCGTGCTGCCGGTCATCGGCAGCGACGGGATCACCAGGATGACGCGCTCGTGCGTCGACGGGCCGGTGTTCCGCGGCGAGCAGGTCCGCTGGGATGACGTGGGCACGATTCCGTTTGATGCGTTCGGCGCGCCCGGCTGGGAGCCGCGGGCCCGGCGTGCGGCTGGCACGGCGAGCGGCAACGGGGCGGACGGGACTGACCGGAGGCACGGCCATGCCGGTTGACCTGCGCACGAGGCTCGGACACGTCGAGCTGCCGAACCCGATCATGACCGCCTCCGGCTGCGCCGGGGCCGGGCGTGAACTGGCCCAGTTCATGGACGTCTCCAAGATCGGCGCAATTGTCACCAAGTCGGTCATGCTCGGCCCGCGGTCGGGCCGGCCGACTCCGCGCATGGCGGAGA
>JASHOV010000407.1 GCA_030038495.1 Streptosporangiaceae bacterium
TGGCACGGGTGGGCCGGCAACCCCGACGACCTATGGCCGCCGTTCGGCGATGCGTCTCGACCTGCCGGTCAGTCGAGGGCAGACCGCCGGGACCAGCAGCGGCGCGACCTCTTCCAGGACGCCAAGCGCCGCCCGCCGCAGCGTCAGCGGCTGTCCAGGGAAGAGATAGTCGACGCGGCCATCGCGATCGCCGACGCCGAGGGGGCGGAGGCGCTCAGCATGCGCAGGATCGCCCAGGTTCTCCGATCCGGCACGATGTCGCTGTACTGGCACGTGTCGAGCAAGGAGCGCCTGCTCGACCTCATGCGCGACGCACTGATGGCAGAGGTCGAGGTGCCCGAGCCATCCGGCGACTGGCGGTCCGACCTGCGCGCGTTCGCGGTCAGCAGCAGGGGAATGCTGCGCCGGCACGTGTGGCTGATGGACTTCGTCGGCGGTCGCCCGCCGCTCGGGCCAACCACCATGCTGGCCATGGACCGCGCGCTCGAGATGCTAGAAACCGCCGCGCGGGACTACGAGACCAGGCTGCAGATCCTCGAGTCGGTGAATACCTACGTGAGCGGGGCCGTGCTGCGCGAAGCCCAGGAGATCAGGGCGCGGGACGCGGAGCGCGCGGCCAGCGAGGAGTTCGGGGGGGACGCGGAGCGACTGCGCGCCGAGTGGCGGGACCGGCTGGACGCGACCGGCCTGTTCCCGCGGTTCGTCGGGTTCCTCGACCAGAACATTGACCCGGATGCCCCCGAGACGATGGACGCGCGGTTCGAGTTCGGCCTCGAATGCCTGCTCGACGGCATCGCCGCTCGTTTCGGCCCGTAATAGCTGTGATACCGTGTTATAAGATCATATGGCTAGCCCTCTTTCCTAGCTGTCTTGGCAGTGCATTCCAGGCCGCCTGATCCCCCATCATTCCATCTTTATCTGGATAAACAGATTCCGGCCGCCGCGCAGTCTCGCCGGCTTTTTTCAGGCTGCCGGCACGACGGCCGGACGCGGGGATGCCAGGCGTACAAAGGGATTTCGGACCCCGGCCAGCGCGGAGGCCCTCGGGTGGCGGCAGCAAGTCGGCCAGAGCGTGACCCCCAAGTGCTCGGGATGGTGTTTGATAGACGTGGTTGCATTCGTATTTTGCGTACGCGGCGCGTGCGGCCGACTCGCGGCGGACTGTGTTCGCCGGGAGCACGAGCATTACGCCGTGGCGACCCAGGATCCTCGTCCGTGGATCCCGGAGATTCACCCAGTAGGAGAAGGCACATGCCTCAGGGCACCGTGAAGTGGTTCAACGCCGACAAGGGCTATGGTTTCATTGCCCCGGACGACGGCAGCGCCGACGTCTTCGTGCACCACTCCGCGATTCAGGTTGACGGCTTCCGCAGCCTGCAGGAAAACCAGCGCGTCGAGTTCACCGCCGGCCAGGGCGCCAAGGGCCCGCAGGCTGAGCAGGTCCGTCCGCTCTGACCAGGCCCGGCCGAGTCGGCCGGTTTCAGCACGCATAGCTGCTAGCTAGCGAAAACCAGTGAGAGGCGGTCCCGTCCAGGGGCCGCCTCTCGCATGCTGACCTGGGCCGGGCTCCTGCGCTCGGAAATCGTGCGAATCCCGGCTATTAGCGCGACATCGTATTCTCCCGCCCGCCGGATGACTGCCGAGAGTAACGGCGGGATTGAAATTAGGCTGTTCATTATTGAAACGTGCCGATATGCGTCCAGAGGGGCGGGCCGGTAATGCCTGCCGTTTGCCAGTTCGGCGACACTTCGGCGTCATCGCATTACTCGTTGTGAAGAAATGCCGACTCATCAGCGTGGCCCATGCTATATATCCTCAGTACGGCTGAGCCCGATTACGGTGAAGAGGGCATATTGCTAGCTAAAAGGCCTGCTTCGGCTGATGGTGACTGCGCGTCACCGGAGGCGCAGGGTCAGCGCTCTGACCGCCCGCGGCCGTCGGCCGCTGAGGATTCCGCTGCCATTCCCCCGGCCCCGCTCATCGAGGGCCCCGGCCAGCGCGCGGAGTTGCTGCTCGTCGCCGTCTCGGTGTACCGCAAGCCGTTCGACAGGAACGCGATCGCGTTCCAGCTCGGAGAGCACGACTGGACCGCCGCGCGAGCGCCGGGCAGCCGCGGCCCCACTGCGCCCTATCAGCCGCCTTCTGAGCTCGCCGATCTGCTGACTGAGTGCGTGAGCGCGGGCATGTTGCTGACCTTGGCGGGGAGTCAGCCCGACCCCGGCGGCTGCTGGCAGGTCGAGCCCTGGTTCGCGAGCGAGTTACACACCCGGCTTGTGACCGCAGGACGCGGGACCGAGCTCGTCTCGGCGCACCGCCGGGCAGCCGACTACTGGCAGTGGCGGGCCGCCGCGTGGCCGCAGGACCGCCGATCCGACCTCAACGACCTGCTGGAGGCCAGGTATCACCTCTTCAGCGCGGGGGACTTTGAGCAGGGCAGCGAGATTACTCGTGACGTCTGCGCGCAACTGCACGCCTGGGGCGACCTGGCACGGGAGGCCGAACTGGTCCAGTCGACGCTCGACCTGCTGCCGACCAGATCCGCGGGCCGCGCAGCCTGGCTGCACGAACTGGGCGCGATCCATCAGGTACGGGGCGATCATGGCGAGGCATACCGGTGCTACGCGGGCGCGGTGCAGATGTTCGCGCTGCTCGGTGACTATCGCGGGGTCGCGAGGGGCCAGCACAGCCTCGGAGTCCTGGCCCAGGCGCAGGGCGATTACCGCCGGGCCGAGCGGCACTACAAGCGGTCCGGCGCGGCCGACCGGCGGGCCGCCGCGGTGACAGCTGCGCCCGGCCCGGCGTTCGTCACGCCGACCGCACCGGCCGCGCCGGTGATAACCGTGGCGTCGCGGTCCTCGACACCAACGCCCGTGGCGTCGCCGTCCTCGGCACCACCGTCGGCTGCGCCATCGTCGGCCGCCGCCCCATCGCGGCCAGCGCCGACGCGAGCCGACCGCGGCCAGGGACGGCGGCGGATCGGCCGCGTGCTGCCGATCGACCGGATACTGCGGATCGGCCGCGTGCTGCGACGACGATCGGTGCTGCTGCCCGCGATTATCGGGCTGGGGCTCTGCGCTCTCACGATCGCGAGCATCGGCGCGGCTATGGCCAGGACCACCCCCGACCCTCCGGGCGGCGCATCGGGCGCCGGGCCCGGCAGCACGGCTACGACCGCCGGCCGGGTGCGGCTCGCCGCCGCAGCCTGGGTGGCCAGCCAGGTCAGCAGGTCCGCGATCGTCGCGTGCGATCCGGCCATGTGCGCAGCGCTT